>NZ_CP033219.1:3072375-3408562 GCF_004006175.1 Parasedimentitalea marina
CCTCTGCTGTGCTGGTGTCAATGCGCAACGACAGAATACGGAAATGCACACCGCGCTGTCTTAGAGCATCAGCTGTCAGCATTGCATCGATAGAACTGCGAAACGCCCGGTCCAGATCAACCACAACCAGCGCATCCCCAGACCGCAGCCGTTCCAACACACTGTCAAAAACCGGGCGGGCCGAAGCCACTGCTGAAAGGTGCTCAATATGGAATTCATCGCATTCATTTTGCAGCTGCAAGACTTGACGGTCTGCTACCTGCGCCTTGGTGGACACTCGGATGTAGCCGATGTTGCGAGATTTAGCCATATCGGGCGAGCCTGATCGTAAAGGATCCTCACTGATCAGGTTGTTCGGGGTCGCGATTGCGTCCATCGCCGACTGCGAAGCCCCAGTATTTCCACCATTTCTATTTACCGATGATCGTCGAATCCGTAAAGAGTCATTCTGAACAAAAACCATGGAATATGAACAGCATAACAGGATGTATAGGTGCAATCGGGATGAGTGCGATCTGTGCAATCTATCCACAAGAATCTGCTGCTGAGGGATTTACCGGCTCGGAATTTACGGAATGGTCAGAGGCCGGGCAAAACAATTACATCGAAACTTCGGTGACGATGGCAGGGATGGTCTTTAGCCAAACTCATCCCAGCGTCGCGACCTGTATCAATTACTGGTATTTTGCGAGCGCATCCGGCGACAGCGAAGTGAAAATGATCCGTGACACCGTTGAGCAATATAATACAGCCCACCCTAGTGGGGTAATTCTGGCGGTAATTTTGCGGGAATGCCCGTTAGACAGTTAGGTATTTCCAAGTTGAGGGATCATGCTGGAATCCAGTGATGTTCTTGGTCCGATTTCGCCAGAGACATCAGCCATATGTCTACGTACCGCGTCCGGCATCGCGTTGTTGGAATTATCTAGTATCTGGTCCAACTCATTCAATGTTGGCGGATCATCTGGATCCGTCAGTTTGTCGAGAGCAGCGCCGAGAACATCGGTTTCATAAATCTGGACCTCGATTTGGGTGGCCAGCAAGTCGTCGCGTTCACTGATTTTTTGCGTGTAATCCTCAAAGCTTGGCTCAAGCCCAGTCCATTGAATCGTATCGGCCAAATAGCCCTCGACCTCGGAGCCATCGGCCAGACGTACAACGCTGTTCTCATCGCGAAACACCCTAGTTCCGTCCGGCAAATGCGCAGCGGCGTCTTGCATCTGTTGAATTTTCGTTAGGGTACCGGCCAGTTGATCGGCGATTTGATCCAAAGCCCGTTCCGTGGCGGTGCGTACTTCGTGGATCTCTTCCATCACACCATTGTATTTTGCACGATAGATCGGATCGGCCAGGAACTCCATCAAACGGTCCCGGAACTCTTCACGTTCGCGCTTTTTGCGTTTGCCCTCCGGCGTGTTTCCTCATCATGGACAAACCGCCTGATACGGCCCACATCAACACCTGCAGCTTCACGCTGTAGATCGTCGAAATCCTGTTGTCGTTTGGTGTCTAATTTGCTGCTTTCGTTCATATATCCCTCGAGTGACATTATAGCATTTTGGGATAGATCGGTGCAAATTTAGTTCGACGAAGGGGGTCTCGAACTCTAGCGAAACGCTGGGACAAACCCGTCGTTCAGTAAATTCGTAGTGGCCCGAATACTTAGAGCAAGAAAAGCACTGCGAAATGGCTGGCGGAACAATTTCTGTGAATGCAATTCAGTCGCGCCCCGCTTCCACTGGGGTGTGCAGAGCGAAACAGTTCCAAGGTATACAGAAAGTTTGATTTGTGATCACAACGTATGATATTGTAATGAAAGACAAAAATAAAAACCGAAGAATTTTATCTAGAGCGCCAAACCGACGAGGAAACGGGTGTAATAATGTACGAGGCCTGGCATCGCGATGGTAAACGTCATGGCGATGACGTGCCTGCCGAAGTCTGGCGCGATCCGGAAACGGGCAATATCACAAAGGAATCCTGGCGCAGAGACGGGATACCACATCGTGACGGAAATTTGCCTGCGCGGCGCTCTATCAGCAAATCAGGGATTTTCACAGAGGAGTCATACTACCGATTAGGCCAGCCTCACCGTGAAGACGGACCTGCAATTGTTCAGAGAGACTTAAAAACCGGCAATTTGACATGTCAAAATTGGTACCTTCATGTCCGCTTTGACCGCCCCGATGACGGACCAGTTATCGAACATCGTGATGCCAATACTGGTGTTGTCACATATGAAGAGTACCACGATTTGGGTGGGAACATATTGCACCGTGGTGACGGACCAGCAATCATTGAACGTGACCCCAAAACCGGTCAAGTCATTCATGAAGAGTTCTATAGTCACGGAGAACCATGGCCCGCTCCGAACGGAGGGGTTGAAACTCTAGATATTTGACGTCTCACTCTGGCTGATTTGTCCGGAGTGATTCAGAGTGAAAATTCCTACTTTCAAGCAATTTCAAGACCTATTGGTTCCTGAGGCAAAAAACTCTGTACTGTTCTCCGCGGTTCAACCTCAAATTATCTCTTTTAGACAAAACACCTTGTCAGCGATGGCCGCAGAAGCAGCCTATGAAAAGATTTTTGACAAAGCCGATGGCACATCCGGTACAACTCGGCAGCAACATTCTCCGCGAGACGGTGGTAAGCCGAACACAAGTAGGCTCGAAAGTATCAAGAGAGGGCGCGGCGATAGGTTAACCGTTGAAGCCGTTTATTACCATTTTCAATTTGGGGAAGAAGATACTGGCTATGCAGACGCGATCAGTCGCGAACTCTTTGAAGAATCTACTTTCTATCAACATTTCGAGGACAAACTCCGACGGATGGGTCTCGATACTCCAGCTCAAGGCGATGGCCTTGATGCTTTCCAATTCGGAAATGTAAAGCTGTGCCTAGCGTATGAGTCCGGAATGAAATCTTTGGACTTTCCGGAAAGGGACACCGATGCATTGTTTGAAAACGGCAACCTTCTCCCTCTGGAGGCACTGCACTGGAGCAACGGAGTATCGAAAAAATACGGGCGCAGCCAGGAAATCGCCGATATCAAAGAGTGGGCCGAAGACCCCGATCCAAGGTGCAAGATTCACCTAATCCATGGTCCTGGTGGTGTCGGGAAAACGAGGCTCGCCGCCGAGGCAGCTTTACAGCTAAAAAAACTTGGCTGGAAAGTTGGCTTCCTTCCCGGTGACATCCGCGACCCTAATACCAGCGTCAAGCTGGCATCCGGCGGCGTCGGGGCCCTTCTTATCATCGATTATCCCGAGGAACGGCCAAAACTGGTTCAAGCGATATTCGCAGCCCTTTCTGGGGATCAACGCTTCAGGGTGGGCGCCATGTGTTCATTCTACGTGCAACTCTGTGAAAACCTGGGTGTCGAGCCGGATGCTGAACTGCTCCTACCGATCACCGAAATGTTTGAGCGGATGAAGCGTGGTGAGGTCTAGGCAACCAACATATCCGCGACAACCCATCAAATTCATCCAAATAACATGCCCTGACCGGTTTTGCCGGTGACCAGCCTGAGACTTGCCGGTTCCGAATCACTGATGCTGACCCTGCCGCTGCTTGAAATGTCCGGCGGGGACACAGCTGTTCTTCGAAGGGATCGTGGCGACCCTTTTGAAACCTCCGACCGGGCATCTCGAGACCATGACCACGTGCCGATGCGGCGCGGGAAGGAAACGAGATGTCTGAACTTGAACAAACCCTGGGGTTTTGCACCCGATGCGGGCGCATTGTGGAAGCCCCATGCAAGCCAAACACTGATCTGACGGTTGATGGGCTAAGTGCAACGGAAGAATTGCCGCCACTATTGGCAATGACCATTCGGGCGAAGCCTGAGGCGGATTTGCTGACACAACAATTTGCCTGTGTGGCCGGACGCCAATTGGCCCGGTTGAAGCTAGCACCGCAGGAAGTTCGCGTGTTCACAGCCTACCGCATCTATGAGGGCCTCGCCCACGGTGTGCGGTACGAAACGCCGAGGAGCTCGCCGCTCAAGATCGATCCTGAGACCATCGACGAGGTATTCGACGGGCGGCCCACAGCACGTCTGGAGGCGGATGTGCCGAATTGGGAAGACGATCCGTTGCAAGCCGGGTTTGCCCTGTCGCATCACAGCCTTGCCGCAGAGCACCAGACCAAACAACACCGTCAACTGCGCCAGCCAGAGGAAATCATCAACACGCCCACGGATCGCGCCTATCTGTTCCACGAGGACGTACCATTTCCGATTGAGTTGGACCGCAGGCCTTACTGGACCGACAGGGCGCTGACCGGGCTTTACCATCCAAATCCTTATCACCCGCCACTGGATCGTGTGTCCGTGCAGACCCGTTGGGGCCAACGCACCCGCCGGGTTATTACTGAACCAGTACCGCAACGCTTTGCACACCTCCCCCAATATCGAAGCGACCAGTGGTCGCGGGTCAAGGTCTGAGCCATGGCCAAACCCATCACCTACGCCAATGCGCATCCGGATCTGCCGGGCAGCGATTTTGCTCAGCGGCTTCAACATCTGCGCCTAAAGCGTTTGTTCGCCGCCAATGGCAATGTCGAAACCGCCCAACCACACCCGTTGCCGGATCCGTCTATGGTGGCCCAGGAGCAACCGCATCCAGCACCAAACCCGCCAGCCTCGGTGGGTGCTGACGTCGATGCCGCTTCTTTCAACGCCAGATGGCAGTCAGAACACCGCCATGCCGCTACGGCTCACCTCAAATCCCAACCAAAGAATGGAGACCGTAAAATGTCGGACAACACGAAGCAGCCCAAGCGCCCTTTAGAAGTTTTAAGAGAGGGCAGCCTCAAGGCCGCCATTTGGCGCAACGAAGCAGAGAACGGCAGCTATCATTCCGTCATAGTCGCGCGCAGTTACTAGGATAAAGAGGGCAACCTGCACGACACAAACAGCCTGCGTGCCAAGGACATGTTGGGCCTCTCAGAACTCGCGCGCCGCGCCCATCATCAAACCCATGATTTGGACCGCGAGGCCTTCAAGGAAAGGCGGCGTGCCCAGCCCGCACAAGCCAAGACGCGCGACACTTCGCAAAGCCGCTGACAGTCAGCGTTACAGCATCTCTAGGAATAAAATCCTTGACAGATAAGCACTTATCCGGCAAGATGTTCTCTTTTTGTTCACTTTCGCGCTGGCAGAAAAGTGAACGCGGGAGAGGCATGCCATTTAATGAAAGGACTATTATGCCGACCAAAACCCCGCCCATTTCCACTGAAATTACCCGTACAACATCGCCAAAACTCCATTTTGATTGGCAGGATTGGCTGCCACTGCTGGCCGACGACAGCATTCCGGAAGCGCAAGCCCGTGAGCTGATCGAAACTGTCTGGTCCATCGTCTCGGCCTTCATGCAGCTCGGCTGCGACGTCTCCTCCACCACAGAAACCTGTGGAAAAGACATCGACCTGACCGCGCTGCTCAACGCTGCTGTGCTAGACTCGCAGGACGCCCAGGCCATCAAACCAGTAACCTAAGAGGAGTCCGCATGACAGACACGCCGCAAAAAGCAATTATCTATTGTAGGGTCTCCTCACGCACGCAAGAAGAAGAGGGCCACGGCTTACAAAGCCAAGAGGTCCGCTGCCGCGAATTTGCCGCCACCAAAGGCTATGATGTCGCCATGGTTTTTCCCGATACGATCACTGGCGGCGGTGATTTTATGCGCCACCCCGGCATGGTGGCTACTGCTGGCGTTTCTAGATGCGCAACCCAATGAGCGTTTTACCGTCATCTTCGACGACCTCAAACGCTTTGCCCGCGATACCCGTTTCCACCTTGATCTGCGCGACGCCTTCCGCTTGCGCGGGGCCAGCATCGAATGCCTGAACTTCAAATTCGACGACACACCAGAGGGTGAGTTCATCGAAACCATCATGGCCGCCCAAGGCGCATTGGAGCGCAAACAAAACGGACGGCAAGTCGCCCAGAAGATGAAGGCTCGCATGCAGTCTGGCTACTGGATCCACAATCCACCCGTCGGCTATCGCTACGAAACCGTCAAAGGGCATGGCAAGCTTCTGATCCCGAACCCGCCGTTTGATGCAATCATCCGCGAGGCCATCGAGCGCTATGCCTCTGGCCATTTCCAAACCCAGGCTGAGGTGAAACGCTACTTTGAGAAGTTTCCTGACTTCCCGCGCAATAAGCACGGCGAGATTCGCCAACAGCGTGTGACCGACATCCTCAGCCAGCCTCTTTATACCGGATATATCTGCAGTGAGGTCTACGGGATAAACTGGCTGAAAGGCTACCACGAACCGCTGATCTCTGTCGAAACCTACGAGAAGGTCCAGGCGCGCCGTAATGGCGTTGCCAAGGCCCCAATGCGCAAGAATATTGGCAATGACTTCGCCCTGCGCGGCTTCGTCTGCTGCGCCGATTGCAACACGCCGCTGCGTTCAAGCTGGACCAAAGGCAAAACGAAACGCTACCCGTATTACCTTTGCCAATCCAAGGCCTACGCGAGCTACGGCAAATCCATTGCCCGCAATCAGGTGGAATCCGACGTCGGAGACCTGATCAAACAACTCCAACCCAGTCAAAAGCTATTCATCCTGGCCACGGCAATGCTCAAATACGCCTGGGACCATCAGCGAAACCAATCTGCCGAAATCGTAAGCGCCGCCAAACGCAAAGTCATGAACATCGAAAAAGAAATCGACGCGCTGCTGACCCGAATATTGGCTGCCAGCAACAACACCGTCATCGCCAGATACGAAGACAAAATCGCTGAGCTTGAAAACAGAAGGCTGGATTTTCCGAAAAAGCAACGTTGCAAGCTTCTGACAGCGCAACCTTCGAAGAAAAACTAGAACCCGTCCTGGCGTTCCTCGCAAACCCTTGGAAACTATGGGACTCAGGCCACATCGCCCTGCGTCGCATAGTCCTAAAACTCGCCTTCGCAGACCGCATTTTCTATTGCCGGAAAGAGGGGGCTAGAACACCTAAAATATCCTTACCGTTCAAGGCTTCAGGGGGGATCCCGCAAGGGGAAGTCCTAAATGGTGCGGGTGAAGGGACTCGAACCCCCACGCCTCGCGGCGCCAGAACCTAAATCTGGTGCGTCTACCAGTTCCGCCACACCCGCACTTTACGCCAGTTACACCTAGCGTGCGGCGCTGATAGCAAAGCTTTCCACAGGATGCGAGAGCAAATCGACATCTTTAGTATTTATGGCGTACCAGCAACAAAAATTGATATATTCTTAGTTTGTTTGCGATTGGCGGCAAAAGATCGCGACAGTTTCTCGACGTTCACACATTCTACCGAAAAAAACTGAGGCAGACAGAGCGAGAACGCAATGAAAACGCAGCCCAATAGGCCTGCGCGGGACAGGAAACCGCGTTTAGAAATAAGCAATTCGTCATCATCCATCGCCCCGATGACTGGTTTAGTTCGCGACACAGTTGTGTTGACACGTAGCGGTGAAGTTCTGGTGCAGCACATCCAGGCCGACCATCATATCGTTACCCGCGACGCAGGGCTGGTACGGGTCCAGATTGTCGTTCACCAGCACGTCATGAGTCCAACCATATCGGTTGCAGCAGGCTCGCTGGGCGATACGCGTCCTGAACACGAAATGATTCTGCCTGCCAACCAGCAGATCTTGATCCGAGACTGGCGTGCACAGGCCCTATTTGGTTGCAATCAAGCCCTTGTTCCGGCTTCCTCGTTGGTGGATGGAGAGTATATCTGCCATCAGGGTCAGCAAATGCTTGATCTCTACTCGGTACATCTAGAACGCCTGCATGTGATCTATGCCGGCGGACTAGAGGTAGCAAGCGCCACTGAAACTGCCCTCAACCTGCGTTCAGCCGCCTAAAGCCCCAGATCCCGAAACACGGCAGGCAGTTGCTCAGCCAGGTCTTCGGCGATCAGGCCGGGGCCAAATTTTCGGGCACATTCCACGTGCAGCCAAGCCGCCGTTTCTGCCGCCTGCATCGGAGCAAACCCGCGCGCCATCAGACCTGCGATAAAGCCCGCCAAGACGTCCCCCGCCCCCGCAGTGGCCAACCAAGGGGCGGCCCGCTCATACTGCGCCGAATTGATGGAACAACGCCCATCTGGTCCAGCAATGACTGTATCCGGTCCCTTGAACAAGACAACGCATCCGGCGCGCTTTGCCGCCTCTCGGGTTGCATCCACTTTGGAATAAGCTGGCCCCACGGTCGCAGGAGCATCCAGCCGTTCTGCAATATCCGGGAACAACCGGGCAAACTCACCCCCATGCGGAGTGATTACGCAGTCCTCGTGCAAAACGTCAAACAGCACCTCTGGCTTGGCACTAAACCGGGTCAGCGCATCTGCATCCAATATGGTCGGCCGGTTTTCCTTCAAGACAGTCAAAACCATTGCCTGGGTATCGGCCCGAATTCCCAGCCCTGGCCCAAGGCATATCGCGTTAAAGCGGGCATCTTCCAACAGTTCGGTCAGCCCCAGTGCTCCATCGATTTGGCGCAACATAACTGCGGTCAGGTTGCAGGCGTTTTCCAGCATCGCTGAACGAGGCGACCCCAACGTGACTAGCCCCGCCCCGATGCGCAAAGCACCCCGCGCGGCCAATCGCGCTGCGCCGGTGTTACCGTGTCCGCCAGACAGGACCAGCGCGTGACCGTTAGCATATTTGTGTGAGCCTCGCTTTTTTCCAACAGCCCCACGCCACGGATGCGCAGTGACCCCCACTGTTTTTGAGCCCGAATGATGTGGGTGGTCAATCACACCAAAACGCTCAAGGCCGATATCTTTAACAACCGTTTTGCCACAGCGCTCAGGCCCGTTGCCCAATTCACATCCCAATTTTTGCGCATGAAATGAAACCGTAAGGTCAGCGAACAGAGCCGGTCCAACCGTTTTTCCACTGTCAGAACACAAACCACTGGGCAAATCCAGCGCAACAACTTTTGTACCACCGGACATTCCCGGATCGCCCAAGAGGTTGAAGTCGACAAACAATCCCTCACCCAAAGAAATCGGGCGCGTCAGCCCAGTACCAAACAATGCGTCCACAACGATTCCAGCTATCGGGTACTTAAATCCGCCATCTTCACATGGAACGCAGATCGCTCCCAGTTTTCCCCAACGCTCAAAATTCACCCTCGCATCTGGCGGCAATTTCTCGGCATCCCCATACAGGTACACCTCCACATCCCAGCCACGCTCCTTCAACAAGCGCGCCACCACAAACCCGTCGCCGCCATTGTTGCCCGGCCCGCACAGCACAACTGCACGCAGCGGATCCTTTTCATCTGGCTCTAAATATCCCGGGGAGCGCGAGGGGCTGGTCCCTCGCCCCATCAACTCAGGCCATTCCTCAAATATGGCCTCAACAACCCCCTGCCCCGCACGCTCCATCAGCTCCAACCCGGTCACGTCACCAGACTCAATTGCAGCCATTTCTAGCGCGCGCATTTGGGCAGCGGTTAGCAATTCAGTCATCTCAAGGCCTCATCGATTCAATATCGCACATAAATTAAGCTAAGCGATGCCAAAATAGGCATGTGAGCGCCGAGCAAATGGTGTTTTCCTCACACTTGTAGCGGTATACATTGCTGTTCCTAATAAGAAGTGATCTGACCAACCGCGACAAGGTGTGAGGAGCCCGAGAATGAAAAAGATCGAAGCCATCATCAAACCGTTCAAACTGGACGAGGTGAAGGAAGCGTTGCAAGACGTCGGTGTACAGGGACTCTCGGTCATCGAGGTCAAGGGCTTTGGCCGTCAGAAAGGCCATACAGAACTGTATCGCGGTGCAGAATATGTGGTGGATTTTCTGCCCAAGGTGAAGGTCGAGATCGTTCTGGACGACGATCAGGTCGATGCCGCGATCGAAGCCATCGTTGACGCCGCCAAGACCGACAAGATCGGCGACGGCAAGATTTTTGTCTCGACCATCGAACAAGCCATTCGCATTCGGACCGGCGAGACCGGCTCGGACGCTCTGTAACACACAGCATTCACAGACACAGATCATCCAATCAGAAGGACCAAGGGAATGAGCGCAGACGCGATTCTCAAGACACTCAAAGACGAAGATGTCGCTTATGTAGATATCCGGTTCACCGACGTTCGTGGCAAATTGCAGCACGTGACCGTCGACGTGGACCTGGTTGACGAAGATTTCATCGAAGAAGGCTTTATGTTCGACGGCTCGTCGATCGAAGGCTGGAAATCGATTGAAAACTCGGACATGAAACTGATCATGGACACAGACAGTGCCTATATCGATCCGTTCTACGCTGAGAAAACATTGTGCATTCACTGCTCGGTTGTCGAGCCCGATACAGGTGAAGCCTATCAGCGTGACCCGCGCGGCACCGCTCAAAAAGCCGAAGCCTACCTGAAGTCATCGGGCATTGGTGATGTGGCCTATATGGGCCCCGAAGCAGAATTCTTCCTGTTTGACGATGTGCGCTTCAGTAACTCGATCAACAAAGTGTCCTATGAAGTCGACGCCTCCGATGCGTCCTGGAATACCGACACCGAGTACGAAATGGGCAACATGGGCCACCGCCCTGGCGTCAAGGGTGGCTACTTCCCAGTCAACCCAATCGACGAAGCCCAGGACCTGCGCTCTGAAATGCTGTCGACCATGAAGCGTCTGGGCATGAAAGTGGACAAGCACCACCACGAGGTTGCCTCTTGTCAGCACGAGCTGGGCCTGATCTTTGACAGCCTGACCAAACAGGCCGACGAGTTGCAGAAGTACAAGTATGTGATCCACAATGTGGCCCATGCTTATGGCAAATCCGCGACCTTCATGCCCAAGCCGATCTATGGTGACAACGGCACCGGCATGCACGTGAACATGTCGATCTGGAAAGACGGCAAGCCACTATTCGCTGGCGACAAATACGCTGATCTGTCGGATGAGGCGCTGTTCTTCATTGGCGGCATTCTGAAGCACGCAAAAACGTTGAACGCCTTCACCAACCCGGCGACCAACAGCTACAAGCGTTTGATCCCTGGCTTTGAAGCCCCTGTTCTGCGCGCTTATTCGGCTCGCAACCGGTCGGGTTGTGTTCGCATTCCATGGACCGAAAGCCCAAAGGCCAAGCGCGTCGAGGCCCGCTTCCCCGATCCAGCAGCCAACCCATACCTGTGCTTTGCAGCCTTGTTGATGGCTGGTCTTGACGGCATCAAGAACAAGATCAACCCTGGCGAAGCCATGGACAAAAACTTGTACGACCTGCCAGCAGAAGAGCTGGAAGGTATCCCAACAGTCTGCGGCTCCCTGCGTGAAGCGCTGGAATGTCTGTCTGCTGACCACGACTTCCTGCTGCAGGGCGACGTGTTCACCAAAGACCAGATCGACGGCTACATCGCCCTTAAGATGGGTGAAGTTGAATTGTTCGAACACACCCCACACCCGGTTGAGTTTGGCATGTATTACAGCTGCTAAGTTAAATGGTGTGGGCACGCTCACATACTAAACTGACAAGAGGGCGCTCCAATCTGGGGCGTCCTTTTTTGGTTCCACTCGCAGGAACCAAAAAAGGGTAACCCAACTACGCTAGCTTATCCGCGCCAGTTCCACCGGGCTCACAATCGCTGTTGAATAAGCCCTTGATCCCTTCTCACCTGCCCTGTATCCCCGCGCTTTCCCGCTGTTGACAGGATCCCGTGATGAGCGCCCCAAATACCCTTGGCATTGACTTTGGAACCTCGAATTCAGCGGCTGGTATCGCAGTCAACGGGCACCCCTGGTTGGTTGAACTGGAACCCGGAGAAAAGACCCTTCCCACGGCGGTGTTCTTTGAAGAACAGCCACGCCGGATGCGCATCGGTGCCAGCGCCACTCAGGCTCTGATCGCCGGAGAAGAGGGCCGGTTCATGCGGGCGCTCAAAAGCCTGCTGGGCACCCCGCTCTTGCGCGAGGAACGGCGGCTTAATGGGGAGCGGATCAATTTCGTCGAAATCATCGCCCGTTTTCTGCGCGAAGTAAAAACCCGGGCCGAAACTGCCACCTATCAGGAATTCACCCATGCGTTATCGGGCCGTCCGGTGCGGTTTCATAGCAAGGATGACGCTCGCAACGCCCAGGCCGAGATCGATCTGCGCGACTGCTATCTGGCTGCAGGATTTCAGGATGTTCAGTTCATGTTTGAACCCGAGGCCGCTGCGCGGGCCACTGTTCCGGATGAGGGTCTTGGGCTGATCGTTGACATCGGTGGCGGCACCTCGGATTTCTCCCTGTTTCGCCAAGAAAACTCAGGTGAGACCGCGATTCTGGCCAGCTATGGTATCCGCATTGGCGGCACTGATTTCGACCGCCGCTTAAGCATCGATCACGTGATGCCGCTTTTGGGACGCGGCACCGCCATCCGCAATGCCTTTGGCCTGGGCACCTTGCCGGCACCCGCCAGAATTTTCAACGATCTGGCCACCTGGCAGATGATCCCATTTCTGTATGCCGCAGATAGCCGCCATAAGGCACGGGATCTGGCCAGCAATGCGGTCGAGCCAGCAAAACTGGCACGGCTGGTCGCTACACTAGAGGACGAGCTGGGCCATGATATCGCCTTTGCGGTTGAGCGTGGTAAAATTCAAAGCAACCAACCGGACCACCCTGCCCCCCGCATTGATCTAAAAGAGCTGGAGCGCGGGTTGATAGTGCCGTTGACCGCAGAGATAGTGCAGACCTCTCTGGCAACACAGGTGGATGAGATCGCCGCGGGCGCGGCTGAAACCCTGGCGTTGGCTGGAATTTCGACTGATCAGGTCGATCGGGTTGTTCTGGTTGGCGGTTCTTCTCTGATGTCGGTGATCGATCAACGGATGCGCCAGCTTTTCCCAAAAGCCAAGGTCCACAAGGAAAACGCCCTGACAGCCGTTGCTGACGGCTTAGCCATTTCCGCCGCGACGGCGTTTTCCTAACTCATAATGGAGAGATCCTGCGCATAATTCCCATGGTTTTCCGGGCGCAGGGCACTAGGCTCAACAGGGTCCATTTTAGTGAAAGCCAGTTTTATGCGCCTGTCCCTGTTCTCATCTGTGTTCTGTATCTGCCTTGCAGGTCCTGCCCTTGCTGCCCCCTGCGGCAACACATCAGCCGGATTTGCCGCCTGGAAGAATGACTTCGCCCGCGAAGCCCGAAAGGCGGGTGTGAAAAAGCCAGGGTTGCAGGCACTGCAGAATGCGCAATACGCCAGCCGGACAATCTCGGCGGATCGCAACCAAAAAAGCTTTCGCTATACGCTGGAAAGATTCATGGAACTTCGCGGGTCGACAACAATCGTCGCACAGGGACGCAAACGCAAAGCCCGTAACCGTGAATTCTACGCCGCACTCGAACGCAAATATGGTGTACCAGCCGGAATACTAATCGCCATTCACGGCATGGAAACGGCCTTTGGCCACTTTATGGGCGACAGTCAGATTGTCCCCGCCATCACGACATTGGCTTATGACTGCCGGCGGGCTGACTTCTTTCTGCCGCACGCGATAGGCGCGTTGAAGCTGGTCGATCAGGGCGCCATAACTGCGGCCACCCGCGGGGCCAAACATGGCGAGTTGGGACATACTCAATTTTTGCCCGGCAATGCGCTCCAGTACGGCGTCGATTGGGGCGGCGACGGGCGGGTTGATTTCTATGATATGGCAGACGCTTTGGCCTCAACCGCTAATTTTCTGCGTAAGAAAGGCTGGAAGAAAGGCAAAGGCTATCAGCCCGGAGAGCCGAACTATGCGGTGTTGAAACAATGGAACGCCGCCACCGTTTACCAACAGTCACTGGCGATTATGGGCGCTGATATTGACCGGTAGGGCACATTATTCCACGCCATATTTCTGCGATTAAGGCAAAACGTGCAGTGGCTTGGGGCAAAACCCCATGCGGGCTCGAAAAACAATCCGGCTCACAGGTCAGGATTGTAACAGATTTGGCAGCAATGTGGCCGTCCGCTGCCCCGGTTCAGCCGTAATTCTATCATAAAAACCTGACACGCCAAATTAACTCGTTGAAAATAAACATTCTTTCAAAAGCCAATTGAACCGTGAAAACGGAAACAATTCCTTAGCATTTCCGCGTATTCCGCCTCACTTTCCGCGTTTTCGGATTCTATTGTTTCCTTACAAGCAACCCGAGCGGAGGATCCTGACGGTGGCCCAGAAAACCCAAATTTATGGCGGCTTAATTTACTTCGGAATACCCAGCGGCGCGCTGGCCAAGTGTAGCTGCATCATTGCCGATACGCTGGAAGAATATGGCCATTCGGTAGATCAGTTTAGTGCGCGTGCCAGCGATGTCATTGCGCTTACCTGTGATCACTATCGCTTGGTGCTGCGGATGGGGAATCAACCAGACGCCCCGGAAGAGCCCCAGATACAGCCAAGCCTGCAGCGGGTGGAAATCACCTTGCAGCCTAATTTCCCAACCCATTGCGACACAGAACTCAGCGAAATGCTGATGGCCATCATTATGTACAGGCTCGTGCCGGTTCTAGCGGCTGAACACGTCGAATGGATGGACCCAAGTGCAACTTTGACCCGGTCGCAATTTCTCAGTGCATTTGACAATGTCAATTCGATGCAGCCGCAACCTCTGACCCTTGCGCAGCCTCGGTTCGCCCCAATCGAAGAGACAGCAGCCGAGCTGGAGCGTCATTGTTCAAAGATGCAGGCTTCGGCGTTTCAATCTCCGGCACCCGTCGCAAAACTTGCATCCTATCAACGACTTACCGCATGGGCCGGCGGCCTGATGCGCGGCAGCGAACATCGCCTGGTCAGCCTCATTCCGCCGTTAAGCGCTTGCGCTGCTCTTTTGAAAAGTTCCGGCTCGCTCTGACAGATAGGGATTTTGTCACCCTATTTCTGCAGCCGGACCAGTCCCCCACTGAGCCACTAAATCTTTTCTGGCCAGTACGTAGGTGTGAATGCAAAAGACCACGGCCCGGGTTTCGGGCAACCGTATAATCATCTGTTTTTCACTGCGCATGTAGCCAGCAGTGGCGTTAAAGGCGTCATCCCGCTCTTTGTAACGCCTGCGTGGTTGATGCAATTCTGCGTCGCGATACCACAAGCTATTGAACCGCCACAAAGGTCGCCCGGGCTGCACCCCGTCGAACAATCGTTGAACACGGGCGGCAATGGATGCGTCATAGCTGGCGATCGGTGTGTGAATGCCTGTCAGCGGAGCCATGAATTTTTCGGCCAACTGCCAACTAGCTGGGAAACACAGCACTGCACCTGTCATGACATGCTCGTCACCGCGTTTTTCCAGAATACAGAAGTCCTGCTGGGCAATGCGCCCCAATGTCCCCAAGGGGTCCTCCCAATTGATCGTGACCGGAGGGCCATCACCGGGCTGAACCTGCTGGCTGTCTGGTGCATACAGCTGCGCCAAAACCATGCGCAACAATTCTTGTGCAGCAGGCATCGCCGCCACATCCAGCATCAAGACATCCTCGCGCCGAGTATCAAGGAGCTGCGCGCGTGCTGCGGTCTGCGCTGCAAAGACGTCATCCGGGCGCAGCCAATCCTGCATGGCAAGCGGTTGTATACCCGGCAATGCCTTTTGCATAAGTGGATTATAGGGAATTTGTTTTTGTAAAATCGGGTCCATGCGACCACATAGCACCTGCAGCTTCGCTTGTCGGCTATAACCTTGGGTCGCAATCTTACAGTGTAAAAACGACCGTCAAATAAGTCGCATTCAGCGCGGCGATTCTTTTTACACGGCTACAGACTGGACACATCTGTGCAGCAAGGAAAGCCAACGATGACCGAGCATTACCGTGACAGACGCAAAATTGACCCGACCCGAGGAGAAATCCTGGGGGATGGCAGCCCCAACGACAACAACCGGATCGAGATCGGCCCAACTCAGCTTGCGTTGACAGAATGGGAAAACGCCGGATTGCAGCTGCCAAACCTGGCCCGGATGCGTGATTTCCGCTGGCAGCGGTTGACGCAGTCCATCGTCGACCGTGGCTATGGCGGCTTGCTGATGTTTGACCCGCTCAACATCCGTTATGCCACCGACAGCACCAATATGCAGCTGTGGAACTCTCACAATCCCTTCCGCGCTGTGCTGCTTTGTGCGGATGGCTATATGGTGATTTGGGATTATAAAAACTCACCCTTCCTGTCCACATTCAACCCCCTTGTGCGCGAACAGCGATCCGGGGCTGATCTGTTCTACTTTGACCGAGGCGACAAAGTGGACGTTGCAGCGGATGCCTTTGCCAACGAAGTGCGAACCTTGATGCAGGCCCACGCGGGCGACAACAAACGTCTGGCCGTAGATAAGATCATGCTGCACGGGCTGCGCAGTCTCGAGGCGCAGGGTTTCGAGATCATGGAGGGCGAAGAGGTCACTGAAAAGACCCGCGCGATCAAGGGCATGGACGAGATCCTTGCCATGCGCTGTGCCAATCATGCCTGCGAGACTGCCGTGGCCGAAATGGAGCATTTCGCGCGCGCCAATGTTGGCGATGGCAAAACATGTGAGGACGACATTTGGGCTGTCCTGCACGCCGAAAACATCCGTCGTGGCGGCGAGTGGATTGAAACCCGCCTGCTGTCGTCAGGCCAGCGCACCAATCCCTGGTTTCAGGAATGCGGACCCCGGATCACTCAACAAAATGAGATCATCTCGTTTGATACAGATCTGATTGGATCTTATGGCATCTGCATCGATATTTCGCGCAGCTGGTGGATCGGCGATCACAAACCGCGCGCGGATATGGTCTATGCCATGCGCCACGCCCATGAACACATCATGACCAATATGGAGATGTTGAAACCCGGTGTAATGATCCCCGAGCTGACCGCGAATTGCCACCAGCTGGACGACAAGTTTCAAGCTCAGAAATATGGCTGCCTGATGCACGGGGTGGGCCTGTGTGATGAATGGCCACTGGTCGCTTATCCGGATAAGGCAGTGGCCGGCGCCTATGACTACCCGCTGGAACCCGGAATGGTGCTCTGTGTCGAGGCCTGCGTTGGCGAGGTCGGTGGCGATTTTTCTATCAAGCTTGAGGATCAGGTACTGATCACCGAGGATGGTTATGAAAATCTGACCACCTATCCGTTTGATGCTGCACTGATGGGAGAGCTTTGATCTTAAGGTCATTGACTATGAAACGAATGCCCCTTGGTTCAGGACGTCTGAAAATCCGCGACGGCCCTGGGTCCATCGGGCATGGGTGGGGTCGGGTTTTGACGAGATTGTCGCACAGGCCCGGTATCACCTTCGCGTGACGCTTTTGTAGCAGGTCTTGTCGGCAGCGCTTTACGTGCTCACTCTCAGGCAGACCCCACAGCAAAGGCCGCGCCATGCCCACTGAACAGATCACATTCCCCGGTCACGCCGGAACCCCACTCGCCGCCCGGCTAGATATGCCAGAGGGTCCTGTGCTTGCCACAGCCCTATTTGCCCATTGCTTCACCTGCTCAAAGGATATCCCGGCGGCGCGGCGCATCGCCGGTCGACTGGCCGCCATGGGGATCGCAGTGTTGCGGTTTGACTTTACCGGATTGGGCCATTCCAAAGGAGAGTTCGCCAATACCTCTTTTTCCTCCAATGTCGCCGACCTGATCGCCGCAGCACAATATCTGGCAGGTCGCAACATGGCGCCTCAGTTGCTGATCGGCCATTCCTTGGGCGGTGCGGCCGTATTGCGTGCCCGGGCCGGCATCCCCTCGGTCAAAGGTGTTGTCACCCTGGGCGCGCCGTTTGATCCCGCCCATGTGGCGCATAATTTCTCGTGCGCATTGGCGGAAATAGAGTCCAAGGGATCCGCCGAGGTCACATTGGGGGGGCGGCCCTTTACGATATCACAGGCTTTTGTCGACGACATCCGCTCGGAAACCCTGAACGTCGCCATCGCCCATTTGAACGCCGCCCTTCTGGTGCTGCACGCGCCTCAGGATGCAATCGTTGGAATCGAAAACGCGGCAAATATTTTCACCACAGCCAAACACCCCAAAAGCTTTATCACTCTGGACGGAACAGATCATCTGATCAGCCGCGCCCCGGATGCAGAATATGCCGCCGAAATGATTGCTGCCTGGGCCGGTCGCTATATTGACATGACCCCTCCAGCCCCACCTCCAGGCACGCCCGAGGGGATCCTGCGAGTGAGTGAAGTTACGCCGGATGGGTTCTTGCAAGATATCCAATCCGGTCCGGATCATCATGCCTATGCAGATGAACCGCTGGCCTACGGCGGCAGCAATCTGGGCATGTCGCCCTATGGATTTGTCTCGGCTGGCCTGGGCGCCTGTACCTCAATGACAATCCGCATGTATGCCCGCCGAAAAGGCTGGCCTCTACAGCAGGTCAGTGTCGAGATCAGCCATGACAAGGTGCATGCCCAGGATGCCACGACCGGCAACCCGTCACGCATCGATCAATTCACACGCGTGGTTCACTTGCAGGGTGACCTCAGTGCGGAACAGAGGAGCCGATTGTTAGAGATCGCCGACAAATGCCCCGTACACCGGACTCTGGAACACGGGGCCCGGGTTGTTACCAGACTCCAAAGTCCTCTCGCTACAAGCTAGAACTTCAAATGCAAACCCATTCTCCGTTTTCCCGGTGAACTCCCGCCCCCGCGCGGTGCATCTGCTAACGCAGAGACCCCTTGCGGTCTTGGGCGTGGCGCCGCGCTAGCGCGGCGCCACGCCCAACGGAAGACGCGCCTCCCATAGGGAGGCCGGCGACGGGCGGGAGACCTTGGAGCAGTTAACGGCGCGGCATCGGTCTTGCGACTGGCGGCCGATGGATGGGTGGTCGAACCACAGGCGGCCGGGCCACTGGTGGACGCGCAATCGGCGGACGTACAACCGGGGGACGGTTAATTGGCGGCTCTATCGGATGTTCCGGTTTGGGAGGCCGTGGTGGCTTTGGCGGTCGAGGGTAGCCATTATAATAATCGTTCCATAGCAAACCGTCATAGTACACCCCACCGCTATATGTTGCGTTGGGATCGCACCCAGATATACCAACGACCCCAGCTCCCAATAACGCGGCTAGTAAAACTCTTTTTGATCTGAACAGCATGTCATCAATTTCCTTTTACCTAACCGCCCGGAACGACGCGAAAACGGCGTTCACATCGGACACCAGATCCGGATTCACCCCAGCCTCCATCACCACAACCGAGATCGCCACACGGTCGCGTGGCAAATCAACAACGACTGCCGTAAAACTCACGGATTTTCCATCCCGGCTGCCACTGCCAGTCAGTCGCGCCGCGGGCAGGCCACCTACCGAAATCTGTTTGCGCTCCTGCACTTCAGCGTCCTTGACCAAAAACGGACCAACACCACGCAAGTACTCCAGCGACTGCTCATAGGTGGAAACCCCATGTGGCGAGATGAACCCCATCCAAATGCCATCCTCCGACACCGGAGTGAGACCGATGACGCGATTGATCAGACGCGCCTCATTTGATCCCGGCGCTGTGACGGCTCGCTCGCCGCCGGCCCGTACGGTCCAGAAATCGGGAACCGACACATGGAACAATGCACGGTTTTCGTCTTTGTAGGTTATCGGCATTTCCGCCAGGGTCAGGCTTGGTAAGATGGCAACCGAAGCGGCCAGCCACCCTGCTGCTAATACTTCGCGGAATAAATTTTGCATTCCCGCATCTCCTTAAAATCTGAGGCCGCAGCTAAGGGCACCGCAGCAAGACAACTGCAGGAAGTTAAGGACAGGTCAGCAACAAAGGAAAGAACCATTTTCCAATCCCGTGCCTGCTCGCTCACCTCTGAATGCCGCCTGGTCGCCTCACTGATCCTTAACCATCCCTCTCCAAACTTAACTCTTGCCTGAATGTTCCACTTATGTTCCACTCTCCAAAACTGCGGGGAATGAAAATGCCAACTGGAAAAAAACTCAACGGCACGTTGACAGCCTTCATCGAACGACAAGCTCTTTTTTTCGTTGCGACGGCGGATAAAACCGGACGGGTCAACCTCTCTCCCAAAGGCATGGATACCCTAAGAATTAAAGGCAACAACCGCGTCACCTGGCTTAACCTCAGCGGTAGTGGCAATGAAACAGCCGCTCATGTACAGGCAACCGGCCGAATGACCCTGATGTTTTGCGCCTTTGAGGGCTATGCATTGATCCTGCGCCTATATGGGCAGGCCAAGGTTTTTCACCCTCGTGATCCTGAATGGACCGACATGGTTGCGGATTTTCCAGACATCGCAGGCAGTCGCCAGATATTTGATCTCACCATCGATCTTGTTCAAACGTCCTGCGGCACCGGCGTGCCTTTGATGGATTTTCAGAAATCCCGTGCAGAAGACGAACTTGTTCCTTTCTATCAGGAGATGGGGCCGGACGGTGTAAAGGACTATTGGCGGCGAAAGAACGTGACGACCATTGACGGAACACCGACGGGAATTTTTGACGACCACTAATATTTGCCTGCAATTTAGCAGACTTTGTCAGGCAAGGGGGTCTTTTACAGGCAAATTGCCCCATCCCCGCCTGCCCGCCTTGTTGTTTTGCCCCACCTGATCTAATAGGCGCGCATCCCGTCCTATTACAAAGGTCCTGGCCTATGATCCCTCGCTACTCCCGCCCCGACATGGTTGCCATCTGGTCTCCGGAAACCAAGTTCCGCATCTGGTACGAGATCGAAGCCCATGCCTGCGAAGCCATGGCCAACCTGGGCGTCATCCCACGTGAAAACGCTGACGCCGTGTGGAAAGCCAAAGATGTTGAATTCGACGTTGCGCGCATCGACGAAATCGAGGCTGTTACCAAACATGACGTGATTGCATTCCTGACCCACCTTGCCGAACACGTTGGCAGTGACGAAGCCCGGTTTGTGCATCAGGGCATGACCTCATCAGACGTGCTGGACACCTGTTTCAACGTACAGCTGGTGCGTTCGGCCGACATCCTGATCAAGGACATGGACGGGTTGCTGGCCGCGCTGAAAAAGCGTGCGATTGAACACAAGGACACCGTCCGCGTTGGCCGCAGCCATGGCATCCACGCCGAGCCCACCACCATGGGCCTGACCTTTGCCCGGTTCTATGCAGAAATGGACCGCAACCTGGCGCGCCTGAAACTGGCCCGTGAAGAAGTCGCCACCGGCGCAATCTCAGGCGCTGTTGGCACATTCGCCAATATCGACCCTGCCATCGAAGAACATGTTTGCGAGCAGCTGGGCCTGAGCCCCGAGCCGATTTCCACTCAGGTGATCCCGCGCGATCGTCATGCGATGTTCTTTGCCACCCTTGGCGTGATTTCCTCTTCTATCGAAAACGTCGCTACGGAAATCCGCCACATGCAGCGCACCGAAGTGCTGGAAGGTGCGGAATTCTTTTCGATGGGGCAAAAAGGCTCGTCGGCAATGCCACACAAAAAGAACCCGGTTCTGACTGAAAACCTAACCGGTCTGGCGCGTCTGGTACGTTCCGCAGTTGTGCCGGCACTGGAAAACGTCGCCCTGTGGCACGAGCGTGATATCTCGCACTCGTCAGTCGAACGCGCGATTGGCCCAGACGCCTGTGTCACCCTGGACTTTGCCCTAGCCCGCCTGACTGGCGTGATCGACAAGATGCTGGTCTACCCCCAGAACATGCTGGACAACATGAACAAGTTCCCCGGCCTGGTGATGAGCCAACGGGTGCTTCTGGCGCTGACGCAGGCCGGTGTGTCGCGCGAAGACGCCTATTCCATGGTGCAGCGCAATGCGCTGAAAGTCTGGGAAGAGCGTCTCGACTTCCGCGAGCTGCTGCTGGCGGATGCCGACGTGGTTGCTGCGTTGGGTGAAGACGGTGTCAACGAAAAATTCGACATGGGCTATCACACCAAACACGTCGACACGATCTTTGCTCGGGTTTTCAAAGACTAATAAGACAAGGCCTGGGTAACCAGGCCTTGCCTCTCCCATCGGGTCGCTGTTGTCCGGCGCCTGCACATTTATGTCACCCACACTTCCAAAAACCTACCCTGACGGGCCCGAGGGCGAGATTGACCACCGCAGTATTTTGGCCTTCCACTGCGCATCTAAACAGCCTCATCAACGACTATTGCCTCAGTTCAACAGGAATTGTGACTTTGGCAAATTTCAGCTCATTTGCCCTGTTCTGAGATCAGATTTTGATGCGCGTTTGGGTCTGGGCTACACTTACACAGTCCCCAGTACGGAGAATTGTCGTGAGTATCAAAATTGCAGTCGCCACTATTGTCGTCCTGATGTCCGCCAATGTGGCATTCGCCTGCTCTAAGCAGCACCAGCAAACTCAGTCATGCGGCGTCGGAACGGTCTGGGATGCCGAATCTATGACCTGTACCAAACAGGTTTCGAGCTAAGGTCGGATCACCCAGATGTGACGACGAGATCGGACATTTGTGATCTCACGTTCAGAACTTTTAGGGGTAAAGTAACGACGTGCTTTGCAAGTAATCAGGTAGTAAATTATGCGTACGCTCCTCATTTTACTCATGTGTTTGCCCGGCTATTCCTTTGCTGCGGGCGGTGACGACAAGGGCGCCCCAAAACCCACGCAGACCACAAAATCCTGCTGGGGTGTCAGGGTCTGGGACGAAGCAAAAAAGCGCTGCGTGCGGCCAAAAGAATCCTCTTTGGATACTGACGGATTGTACGGTGCTGTGCGCGAGCTGGCCTATGCCGGTCGATATACTGACGCGCAGGGTGTTTTGTTGGCAATGACGGACCAAAGTGATGACCGGGTGCTGACCTATTGGGGTTTCACCCATCGCAAGCTCGGCAACATTGAGCTGGCAAACGCATTTTACAGTCAGGCCATCGCGCAGAACCCCAACAATATTTTGGCCCGGTCTTATATGGGGCAAGGTTTTGTCGAACAGGGTATGCCGGCGCAGGCCTTGGCCCAGTGGACAGAAATCCGGGCCCGAGGAGGCACGGGAACCTGGGCCGAAGAATCTCTGCGCAAGGCTTTGGAAATGGGTCAGGGATTCAGCTACTGACTTCAGCCTTTCTTTACCGCTACTGGCGTAACCTGCTTCTGAACCAAAGAAGAATCTTTTAGGTATAGGGGCGCAAGAATGCAGCACGATTTGGCCTTGGCGTTACCGCCGGCATCTACTCTGGGCGGCTTTGACGCTTTGTCACCCTCTTCCTCCATGAACGGGCTGAATGGCAGGGCTAAAGCTGCAATTGTTGTGCGTCTTTTGCTGAACGAAGGGGCCGACATCCCACTGGAGGAACTGTCTGACGAAATGCAAACCGCGCTGACCCAGCAAATGGGCCGGATGGGACTAGTGGACCGTGACACGCTGCATTCCGTCGCCAATGAATTTGCTGAAATGCTGGACAACGTTGGACTGTCTTTTCCCAATGGATTGGCCGGTGCATTGTCGGCAATGGAAGGTAAAATCAGCCGCCAGACGGAACGCCGCCTGCGCAAAGAGGCTGGCGTGCGCCAATTCGGCAATCCGTGGGAGCGCCTTAGAACCCTACCAGCCGAGGACCTTGCCGAATTGGCCGAAGCAGAAAGCACTGAAGTTGCTGCTGTTATGCTGTCAAAACTGGACACCGCCAAGGCCGCCGAGATGCTCAGTCACATGCCGGGGCCAGTAGCCCGCCGAATTACCTATGCGGTGCGCTACACCGGTTCGGTGACACCCGAAACAGTAGATCGCATTGGCCTGTCTCTCGCCGCCCAGATTGAGGCGCGACCGGAAATTGCCTTTGAAGAAACCCCCGGTGAGCGTATTGGCGCCATTTTGACCCAATCGGTTGCCGCCAAGCGCGAGGAAGTCCTGACAGCTCTGGGCGAAGAGGACGAAGATTTTGCCACGGATGTCCGCAAATCGATATTTACCTTTGCGATTATTCATCAGCGCGTCAACATGATCGACGTACCACGGATTATCCGCGTTGTGCCTCAACCGGATCTGGTGACCGCCTTTGCCTTTGCCTTTGCCGGTGACGAAGACGAAACCGCAAGTGCCGAGTTTATGCTCGCCAATATGTCAGGCCGGATGGCCAACAACATTCGTGACGAAATCGCGGAAAAGGGCAAGGTCAAAGCCTCTGTCGGCGAGGCCGCTATGAATACAGTTGTGAATGTCATGCGCGAACTGGTTCAGTCCGGTGAGATGCAGCTTCGTGCACAGGAAGAAGATGACGAAGACGAGGGCTAGACCCGGTTCAAGTGACATCCAGCTCAGCGGTTAGGCGGGCTGCTTGTGCCCGCTAGGTATGGGGTTTATGATCCGATTGCTGATCTTGCCCCAATCCTACAGGTTCCCTCTCTTTCATGCCCATTGATCCTTCTGGTCTGTCGCGCATGTCCCGCGCCAAATATCTGACAAGCAACTTATTCCTGCGCGGCGTCATTGCCGGGTTGGGCTTGATCCCATATCGTTGGCGCGTTCCAGTAATGGGTCGTCTGGTCAGTGCCTTGGCACCCGTCGTCGGGTTTGACAAACGTGTCCGTGATAATCTGAAATTGACGCGCCCGGATCTGTCCAAAGCTGAGGTCGCCACATTGTGCCGCGAAGTGAGCAACAATGCCGGACGCACGTTAATTGAGCTTTATGCCGGTCAGCCCTTCCTGGACAGGGCCCATGCGGCGCCGATCTCAGGGCCCGGTTTGGCCGCATTGGAGGCCGCGCGGGCTGCGGGCCGACCCGTCATTCTGGTGACCGGCCACTTCGGAAATTACGATGCGGCGCGTGCAAATCTGATCGGACGGGGCCATAACATGGGCGCTCTCTACCGGCGCATGGCCAACCCTTATTTCAACGCCCACTATGTACGCTCGATTGAACGGATCGGCAAACCGATGTTCGAACAAGGCCGCCGGGGCATGATGGAAATGGTGCGCCACCTGAAAGGCGGCGGCGTCATCGCCATCGTCGCTGACCTGCATTCACATGGTGGTGAAGACATTGAATTCTTTGGCAAACCGGCCGTTACATCTATTGTACCCGCAGAATTGGCGTTGAAATATAACGCTGCCATGATCCCAGTCTATGCCATACGGCATGACAATGGTCTGGATTTCGAAATCACCATGCATGCGGAAATTCCACACAGCGATCCGGTAACCATGACACGCGCTGTCTGCGATGATCTAGAGACCCTGGTGCGTCAACATATGGGGCAATGGTTCTGGATTCATCGCCGCTGGAAGCCCTACGCGCGCAGACCAGCAAAAACCGTACAGGACTGACAACCTTGCCGCAGCGCTCCACGGCACGCAGCTATAGGGCTCAATCAACCCGCGCGGCGGCAAGGATTGCTCCGAACGGGTCTTGCTGCACCAGCACCGCAACCGGTTGTGCACCTGTAAGGGG
Source organism: Parasedimentitalea marina (assembly GCF_004006175.1). Taxonomy (GTDB): domain Bacteria; phylum Pseudomonadota; class Alphaproteobacteria; order Rhodobacterales; family Rhodobacteraceae; genus Parasedimentitalea; species Parasedimentitalea marina. The sequence continues at coordinate 3,097,659 of NZ_CP033219.1, forward strand.
CACCGAAATTACCGCCTCGGCTTGGCCATCCCAAGGACCCACCTGCTGCCAGTCTTCAACCACCTGGGCATAGTTGAATTGATGCCCAGCCAACTCTCCTCGGGTGATTTCAGCAGTCTTCACCGGGGCAAACTGCACAATCTGCACTTTCAGGTTTTCCTGCGGCAGATCCACCAATGGCAGCAATCTGATGGTCAATACCTGCCCCTCTCGATCCGTCTTAATCTGCACTTTCGGCTGCTCGCTTAGATGCTTTGAAATCACGTCTGACAGCTGCATCGCATCAGCGCCGACCACATCATCCTGCCCCATAATCACCATTTGCGGCGTGTATATCATGGTTCGACCGGCGGTATGCGCATAGCCCTTTTGCCTCACAGTATGCGCCGATCTGGCAAACTGGTCTTTCCAGCCGATGTAATCCCAATAGTCCACGTGCAGCGCCAGCGGCAGTACGTCATCCCGCTCTGCCAGGCGATGCAACAGAGCATCGGCCGGGGGGCAGGATGAACATCCTTGCGACGTAAACAGTTCAACCACCACCGGTCCTGACTGCGCCTGTGCCGTCAGCGGCAGCCCCATCCACAGTGCGGCCAAAAAGGATATCCAAACGTTCATTACTGGTCTTTCTACTTACTCTGCGAATCTGGTTTATCTGCCAGACAGCGGCAAAGCCAATCAATCATTCTTGAAACCAAAGTGACCGGTTCGTTCGCATTTTGTGTACTATTGCATACAAAACGACACTCTGCGACGTTTCAGCTATTGAACACAAGGCTCTCATGTTGCAAACAGCCCCCAGCGAATTCCCTATTTCCACATCCCAAAGGGAGGCCACCCATGCCTATCACCGTCGGACAGGACACCGCCAAGACACGCAAAGAGCTAAGCGTTAACGGCAAGACCATTTCCTATTACTCGATCCCCGCCGCCACAGAGGCCGGCCTGGGTGATTTCTCGAACCTGCCTGCAGCCCTGAAAGTGGTGCTGGAGAACATGCTGCGTTTCGAAGACGATGGCTTTTCGGTCTCGGTTGACGATATCAAAGCCTTTGCCGAGTGGGGTGCCAATGGTGGCAAGAACCCCCGCGAGATTGCTTACCGCCCTGCCCGCGTGCTGATGCAGGACTTCACCGGCGTTCCAGCCGTTGTCGATCTGGCCGCCATGCGTGACGGCATTAAGGCGCTTGGTGGTGACCCACAGAAGATCAACCCGCTGGCGCCGGTCGATCTGGTTATCGACCACTCGGTGATGATCGACGAATTTGGCAACCCACGTGCGTTCCAAATGAACGTCGACCGCGAATATGAGCGCAACATGGAGCGTTACCAGTTCCTGAAATGGGGCCAGGGCGCGTTTAACAATTTCCGCGTTGTGCCTCCGGGAACCGGTATCTGTCACCAGGTGAACGTCGAGTATCTGGCCAAGACCGTTTGGTCTGACACTGACCAAAACGGTAACGAGGTCGCCTATCCGGACACGCTTGTGGGCACTGACAGCCACACCACCATGGTCAACGGCATGGCCGTTCTGGGCTGGGGTGTTGGCGGTATCGAAGCCGAAGCCGCGATGCTGGGCCAGCCGATCTCAATGCTGATCCCCGAGGTTGTTGGCTTTGAGCTAACCGGCTCAATGGTCGAAGGCACCACAGGCACCGATCTGGTTCTGAAGGTCGTCGAACTGCTGCGCGCCAAGGGTGTGGTTGGTAAGTTTGTCGAATTCTACGGCGAAGGTCTGGACCGTCTGCCGTTGGCAGACCGTGCCACCATTGCCAACATGGCCCCCGAGTATGGCGCCACCTGTGGTTTCTTCCCGATTGATAACGAGACCCTGCGCTACCTGCGCAACACCGGTCGCGACGAAGATCGTGTTGCCCTGGTCGAAGCCTACGCCAAGGCAAACGGGTTCTGGCGCGGAGCAGACTATGCGCCAATCTATACCGACACTATGTCGCTGGACATGGGCACAATTGTTCCGGCGATCTCCGGTCCTAAGCGTCCACAGGACTATGTCGCCCTGAGCAACGCCAAGGATGCCTTCCGTCGCGAAATGGAAGAGACCTTCAAGCGTCCCATGGGCAAAGAAGTCGCCGTCAAAGGTGAAGACTACACCTTGGACAGCGGCAAGGTAGTGATCGCCTCGATCACATCCTGTACCAACACATCGAACCCCTACGTCATGATCGGCGCTGGCCTGGTGGCCCGCAAAGCCGCAGCGCTGGGTCTGGACCGCAAGCCTTGGGTGAAAACCTCGTTGGCACCGGGTTCGCAAGTCGTATCCGCCTATCTGGAAGCCGCAGATCTGCAAAAAGATCTGGACTCGGTTGGTTTCAACCTCGTGGGCTATGGCTGCACCACCTGTATCGGTAACTCCGGCCCAATTCAGGCCGAACTGTCCGAGGCCATCGCCGAAGGCGATTTGGTTGCAACGGCTGTTCTGTCGGGTAACCGCAATTTTGAGGGTCGTATCAGCCCTGATGTGCGCGCCAACTATCTGGCCTCACCGCCGCTGGTGGTCGCCTATGCATTGGCAGGCACCATGGACATCAACATCGACACCGATGTGATCGCTCAGGACAAAGACGGCAACGACGTCTACCTGAAAGACATCTGGCCGACCACTCAGGAAGTTGCGGAACTGGTCGAACAGACCGTCACCCGCGCAGCCTTCCTCGAGAAATACGCTGATGTGTTCAAGGGCGACGACAAATGGCAGGGCGTAGAGACCACCGACGCCGAGACCTATGATTGGCCTGCTGCCTCGACCTACATTCAGAACCCGCCCTACTTCCAGGGCATGAGCACTGAACCGGGTACAATCAGCAATATCAAAGACGCCAAGGTTCTGGCCATTCTGGGCGACATGGTCACCACCGACCACATCTCGCCTGCGGGCGGCTTTGCCACCACCACTCCGGCTGGCGGCTACCTGCTGGAGCGCCAGGTGCAACCGCGTGAGTTCAACTCATATGGGTCGCGTCGCGGCAACCACGAGATCATGATGCGCGGCACCTTTGCCAACATCCGCATCAAGAACGAGATGCTGGACGGCGTCGAAGGCGGTTACACCACTGGTCCCGATGGCAAACAGGCGGCGATCTATGAAGCGGCTATGGCCTACCAAGAGGCCGGCACTCCGCTGGTGATCTTTGGCGGCGAACAATACGGCGCTGGCTCCTCGCGTGACTGGGCGGCCAAGGGCACAGCCCTGCTGGGCGTCAAGGCTGTGATCACCGAAAGTTTTGAGCGTATCCACCGCTCGAACCTGGTTGGCATGGGTGTTATTCCACTGGAATTCACCAATGGTGACAGCCGCAAGTCGCTGGGCCTCACCGGTGAAGAGACTGTATCGATCACTGGTCTGGACACCATCCAGCCACTGCAGGAAGTGCCCTGCGCGATCACCATGGCGGATGGCTCGGTGAAAGAGATCACCCTGAAGTGCCGCATCGATACCGCGCCCGAGATCGAATACATCGAGCACGGCGGCGTGCTGCACTATGTGCTGCGCAACCTGGCCAAGTCGTAAAAACAGCCATTCTAGGCTCTTGAACATGTCCCTCTCTGGGGGCATGTTTTTTCATGTTCAAATTATTTTATGAGTTGCCTATCTCCGTAGGCACTTTGCCTGAAGAGTACCCAATCAAGGTTCCACATTTTGTGCTGCTCTTGTGTCGGGGTGATGTAGATCCTGATTGGCAGTGGAAAGTCGCGAAATGGATTGTGCACTCGTCTGCCATGACTGCTGCGGCGTGGGGGCCAAACACGACCAAATGGGATGATGCAATTGACTGGGCCCTCATTCAGGAACAAGACGAAGGGCGATTAGATAACGCGCGATTTATCCTAACAACATGGCACGACGACGAGCCAATTGAGGACACGCTGGAGTTCCTAGCGCCGATGTCCTCCGAAAAGCCACCCTGCGAGGGACTATTGGTTCTAAATGCTCAAAACACTTCAGTACCGCTCGGCAGAATTGGATACCTTCTGGGCAAGTGAAGGCCTTGTGAGATTCTGTGAAAACCGGCGCCATCAGGCCAATAACTGCACAGACCCTGTGTGTGAATGCTGTATTGCCGTGGCCCGATACGCCACCGATAGTCCGGGCATGAAACAGATATCCCAAATCACCAGCTATCACGCGCATGTCTATTTCGACGCCGAAACCGTCGAACAGGCCCGTGCATTGTGCCAGACGGCGGCCTCAACATTCGACGTTCAGATGGGGCGGGTGCACGAAAAGCCCGTCGGGCCGCATCCCATGTGGTCTTGTCAATTGCTGGCCACACCCGACCAGTTTTCCCAGCTGTTGCCCTGGCTGGCCCTGAACCGCGATGGATTAATCGTATTTTCTCACCCGGAAACCGGCGACCATCTGACAGATCACCTCGATCACGGCATATGGCTGGGCACCGGTCTGGATCTGGACCTGAGCCTCTTTGGCTAACTGCTGCTTGGGTGAGTCTGAAGCGCAAAACGCCCTCCAACGAAAGGCGCCAAGACGGCTGTTTACTGCCCCTTGGCACGCTCCAGTGCTGGGCGCAGGGTCTTCTCAATCACCCGTTCAGTCAGTGGCCCGGCGTGGCGCATGATAATGGTGCCGTCGCCGTCAATCACATAGGTTTCAGGCACGCCATAGACGCCCCAGTCCAATGCCATCTTACCCTTCTCGTCACGACCAATGCCGGTATAGGGGTCGCCCAGCTCGTCCAGGAACGACGCCGCATTGGCCTGCTGGTCCTTGTAGTTGATGCCGTAAATGGCCAGACCTTCGTTCTGCAGGGCCTGCAGATTTGGGTGCTCGATGCGGCAAGGCGCGCACCAGCTGGCCCAATAATTCACCACCTTGACGTTACCATCCCGCAATGTCGCGTCATCAAACCCAGGCTTTCCAGGGAACGCGGTCAAGACCACCGGTGGCGACGTTTGCCCCACCCGCGCCGACGGCAGGCTGTTGGGGTCCTCGCGAAACATACCAATCAGGGCCAAACTGATGAACCCGGCGAACACCACCACCGGCACCGCCATCATCGGAGATATTTTAGCCATTGCCCGTCATCCGTTTTTCCATTCTTTTCATTTCGGCCCGCACCCGGCGGCCACGTATCACACTGATCAGCACCAGCAAAAGCAACAGCGCAATCGACGCCCCATAAGCCGACAGTACCGTGTCAGCGTGTTTTCCCAGATCCGGCATCATGCCTCAGCCCTTTCACGCGCCATAAGCGCCTTGATCCGCCGGGCCCGAATTTCGGTGCCTGTGCGGTAAAAAACCAGCGCAACAAATAAAAGGACAAAGCCAACGATGCAAAGCATCAGCGGGTAGAAATAGATATTGTTGACCTTTTCCTCTGTATCCGTGCCGGTCACCGCTGCGGCCCGCATGATCGAGGCGCCCTGATGCAGCCCCTGATTCCAGAAATTCACCGCATAGCGGCTAAGCAGCGCAAATACACTGCCGACCAAGCATAGAAACGACGTCAAATCTGCGGCAGTGTCGGCATCCTCGATAGCCTCCCACAGAGCCATGTAGCCAAGGTAGAACAGGAACAGGATCAGAAACGAGGTCAGACGCGGGTCCCAGACCCACCAGGTGCCCCAGGTCGGCTGGCCCCAGATGGCGCCGGTGACCAGGGCAATCAGGGTCATCACCATCCCAATCGGTGCCGCCGCCCGCGCCGCCAGCGCGCTGACGTGGTGGCGCCGTATCAGCCAGACCAGCGAGGTCGCCAGCATCATGACCCAGATATTGATCGCCAGCATCGCAGTTGGTACATGCAGATAGATGATTTTCACGGTCGAGCCCTGACGGGCTTCGTCGCCAGTGAAAAAGAAACCCCAGATCAGCCCGGCCACAATGCACAGCGCCGAGGCCCCCCACAGGGCCGGGGTCACCCGCTCGGTGCTGGTGATGAATTTCTTTGGATTGGCATATTCCCAGATCGACATATTGGGTACCTAGCTAGTTCCTATAGGGTTCTCAAATCACGAATGCCTCAACGCAGATTGATGCGCAAGACGGCGGCACTGGCAAAAGGCAGCAGCGCAATGGACGCCGCTGAAATTCCTGCCAGCATCAGGAGCGGGGTCTGAATGTCCATGCCGATGGCGCCACGCCGGGCCACCTCAGCCCCAAAGATCAGAGTGGGCATATACAGGGGCATCACCAGCAGCGACATCAACAGCCCACCACGTTTCAGGCCAACGGTCAGCGCCGCACCAAAGGTGCCGATCACCGACAAGGCAGGTGTGCCCAGCAGCAGCGAGACCATCACCCACTGGAACCCCGGCACCGGTAGGTTCAGCAGAACCCCCAGCACCGGCGCAGCCAGCACCAGCGGCAGGCCAGTGGTGATCCAATGTGCCAGCGCCTTGACGGACACAGTGGCCTCTAGCGGCAGCGGTGCGGTGGCCAGCAAATCCAGCGAGCCATCCTCCCAGTCTAGGGCCAGCAGACGATCCAGTGACAACAGACAGGCCAGTAGTGCACCAAGCCACAGAACGCCGGGCGCGATTGAGGCCAGCAATGCGGGATGTGGCCCCACGGACAGCGGCACCATCACCGTTACGATCAGAAAAAATGCCAACCCCAGCCCAAAGCCGCCGCCGGCCCGCATGGCCAACCGCAAATCCCGCATCAGCAACGCAATCACAGGAAACCTCCGTCGAAATCGTCAATCGCCGGCAGTTTTGCCTTGAAGGGACCGACCTCTAGCACCTCACTATCCAGTCCCAGATCGATATGGGTCGCAATCAGGGCTGATCCCCCCTGCCCCAGATGAGCCCGGACCGCGTCAGCAAACATCGCCACGGATTTTACATCCAGACTCACGGTGGGCTCATCCAGAACCCAAATTGGCAGCCCGGTAACCAGCATCCGCGACAGGCCCAGCCGCCGCTTTTGTCCGGCCGACAGCTCACCAGCCGGGCGATCACGCAGACCGCCCAGATCAAAGGCATCAACCGCCGCGTCGATCCCTTTTGCGCCAAATACTTTGGCCCAGAACGTTAGATTCTCGGCGACCGTCAATGTGGGTTTGATACCGTCGATATGCCCGGCATAGGCAATGCTGTCTTCGGCACACCGGATCGTGCCCGAGACCGGCGGCTGCAAACCGGCGATGGTCCGTAACAACGTGGTCTTGCCACTTCCATTGGGTCCTCGCAGGATCAGAGCCTGCCCAGGTTCAAGCGTAAAGCTGAGCCCCGCCAGCACCGGGATACCACCCCGGGCGATACATAGATCCGATATCTTGAGGCTCATCTAATCCGGTTATCCCTTTGCCTGCAGTGGCATAATACGCAAATCACGCCTGGGTCTTTGCGACAGATCAAACCACCGGCAAAGCGGCCAGTGCAATGCGGCGCCCCTCGGACAGCAATACATTATACGTCCTGCAGGCAGCCGGTGAGTTCATCACTTCAATCCCCAGTCCAGCTTCCTCCAGCATTTCGCGCAGGGTGGCAGGAATATAGGCGATTTCGGCGCCGGTGCCCAGAAACAGCACATCGACCTCGCCGGTGAGAGCCAGCAGCGAAGCACTGTCCGCGTAGCCGCCCCAGGGACCGGTGCCCTTTGGCCCGGTCAAGACCGCGCCTTGGTGCAGCTCGCCGCCAATTCTGAAGAAATTCGGTCCGTAGCTGTCGACCGGAGTGGCATCGGTATAGGTCACTTCGTTTAGGCGCATTGCAGGCTCCTGTTAGTCGAAAAGCGGCAGGCTGGTCAGAACCGCAAGCCCGATCACCGAATAAGACGCCACCCGGTAGATTTTCTCAAGCTTGGGATCGAACAGGGCTTTGCCGATCAGAGTTGTGATCAAATAGGGCAGCGACAGCATCAGCGCCACCATCAGTGTTTCCATACCGGCAAAGCCGCCGAACACCAGATTGGTGACAATCACCACATCCAGCGCGGCCAAAAAGACAATCGTATTAGCGCGCACCCGGCTGACATCGCGGACATTGGCCAGGTAAAACACGATAACAACCGGACCTGTCAGACCGGTCATACCGCCCACCGTGCCCGCAGCCCCGCCAATGGCAAAGCGTCCCGGCCAACCGATTTTACCCTGCCAGCGCCAGCCGGTAATGACAACCACAAGGGTCACGCCAATCACCACCGAGACAAGCCAGCGCAGCACCAACCCATCCAGTTGCATCATCATCCAGATCCCGATCGGCACGGTGATGCCAGCCGCCATCGCCAAGGCTCCCACCTCGGATTTATCCGCCTGTTTCCAGGCAGAGGGGAACAATGCAGCGGTCGAGAACACACCCGTAGTGGCCATCAGAAACACCACATCAGCGGTTGGCAGGAACTGGGCGCCAATCGGGACGAATATCATCGCCGTCCCAAAACCGGTAAACCCACGCACCAGGCCAGCCACAGAAATGGTCAGCAGTAACCAAGCCAGCCCCGGAGTCTCCAGGGCTGCACTCAAGGCCTCAGGCATCGATATTGGCGAACTGGTTGCCAGTGGTATTGGCCTGCTTGCTCCAGTCGCGTTTGACGCCCAGCTTCAGCAGGATGGTCGAGGCCACAAAGACCGACGAATAGGTGCCGACGATCACGCCCCAGATCATCGCAAAGACAAAGCCACGGATCACGTCTCCGCCCAACACATACAGCGAGATCAATGCGATCAGCGTGGTCACCGAGGTCATCACGGTGCGCGACAGCGTCTGGTTGATCGACAGGTTCAGCACTTCGGCCAGCGACAGTTTCTTGAACTTGCGCAGGTTTTCCCGCACCCGGTCAAACACCACCACGGTATCGTTCAGGGAGTAGCCAACAATGGTCAGCAGGGCCGCGATGATGGCCAGATCAAACTTGATCTGCACCGCCGCGAACACGCCGATGGTCAGCAAGACATCGTGAACCAGCGCCGCAACCGCACCCAGGGCAAACTGCCATTCAAAGCGCAGCCAGATATAGATCAGGACCGCGCCAATCGCCAGCACCACAGCAAGAACCGCCGTCTGCACCAGCTCACCCGAGACTTTTGGGCCTACCGATTCAACCGAGACGAATTTGATACCCGGTGCAACTTCGTCCAGTACCGCCCGCAGCGCTTCGATGGTCTCGCCCGAGATCGCTTCGCCGTCAGCCTGCGCCTGAATGCGGATCATTGCGACATGCTGATCTTCCTCAAACGTTGGGTCGAACACCTCGGTGATCGAGATATCGCCCAACTCCATCGGTTCGATTGCCTTACGATAGGCGCCGACGTCCATAGCCAGTGTGCTTTCGGTCCGCACCGTGGTCCCGCCACGGAAATCGATACCGAAGTTCAGCCCCTGGGCAAAGAACGACACCACACTCAACACCAGCAACAGGGACGAGAACCCCATCCACAGCTTCCAGCTGTTGAAGAAATCAAACGAGGTCTTTTCGGGAACTAGTTTCAGTCTCATCTTACACCTCGATGGTTTTTGGACGGCGGCGTTCAAACCACATGATGATCATCACACGGGTCACAAAGATCGCTGTGAACACCGAAGTCATGATCCCCAGTCCCAGGGTAATGGCAAATCCACGCACCGGACCCGATCCCATGGCAAACAGGATCACTGCCGTAATGAAGGTGGTGACGTTGGCATCCAGAATGGCGCTGAGCGCTTTGGAATATCCTTCCTCGATAGAGCGCGCCGGGCCACGGCCCGCCTTCAGCTCTTCGCGGATACGTTCAAACACCAGCACATTGGCATCCACTGCCATACCGACGGTCAACACGATACCGGCAATACCTGGCAGCGTTAGGGTGCCGCCAATCAGGCTGAGCATACCAAAGATCAGCGCGATGTTCAGGATCAACGCGACGTTGGCAAAGATACCAAACAACCCATAGCTCAGCACCATAAAGACCAGCACGCCGACGAAGGCGACGATCGTGGCAATCTTACCTGCATCAATGCTGTCTTGACCCAGTTCCGGACCAATGGTGCGCTCTTCCAGAAACTCCAGCTCGGCAGGCAAGGCACCCGCGCGCAGCAGGACTGCCAAGTTGGTGCTTTCCTCGATGGTGAAGTTACCGGTGATGATACCAGACCCACCCGGAATATGGCTTTGGATCACAGGGGCCGAGACCACCTCGTCGTCCAGAACGATAGCAAAGGGCGAGCCGATGTTTTCGGCTGTATAATCGCCAAAGCGACGCGCCCCCGATGTATTAAAGCGGAAACTGACGGCCGGCCCCCCGTTTTGGTCAAACGAAGGCTGCGCATCGACCAGATCTTCGCCGGTCACCACTGGCGCGGATTCGATGGTGAAATAGACACCTGGATCATCCAGCGATGGGACAATCTTGTTGCCAGCCCCTGCAACCGCATCCGGATCGGACCCGCGACCCACCACCGGGCTGAATGTCAGCTGGGCGGTGGTGCCGATGATGGCTTTCAACTCGGACGCAGAGCCAATGCCCGGCACCTGGATCAGGATACGGTCAACGCCCTGACGCTGAATGGTCGGCTCTCGGGTGCCGACTTCATCGATCCGGCGGCGCACGATTTCCAGTGACTGGCGCACGGTGCGATCATCCGAGGCCAGCTTCTCGGCGTCAGACAATTGGATGGTAATAATGTCTCCCGTCGCCGAGGCCTCGATATCGGTTGATCCGGCCCCGGTCAGACTGGTGACCGGATTGGCCAGGCCACGGACCAGTTCCAGCGCCCGGCTCATGCCTTCGGGTTTAGAGATTTTCAGACGAATCTGATCCTCTGGCCCTGGTTGACGGCGAAATGTCCCCACAGTGGCCCGTTCCGGGCGCAAGACATTGCGCACTTCAGGCCATAGCGAGTCCATGCGCGCAGCATAGACGTCAGCAACCTTTACCTCGGCCAGCAGATGCGCACCGCCGCGCAGGTCCAGACCCAGGTTCACCAGTGACGATGGCATCCAGGATGGCCATTGGTCGACGATTTCCAGCCGCTCGGGCGTTTCACCCTTGGCGGTAATTTCGATGGCCGCATCGTTGGACATTTCGACACGCGTATAAAACGCATTTGGCAGGGCAAGCAGCAGGCCGGTCACACAGACCAGCCAAATCAGCACCCTCTTCCAGAGATCAATTTGCAGCATTGCCCTGCCTTTATAGTAATTTACGTCAGAGGTTTAGGCTGCTGGCTCGGTCTTGTTGAGCACCTGAGCAATGGTCCCTTTGACCACACGAACCTTGACGCCGTCAGCGATTTCAACTTCGATTTCGCCGTCGTCTTTGACCTTGGCAACCTTGCCGATCAAACCACCCTGGGTGATCACCTGATCGCCACGGCGCAGGGCCTCGACCATCGCTTTGTGCTCTTTCATTTTCTTCTGCTGAGGGCGGATCAGCAGCATGTACATGATACCAAAGATCAGAATGAGCGGCAAAAACTGGCCAAGTGCGCCTGCGTCCATTGGGGTATTCCTTTTGTTAAGGTCACGCCGTAATCAGCGTAAAATTCGCTGGCGAACCTATGCGCTGATCATCGGCATTGCAAGGCAACGCAGACCTTTGACTCGCTGTAAAAATATCCTTTCGCATTCCCGCACAGGCTAGCCAGCTGCAGAATGTTGAATATAGTCATGCTCAAAGGAAATTCATTGATGATGACACATATTATTCGCGGACTGTCCTGCATCGGATTTTGTCTTGCCCTGCTAATTCCCTCCTATGCGCTTGCCCAGGCCAAGGCACCGGACAACCAGCCGGTCGAAGAGGTTGCCCCCGTCGACGACGGCGTGTTTCGCGCGCCGGTTATCATTGATGGTGAAGAGCTGTTCTTGGTGCGTGGATCAACCGCCTTGCCTGGCACCGAACGGGCCGAACTGGTGGCCGGTCGTATTACCACCGTCGCAGAGGCCAATGACACACGCAGTGTCGAAATCTCGCTCGAATCAGTGGATCTGGGCACCGAGATCTTTGCCGATGGGGTGCTGATAACTGTCGTGACCAACGCAGATGCGGCTTTAGAGCAACTGGACACGGCGGTTCTGACCAAATTACAGGCGGACGTAATTCGTAAGGCGATCATAGCCTATCGCTTCGCCAGAACCGACGAGGCCCGGCTGCACTCGATTTTTGTCGTGGCCGGCTGGACTCTCGCCTTTATTCTGTTCACGACGGTGATCATCTGGCTAAAGCGACGGTTTAAAATCATCATCGACACGCTGGTCCACCGCCATTTTGAATCGGTCGAAAGCGTGACCAATTCCCATGTGCAGGCAGACGCCATTGCCGCGCTCATCCGATTTGGGGTGAATTTCATTCTGCTGTCGCTTCTGTTCCTTGGTATCTACTATTACCTGTCACTGATCCTGCTCTCCTTTGCTGAAACCCGCTATGTGGCGCAACTTCTGCTGACCTATGTCACCCGACCAGTGCTGAATATTCTGATCGGGTTTGTGCTCTATATTCCCAACCTGATCACCCTGGCGATCATTGGTTTTCTCACCACCTATGTGCTCAAGGGCCTGCGGGTGTTCTTTGATGCTGTGGCGGCCGGCACCTTTGTGATCGGCGATTTTGAGAAACACTGGGTCAACCCGACCTATAACATCGTACGCGCCGTGCTGATCATGATCGCCCTGGTGTTTGCCTTTCCCTATATTCCCGGTTCGGACTCGGCAGCGTTTCAGGGGCTGACCCTGCTGGTGGGCGCGATGCTGTCACTGGGCGCCAACTCGGTTGTCGGCAACATGCTGTCGGGGCTGTTTGTAATCTACCGCCGCTCTACCAGTATTGGTGACCGCATCAAAATCGGCGAGCACACCGGCGATGTCATTCAGATCAAACTGATGGAGACCCATCTGAAGTCCATCAAGAACGAGCTGATTTCAATCCCCAACGCGCAGCTGTTGAATTCTGAAGTGATCAACTACTCCAAGAAGATCGACGGCTCGGGGCTGTTGCTGCACACCACCGTCGGCATCGGCTACGAGGAAACGCCCGCCAAGATCGAGGCCATGCTGATCGAGGCCGCCCACCGCACCAAAGATCTGAAAACCCGCCCTGCCCCCTTTGTGCTTTGGGCCGGGCTGGCGGATTACGCGATCAATTACCAGATCAACGCCTATACCACCCGAGGCACCTCTATCCCGCGCATCAAGTCGGACCTGCACAAGCACATCGTGGCGGTGTTCAACGAAAACAAGGTCCAGATCATGACCCCAAGTTACATCGCCGACACCGAAGAGCCGAAGATCGCGGAGAATGAGTGGGATGGAGAGCTGGCCACGAAAAACTAAGGGCCACGCCCGACCTCGGGTGGGAGCGCAAGCACCCTCCCACGGGGGAGGTCAGGCGCTGCCCGACTTACAGCCGTGCCAGACAGATGAGCCACCCAACCCTCTCCGCGTGCTCCCCTCACCCCTTCTTAACGCTCCTGTGCCAAATTCCCTCACCCACTGCGTGAACCTTTCACCTCCCCTTCCCCTTTGTCCCCTGCTGCGGCATATGATTGCGCAGTGATTCAAAACCGTCCAAGGAGACGACCCCATGCATGACATCCGCGCGATCCGTGAAAACCCTGCCGATTTCGACGCCGCTCTGGCGCGGCGTGGGGATGCGGGCATGTCATCCGAGATCCTGGCGCTCGACGCCGCCCGCCGCGACAAGATCCAGTCGGCTGAATCGGCACAGGCCGAACAGAAAAAGGCCAGCAAAGAGGTCGGCGCAGCCAAGGGTCGGGGTGACGACGCCGAGTTTGAGCGCCTGCGCGCGCTGGTGTCCGAGAAAAAGGCCGAAGTCGCCGCGATGCAGACCGAAGCCAAAGAGCTGGACGCCCAGCTAACCGACATGCTGGCCCGCATTCCCAACCTGCCCGCCGCCGATGTCCCCGAAGGTGCTGACGAGGACGACAATGTCGAAGTCAGCCGCTGGGGCACGCCAGCCACGCTGCCTTTTGCCGCAAAAGAGCACTTTGATATCACCGGCGTCACCGCCTCGATGGATTTCGACACCGGCGCCAAACTGTCAGGCAGTCGCTTTGTGGTGCTGCGTGGCGCAGTTGCCCGCATCCACCGCGCGCTGGGTCAATTCATGATCGACACCCATGTGGACAAAAACGGCCTGACCGAGGTCAACACCCCGGTTCTGGTCCGTGACGAGGCGATGTATGGCACAGACAAATTGCCGAAATTCGGCGAGGACAGCTATCAGACCACCAATGGCTGGTGGCTGATCCCCACATCCGAAGTGCCACTGACGTATTCCGTCGCCGAAGGCGTGCTGGACGAGTCTGCTCTGCCAATCCGCATGACCGCGCATTCGCTGTGTTTCCGCTCTGAGGCGGGATCGGCCGGGCGCGACACATCGGGCATGCTGCGCCAGCACCAGTTTGAAAAGGTCGAGATGGTCTCGGTCACCCATCCGGACGCTTCGGACGATGAGCAGAAACGCATGCTGCGCTGCGCTGAGGATCTGCTAGAGCAACTGGGTGTGCCCTATCGCACCGTGTTGCTCTGTACTGGCGACATGGGCTTTGGTGCGCGCCGCACCTTTGACATCGAGGCTTGGTTGCCGGGTCAGAACGCCTACCGCGAGATCTCCTCTGTTTCGACCACCGGCGCCTTTCAGGCCCGCCGGATGTCCGCTCGTTTCAAGCCTGCCGAAGGTGGCAAGCCCGAGTTTGTGCATACGCTGAACGGATCTGGTCTGGCCGTGGGTCGGTGTTTGATTGCGGTGCTGGAGAATGGTCAGCAAAAGGACGGATCGGTGATCCTACCCGCCGTTCTGGCGCCTTATCTGGGTGGCAAGACCACGCTGACCGCCGAGGGTTCGCTGACTTAAACCAAAGCCGAAAGCACTGCCCGGCACCCCCGGGCAGTGCAATCCCGTCATTTGGGAAACGGCACCAGACGCCGCCGATCTTCATCCCACAGCTTTAACCCCAGGGCCCGCAGCGCCTCGGGGAACCCGATCCGGCGCGGTGCCAATTCCGGCGGCAGGCTATGGTGGCACGCACGCAGCCGATACGATGGTATGCGCGAATTCAGGTGGTGGATGTCATGCAGATTGATGCCGGCCACCACCAAATCAAAAAACCAGCCGAAATCAAGACAAGAGGCCCCTTGTATCGCCGCCATTTGCGGGTCGTGGTCGGGACGTCGGTCCCAATAAGTGTCTTCAAAATTATGCTGCAGATAGACCAGAAACACCCCGACCATGCCGCCGAAAAAGGAAAACCCAAGCCAAACCCAGACCGCGGTTAATCCACCAAGTACATACAGCGAAAATACAAACCCCATGATCACCAGGTTGTGCAGCAAGACGCCAACCACGCCAAAGCGGACAGTGTTCTTGGGCCAGCGATATCGAATAAAATATGTGAACGCCGCCCCCAGGGGCACCAGTACCAATGGATTGCGGTACAGCCGATAGAACAGCCGCTGCCAAAATCCGGCCTGCTGCCACTCGGCCAGGGTCATGGTGTTAATCTCTCCTGTTTCACGATGCTCCAGATTACCTACCCCCGCATGATGCAGGTTGTGGTTCTGCTTCATCACTTCGAAGGGCGCAAAGCTGAATGGCGACAAAGCATGGCCCGCTATTTGGTTCAAACGGTGTGTTTCGAACAAGGAATTATGGCCAGCGTCATGCTGCAGCACATAGAGACGCACGGCTGAAAACGCATAAATCACACCAAACGGTGCCATCAGATACCATTGCCCAGAAAATTCAACGGCCAGCCAGAGGGATAGAAAATAGATGGCGAATGTCCCGAAAAAGCTAAGTGATGCCAGCCTGTTATCTCTTTCGCAATAGCGACGGGTATGTGCTCTGAGATCCATGTAAAAACCCATAAATATGTTCTGTAACGCCCCGATGAAAAACAAGACGCAGGTAATTCATCTAAAAAACTAATATTCGCCTGCATGAGAACAAGAGGCGCGCCACACAAAAGACCCGCAGTACAGACTTAACAATCGCCGGGTCCAAACTGCAAACAGGCGGCCCAACATGGACCGCCTGCTAAATTTTATGCCACTTAAACGAGAAATGCTACCCCCGCTGAGGGCCCTTTAAGTGCTTACGCAGCTTGCTTGGCGGCGCTTTCTTTCGACCCTTAAAGGGGTTCTTGTCGTTCTGAGACCGCAAGGTCAGGCGAATCGGCGATCCCGGCATATCAAAATCCTGGCGCAACCCGTTGACCAGATAGCGCTTGTAGCTTTCCGGCATTTTGTCGGGATGTGAGCACATCACCACAAATCCGGGCGGGCGGGTTTTGGCTTGCGTCATGTAGCGCAGTTTGATGCGTTTGCCCTGCGGAGCCGGCGGCGGGTGCTGCTCTAGCATCCCCACCAGCCAACGGTTCAGCGCAGCGGTTGGGACCCGGCGGTTCCAGACGTCATGGGCCCGCATGATGGCTTCTTGCAGCCGGTCCAACCCACGGCCGGTCTTGGCCGATACCGTGATCAGTGGCGCGCCACGCAGTTGCGGCAGCAACCGGGCAAAAGATTCTTTCAGATCGCGCAGCTTGTCCTGCTTTTCTTCCTCGATGTCCCATTTGTTGACAGCGATCACCACGGCCCGGCCTTCGCGTTCAGCCAAATCGGCAATGCGCAGATCCTGTTGCTCAAACGGGATTTCAGCGTCCAGCAGAACCACAACCACCTCGGCAAACTTCACCGCGCGCAGCCCGTCGGACACCGACAGTTTCTCAAGCTTTTCCTGCACCTTGGCTTTTTTGCGCATACCGGCGGTATCAAAGATACGCATCGGCACACCGCCCCACTCCATGCGCAGACTGATGGCGTCACGGGTGATGCCAGCCTCGGGGCCAGTCAGCAGGCGCTCTTCGCCCAGGATCTGGTTGATCAGGGTCGATTTGCCTGCATTCGGGCGGCCAACCACGGCCACTTGCAACGGCTTGGCAGAGGTTGGAACAGGAACTGTATAGCTCTCGTCGTCTTCGTCGTCGTCCTCATCCAGATCGACATCAACTTCGGGCGTGTCCCGCACGGCCTGCGCTTCGAACTGATCAGCCAGAGGCATCAATTGGGTGTATAGGTCGTTCAGGCCTTCGCCGTGCTCAGCTGACAGGCGGATCGGCTCGCCCAGGCCCAGATTATAAGCCTCGATTACACCGGCATCCGCTGCCGCGCCTTCGCCTTTGTTGGCGGCCAGAATCACATTTGCAGATTTCTTGCGCAGGATCTCGGCGAACATTTCATCCAGTGGGGTCACACCGGCGCGGGCATCGATCATGAACAAGCAAATATCGGCCATCTCAACTGCGCGTTCGGTCAGGCGGCGCATTCGGCCTTGTAGCGAATCGTCGGTGGCGTCTTCCAAACCGGCGGTGTCGATCACGGTGAACCGCAAATCGGCCAGCCGCGCCTCTCCTTCGCGCAAATCGCGCGTCACACCCGGTTGGTCATCGACCAATGCGAGTTTTTTACCGACAAGGCGGTTGAACAGAGTGGATTTGCCCACGTTTGGGCGGCCCACGATGGCGAGGGTGAAGGACATCAGATCAACTTTCAGCGATTCAGATGCGCCCCATAGCGCATTCTGGCGTCAACGGAAAGCGTGCAATTCGCCTTTTGTCGAGACCACGTACAGGGTTTTGCCAACCACGATTGGTGCGGTCGTGGCCCCATCGGGAATTTCTACGGTCCGTACCAGGCTGCCATCTTCGGGTTTGAACATCCGCAACAATCCGTCGTTTGAGACCACAATCACATGACCACCGGCCAGCACCGGGCCATAGTGGGCGACGATAGCGCTGCGCTTACCCGGCTTGTCTTTCAAATACCCAGGCAAGCGAACAGCCCAAATCACCTCGCCCGAGCTGGCGTCCAGGCGCAGCAAACGGCCTAGGTCACTGACCTGGAACAGATTGCCGCCAACAGGCCATATTGGCCCTACAGCCCCCTCACGGGTGGTCCAGATCCGGCCGCCGTCCTCAAGATCAAAGGCCACCGTGCGACCGGAATGGTTGCCCACATAGGCACGGCTTCCAACGACCACAGGTCCCCCGGTGACATCGCCAATGCGGGACGTACTGTGACCCACACGCTGGCCCGCCACCGATGCGCTCCAGCGGCGTAGCCCGCCGTTGCGGAAGGTGGCCGTCAAGTCACCGGCGCCAAATGCAAAGATGGCCAGTGTCGGGGTCAAGGCTGGCGCAGGGCCACCCAAAACATTCGATGGGCTGGGGGTCGCAGAAACCTGCCAGGCGATACGACCGTCTTTGGTGTTAACCGCCCAGCCAGTGTCATCACCGGCAACCACATAGACCAGCCCGCCGCCAACGCTGGGTTGCCCCGAGCCAGTGGCTTCTAGTTTCTGACGCCAGATCTGTTTGCCACTTTTGGCGTCCAGCGCCGTCAACACGCCGTAACCGGACGACACATAGACAACGCCCTCGTGGAACGACAGACCGCCACCCGTTGCGTTGCCATCAGCCGATGGGATCAGATCTGTTGCCCACAGGACCTGCCCCGATGGAGAAACCGCCGACACCTGAACGCTGCTGTCCAGCGTATATATACGCCCGTCGCCGAAGATGGGTGAGGCCGTGATCCGGCTGCGGCGCTCGTCGCCCTCTCCGATGGAAACTGACCAGACACGTTGCGGTGCAGTGCTCAGGGCTGGGTGCGCAGTTCTATACGCCTCAATTCCATGGCTTTGCTGCCAGGATGAGTTGGCCGATTGCTGTGGCAATGAGATGGCGCGCGACTGGTTTTCCACTTGCGCAGAAGACCCTTCACGGATCGTCTCTCGTTCTCCCTGAAGAATGACTTCAGGTTCTTTACAGGCGGCCAAGGTCAGCAGCAAAGCGCCGCCAAGCAGGATCAACCCTGCCCTAGAGGTGGTTTTTGCTGACATCATTGGCCTGCCCCGTCTTCCAGTTCGTATACCCGCGTCATTGTCTGCGCGATGTTTCGTTACCCTTGCGAGATCTCTGGTTCATCCAGAGTCCCACCAAGGGCTACAATCACTTGGCGCGCGCGATCTTGCAAGTCCGCAGTGACTTCGGCGTCTTCAAGGATGGCTTGCAAGCGCGCAATTGCGGCTTCGGCATCACCATCAGCGATATCAATCAATGCCAGTTGCTCTTGCGCCAGCAACCGAAGAGGCGCGCCAGGTTGGGCCAGCGTCTCATACTGGATCCGGCGATCCTGTGCGGACAGGCTGTCGTACTGCAGCCCCAGTGCCTTGAAGGTTGCAATATGACGGTAGATCAGCGGCAGATCAGCATTGGTGGAAATTTCCGCCAGCAACGTCACTGCGGCGTCACCCTGATCAGAATTCGCCAGTGCACCGGCCTGCAACATCTTCAGAATGGCATCGCCACCCGGGGTCTCGGCATCAATCGTTGCCAGAGCCTCGGCGCGTTTGTCTGTCTCATTTTCGGCCAGCGCAGCAATCACCGCATCACCCAGCGATTCAGCCGCAGCCGAGGTTTGGGCCCGGTCATATTCCCGATAGGCAGCACCGGCAACAATCGCGACGACGACAACAGCACCAATCCAGCCATATCGTTTCATCATCAGGAACATTCGGTCGCGGCGAACCTCTTCGGTCACCTCGTCGATAAAACTATCTGTATCGCTCATCAATTCGTCCCTGGTAAGCCCGGCTTGCGCCGGGGAATTCTCTCTCTTTGGCCTCTCTTACCGTGCCTGAAGGGTCAAGCCAAGTGGCGCGTTTAGGTGACATCCCGCAGAGTTCGGCGCAGAATTGCAATAATTTGTGTTCTGAACTGATTAGTTTAGTATGGACAATGAAAATTTCGTTCCTATGTCTATGCTGCCATCACCCCACCCGTGGGAACAAATTATCCCTCGCTGGATCACATTACGGTCCAAACGGGCCAAACTACTTGAAAAGGGCCTACAATGCGCTTGATTCCATTGCTGACCGCCATCGTGGTGACAGCCAGTTTATATATGCTGGTGATTGAACGCGACGCACTTATGGCGTTTGCGCGCGGTGATGACCCGCAAGCCCCCATTGAAACTGTGATTGACGCAACGGAACCTTCGACGGAAGCGGTTATGCAGATGGCCGAGAACCGGATCGGGGTTGTTGTCGTGCGCAGCGAATCCCGCGCGATCGACAGTGCCGTGATTTTACGCGGCCAAACTCAAGCCGCCAGACAGGTTGAGGTTCGCGCCGAAACATCCGCGACGGTCATTTCTGAACCACTTCGCAAAGGCTCTCAGGTTAAGACCGGCGACCTGCTGTGCAGGTTGGATACAGGGACGCGCCAAGCCGCAATGCTAGAGGCGCAGGCCCGTCTCTCCGAAGCCCGCTCACGCGTGCCCGAAGCCGAGGCCCGGCTGGACGAGGCCCGCGCCCGGTTGAAAGAGGCACAGATCAATAACAACGCCTCGCGCAAACTGTCCGAAGGTGGATACGTTTCTGAAACGCGTTTGGCCTCTACTCAAGCGTCCGAACGTTCAGCGATTGCAGGGATTGCCTCGGCAGAAACCGGGTTGCAGACCACCAGTGCTGGTATCGAGTCTGCTGTGGCTGGGGTAGCTGCTGCCCAAAAAGAGATCGACCGGCTGAGCATCACAGCACCGTTTGACGGATTGCTGGAAAGTGACACTGCCGAATTGGGTAGCCTGATGCAGCCCGGCAGCCTCTGTGCGACTGTCATCCAGCTGGACACCATCAAGGTCGTTGGCTTTGTGCCCGAAACCGAGGTCAACCGGATCCAGGTTGGCGCCATGGCCGGGGCCGAGCTGGCCGCCGGTCAGCGCGTTCAGGGACAGGTCACTTTCCTCAGCCGCTCGGCCGATCCAACCACGCGAACCTTTGAAGTTCAGATCACCGTCTCCAATGACGATCTGTCGATCCGGGACGGCCAAACCGCAGACATCGCCATCTCTGCCCCGGGTGATCGCGCGCATAAGCTGCCGCAATCGTCGCTGACACTGAACAATGACGGTCAACTGGGTGTTCGGGTGGTCAACGACAGCCAGATCGTCGCCTTCTACCCCGTGCAACTGCTGCGGGACGAGGCCGACGGCGTCTGGGTCACCGGGCTGCCGGACCAGGCGGATGTAATTGTTATTGGCCAGGACTTTGTGGTTGCGGGTGTTCCCGTCGCGCCAACCTTCCGTGAGGCCACGCAATGATCGGAATAGTCAGCTGGGCCGCCGAACGGGCCCGAATGGTCATTGCCTTTATTGTCATCTCTATCCTGGTCGGTGGGTTTGCCTATTCCAGCCTTCCCAAAGAGGGCGAGCCGGACATTGAAATCCCGGCTCTGTTCATCTCTGTCCCCTTTCCGGGCATTTCTGCAGTAGATTCCGAAAGTCTGCTGGTCAAAGTGATGGAAACCGAACTGGCCGACCTTGATGGGTTGGACAAGATGAGCTCCACCGCGTCCGAAGGCTATGCCGGTATCGCACTCGAATTCGATTTCGGCTGGGACAAAACCGCCGTCATCGCCGACGTGCGTGATGCCATGAACTCGGCCTCGGCTGATTTTCCCGATGGGGCTGAATCCTACACCATCAACGAAATCAACTTCTCAGAATTCCCGATTGTCATCGTCAACCTGACCGGAGACGTGCCGGAACGCACAATGGCGCGTATTGCTAAGGATCTGCAGGATGACTTTGAAGGTATCGATTCCGTGCTGGAAGCCGGGATTGCCGGTAACCGCGACGAAATGGTCGAGGTGCTGATCGACCCACTGCGTCTCGAGGCCTACAATGTCACCGCGCTGGAACTGATCAATGTGGTGCGCAACAACAACCAGCTGATCGCCGCTGGCGAGGTTGAGACCAATCAGGGGACCTTCTCGGTCACCATCCCATCTTCCTTTCATGATGTTGGCGACATCTATACCCTGCCCGTCAAGATCAACGGTGACCGGGTGGTAACACTGGGTGAACTGGCCGAGATCAATTTCACCTTTGAAGACCGCACCGGTACCGCCCGCTTCGACGGCGAAAATACAGTTGCCCTGCAGGTGGTGAAACGCAAAGGCTTTAACCTGATCGACACTGTGGATCAGGTGAAGGCAACCTTGGCTGCTGCCCAAAAGGACTGGCCCGAAGAACTACAGGCCGCAGTGACCGTGGGCACCTCAAACGACCAAAGCCGGGTTGTTGGATCCATGGTGCGCCAGCTCGAAGGCTCAGTTCTGACCGCTGTGGCGCTGGTGATGATCGTTATCCTGGCCTCATTGGGCAGCCGCGCCGCGTTTCTGGTGGGTTTTGCCATTCCCACCTCGTTCCTATTGTGCTTTGCCTTCCTAGCCCTGATGGGGATCACCATTTCAAACATGGTGATGTTTGGTCTGATCCTGGCCGTGGGGATGCTGGTGGACGGTGCGATTGTTGTGGTGGAATACGCCGACAAACGTATCAAACAGGGCATCGGACCGATGCACGCCTATGTCGAGGCGGCGCAGCGTATGTTCTGGCCCGTTGTATCATCGACGGCAACCACGCTTTGTGCCTTCCTGCCCATGCTGTTCTGGCCCGGTGTTCCGGGTGAGTTCATGAGCATGCTGCCGATCACACTGATCTTTGTTCTGTCTGCCTCGCTTCTGGTGGCCTTGATCTATCTGCCCGTCGTTGGTGGTGTATCGGGCCGGATGAGCCGGGTGTTTGAACATTCGTCGGATGGTTTGCGCGCTGTTCTGCCGTGGTGGGTCCGTGTCCCATTGGTCCCGTTCCCCCTTTACGGCATGTTTGTCGGGGCCATGCAGATGCTGAACCCGGACTACATCATGGCCGAAGGAAGCACCGGCGCGTGGCCTCTATTGGTCGGCGCTCTGATTTTGATCCTCTCCGCCTTTGCCGCTTCGGTTGTTCTGGGGGCCGCTGGTATTCAACGCCGTGAAAAAGCTGTTGAGCCCGGCTATCACCACACTGGATTTGGTCACTTCATCAAATTCATTGTCGGCAACCCCGTCATGCCGATTGTGACCATTGGCGCCGTTGGTTTTGCAATCATGACAGTGTTCGGCGCGTTCAGCGAAAACAACAATGGTGTTGAATTCTTTGTCGACACCGAGCCAGAGCAAGCCACAGTCTATGTGCGCGCACGCGGCAATACCTCGCTGTATGAGAACGACGAACTGGTAATGCAGGTTGAAGAGGTCATTTCGGCCCACCCGGCTGTGATCAACGTCTTTGCCTTTGCTGGCGAGGGCGGGTTGGACACTGGCGGTCCCGGTGGTGGTCAGTCGCCTGCCGACACCGTTGGTCAGGTCCAGTTCGAAATCATCGCTTGGGAAGATCGCCCAACACAGACCGAGACCTGGTTCTTTGGCCTGCTAAACCGTCGCGTTACCGCCAATGATTTCGACGGCAAAACCGTGATCGCAGAACTGGAAGCTGAGCTGGCCAAACTGCCCGGCTTCATCGCCGAAATGGCCGTATTGGAACAAGGACCCGGTCAGGGTAAGCCGATCCATCTGCGCATCAAAGGTGACAACTGGGATGTGATGACAACGGCTGCTTTGGCGGCCCGGGCTCATTTCGAAGACACCCCCGGTCTGATCCTGATCGAGGACAGCCTGCCCCTGCCCGGCATCGACTGGGAAATCAATGTCGACGTTGAAAAAGCCGGTCGGTATGGCGCTGATGTTGCCACTGTGGGGGCGATGGTTCAGCTGGTGACCCGCGGTATCCTGTTGGATACCATGCGAGTCGACAGCTCGGATGAAGAGATCGAGATCCGGGTCCGCCTGCCAGAACAGGACCGCGTGTTGTCGACGCTGGATAATCTCAAGCTGCGCACAGCGGATGGCTTGGTGCCCTTGTCCAACTTCATCACCCGCCAACCGGTGCCCAAACTGGCCACCATCAGCCGCGTCGATCAGCAACGGTATTATGACGTCAAAGCCGACGTCGCACCGGCACTGCAAAAACTAATCGGCACGAATCCTGAAACCGGCGAAGACATGCGGCTGGCCTTATTCACGCCTGTGACCGACGGCAAACCTGCCAGCGGCGAGGTGTTTGACGGTCCTGGTGGCACTCAGCTGGAGCTGGTACAGCTCACTGGGGCATCCTCAGCTGAGGACTTGACCCAGGCGCTGGAAGATGGCGCGCGGTTCTCTCCGGTCAATGCAACCGAGCGGATCGAGGTCCTGACAGAATGGCTCGACACCAACCCGCTGCCCGCAGGGGTGAGCTGGGAATGGACTGGCGACCAAGAGGAACAGGCTGAATCCGGTGCCTTCCTGATGAATGCCTTTGCCGGTGCGCTGGGACTGATGTTCGTGATCCTGCTGGCGCAGTTCAACTCGTTCTACAACTCGATCCTGGTGCTGCTGGCGGTGGTTCTGTCCACCACCGGCGTGCTGATCGGTATGATGGTAATGGGGCAGTCGTTCTCGATCATCATGACCGGGACTGGCATTGTGGCGCTTGCGGGGATTGTGGTGAACAACAACATCGTGTTGATCGACACCTATCAGGAGTTCAGCCAGCGCATGCCCCGGATCGAGGCGATCATTCGCACCGCCGAGGCCCGGATCCGTCCGGTGCTGCTGACCACGATCACCACAATGGCCGGTCTGGCCCCGATGATGTTTGGCCTGAGCCTTGATTTCATCGAAGGTGGCTATTCCATCAACAGCCCGACCTCGCTGTGGTGGAAACAGCTGGCAACGGCGGTGGTCTTTGGTCTTGGTATCGCGACCGTTCTGACACTGGTTGTGACTCCATCCATGTTGGCAATCCGCATCTGGCTGGGCACCTACCTGTCCTGGATGGGCCGCCTGTTGGCCCGGGTCACCGGGGGGCGCTCCAGCCGCATTGCGCAAGACATGCGCCTGGCACGCAAAGCCCGCAAAATGCCAACCACCGAAATCCAGTGGGATTCAGTGACTGCGGACAAGCCCAAGACCGCCAAGACACCAAGGGCTGACGACCCGGCCTTGCAAGCAGCCGAGTAAGAGAACCAATCATAGCGGCCCCTGACACAAAAACGTCAGGGGCCGCTTTGCATTTAGGGACAGGATTGCCGGGATACCCAACCGAAGCCGGGCCCTCAATTGCACCCGCTGGATCAAATCTTCAATTGTTGGTCGTCACCTGACCTGAACATCACAAGTCGAGAACACGCAAATCACGCTCCACCTGGACAGCCGGCTTGCAGCTAAGCTGGGCATTCTTGGCAGCCGCATTGGGCGGTCTTTCTCGCAGCCCGACCAACCCCAGCCAGGATCGTGCACGCCCCAACCCTTAAGTCAGGACGCACAGTAGTCGGCCGTTTTACGCAGCCTCTTGATCCGCCTGCTGACGTTGCCACAGATGGGCATAGCGCCCCTCAGGCATGGCCAATAGCGCGTCATGGGTGCCTATTTCGCAGATTTCACCGCGTTCCAGCACCACAATCTGGTCCGCCTCGGCAATGGTCGACAAGCGGTGCGCAATGGTGATCACCGTGCGGCCCTTGCCGGCCCGTGCCAGGGCCTCTTTGATCTCTTGCTCGGTGTCACTATCCAGCGCCGAGGTCGCCTCGTCCAGCAGCAGGATCGGAGGGTCCTTGAGCAAGGTGCGGGCAATGCCCACGCGTTGTTTCTCGCCACCAGACAGTTTCAAACCCCGTTCGCCCACGGTGGTCTCATAGCCGTCTGGCAGGCCCAGAATGAAATCATGGATCTGGGCGTCGCGTGCCGCCTGTTCGATTTTCTCTTGGGTTGCCCCTTCCAGACCATATCCGATGTTATAACCGATGGTGTCGTTGAACAGCACAGTGTCCTGCGGCACCACGCCGATGGCGTTATGCAGGCTGTCCTGGGTCACGTCGCGTACATCCTGACCATCGATCAGCAGCGCCCCTTCAGTGACATCGTAGAACCGGAACAACAGCCGCCCGACAGTCGATTTCCCCGACCCGGTCGAGCCAACAATGGCCACCGTTTGCCCCGCCTCGGCCTGCAACGAGACCCCTTTCAGGATCTCGCGCTCAGGGTCGTAGCCAAACCGCACATCCTGCAAGGTGATACGTCCACCATCAACCGACAGCGCCCGCGCGTCCTTCCGGTCCGACACATCGGCTGGCTGCTCCAGCAGATCAAACATCTCACCCATGTCCACCAGGCTCTGTCGGATCTCACGGTAAACCGTGCCTAAGAAATTCAGTGGGACGGTAATCTGGATCATATAGGCGTTGACCATGACGAAATCGCCAACCGTCAACGTCCCCGCCTGCACACCTATTGCCGCCAGAACCATCACACCTACCAGCCCCAGAGTGATCAACACGCTTTGGCCGAAGTTCAGGAAGGCCAGTGAATAGGCGGTCTTTAAGGCGGCATCCGCATAGGCCCGCATGGCCCCATCATAGCGGGTAGCCTCACGCGATTCAGCGCCAAAATACTTGACTGTTTCATAGTTCAGCAGACTGTCGATCGCTTTTTGATTGGCGTCGGTGTCCTGCTTGTTCATCTCGCGCCGCAGCTTCACCCGCCATTCGGTGACGGCAAAGGTAAACCAGACATACAGACCAATGGTCACTGCAACGATCAGCAGATAGCGCACGTCGAACAGCACCGCCAGAATCACCGCCACCATGGTGAGTTCCAGAATCAGCGGCCCAACCGAGAACAACATGAACCGCAACAGGAATTCCACGCCCTTCACACCGCGCTCAATGATCCGGCTTAGCCCACCAGTCTTGCGGGTGATGTGATAGCGCATCGACAGACGGTGAATATGGGTAAAGGTCTCTAGCGCAAGGCGGCGCAGGGCCCGTTGACCAACCGGGGCAAAAACCGCGTCCCGCAATTGCTGGAACCCAATGGTCATAATCCGCGCCATACCATAGGCCACGGTCAACCCAATGGCGCCCAGCGCCAGGTCTGGCACGCCTTCACCTGCCAGATTGTCTACCGCCCCTTTGTACAGGATCGGCGTATAAACCGCGATAATCTTGGCCAGCACCAGTACAGCCATCGCGATGACCACACGGCGCTTGACCCATCCCTGCCCCTCGGGCCACAGATAGGGCCCCACACGGCGCAGGGTGCGCAGACTCGAGCGGCGTTCATCGCGGGCAGTGACTTCATCGCTCTGGGTCATGGCTTTTCCTTGCTAGACATCTCGAAATAAGTGCTATGCCCTGCGCAAACCAGACGCAAGCAAGCAAAAACGCGCCCGAAAAGGCGCGTTTCAGTGTTTTTTCAGAAAGTTACTCGGGGATAGAGAATATCTGCCCTGGATAAATCAGGTCAGGATCGCGGATCGCAGCCTGGTTGGCCTCGACGACCCGAACGTAAAGCAAGCCATCGCCATATCGTTCGCGTGAGATCGCCCAGAGTGTATCACCCTTTTGGACCGTCACCGCACGGATCGGCGGCACGGCTTGCGCGGGGCTATCTTCAACAGCTGACAATGGCTGCAGAACCTCAGGCGCTTCCCGCTTGAACGGCGTCTCCAGCCGGCTCAAGACTTTACCTTCAGTGTCCAACTCATCCAGGCGCAATGTGTAAATCCCCGGGGCCACATCACTCAGCTGACCTTTCCAGCTGCCATCATCGGCGGCCTGGATATCGGCAACCGGGCTATTGTCCAGATAGACACGCACCAGCGAGTCCGGCCCAGCGCGACCCGCAAGCTCTACATCACCCTCTTCGCTGTAACTGATGATATCCAAAGACACTTTGCCAACCAACTCGGGCACGATCGGCGTGGCGGGCTGAACCAGTTCAACCCCCTCGGCATCGGCCTTTAGAATGGCCATCGAGACCGGTGATACCTCGGGTTGTGGCGTGGCCTCTGCTACGGGCGGTGACACGGGGTCAAGGTCGACCATCGCGGTTTCGACGGTCTCTACAGGCTCGTCTTCCACCTCTGCGAACTCAACCGGCTTGTTCTCCACGTCGGCCACCTGATCAGTAGCCGGTTCTTGGGCCACTTCTGTGACTTCGACAGCTGTTTCGGCTGCACTCTCACCAGCGACCGCATCCGCCGCAGCAACCACCGACACCTCGGACACATCCTCATCAGCGACGCTGTCCTGCGGCACATCCGCAGTCACATCGGCCTGGGCGACATGCACGTCTTCTGGCTGATCGACCACATCCACTGGCTGTTCACTGTCATCCGTCACCGCTGAAGCAACCTGGCTTGGCGCCAGAATAAAGGTCGCATCCGACATCACCACCTGACCATCAAAGGCCGCCTGCAAAGAGACAACCCGCGCGTCAGGGCTGGGTTCGATAGACGAGAACGACACGAATTCACCGCCGTTTTGAACCTCGAACCGATCCAGAACCTTGCCGTCCAGCAAAACTGAGACCTCTACCCCCACCTGCGCCCGTCCGGCAATCAGGCCCGCACCATCGGTGTCAAACCGCACGATGTCCAGTTTGGGAGCGGTCAGAACAAACGCGGCCTCCTCGGCGGGTTCAGGTGCCGTTTGCTCGGGTTGGGCCAGCGCTGCGGTCACGATATCCTCTGCTGCCTCGACTGGGGTATTCTGCTCTGCGCTGTCGCTTGCCTCCGTCGGCGTATCGGTGACGTCCGGCACTGCGGCAAGATTATCCGTCGCGGTTTCACTCGCAAGGCTTGCCGTCGACTGGACCGCAACCTGTTCGGTGGCCGGTGCAACTTGCTCAGTGGCCGGGGCAACCTGCTCAGTGGATGGGGCAACTTGCTTCGTGGCCGATGCAACCTGTTCGGTTGCCTCTTCCTGCACAGGTGTTTCAGTCACTTGGACCAGAGTATTGTTATCTGTTTCTGATCCCGTCTCTGTCTCAGTGCTCACTGCTGTGTCAGTGTCGGCCACGGGACCATCAGCCGCCGCAACCGGTTGCTCGATCGGTGCAGCCTGCGTGACCTCTTCCACATGCGTCTCGGGAACAACAGCATCGGGAGCAACAGTCACATCCGTGGCGACGACCTCCTGATCTGGAGAACTGTCAGGTTGCGCATCGGTAGTCGCCTGGTTTTCATCACCGGTCGGCGCATTTGTATTGGCCGCAGCCGTGACCGAAGGTGTGGTCGATGTCGGAGCAATGTCTGTTTGAAGAGGAGCATCACTATCTGATGTCCCGGTGTCGGCTGAGACCTGTGCAACTGTCTCTACTGGATCAACAACGGGTGTATCGGATTGGAACACCCCGAATTGCACCAGCACCACACCGCCTATCACCACCGCTGCAGCAGCGATGCCGCCAATTGCAAGGGCACCCAGCCCTCCGCTTCCGGCTGTTCCCGCCATTCTATTCCCTTCCATCTGCGGGTTCGTTTCCCGCTGAGTTGAGCTAACCTATCAGCCCCGACATCGAGGGTCAAAACACGTCTTGTTTCGCCCCGGCGCCAATAGCAAAAGACCACCTCTAGCCTGTAAAATTCGTCTGTGTGTATTGCGTATCTTGCATTTGGGCAATGGTTGGCTCAGCCCAAGCCACTTTCGCCCCTGAAACCGGGGCAGCAAAGCGCACAAAACGGCCCCCTGAAACCGGGTGCAACACGCTGTATTGCACCCCTGTTATCGGCCAGCCCTGATCAGCAGCGGTCGGCCTTGGCACCGCCTCTGCACGCGGTGGCGAATCCCCCGGCGCAGCTGTCCGGGCAACCAAAAGCCCAAGGCGCCAAGGTCGCTGTGTTCCGCGTTAGTCGGGATCCGTCGGGCTATTCGCCCAATCGCTGCAGCAAAGCCTCGTTGACCCTCGGGGTGACAAACTTGGAGACATCACCACCCAGCCGAGCGATTTCCTTGACCAGTTTACTGGCTATCGCCTGATGGCGGGCTTCGGCCATCAGAAACACCGTCTCAATCGAGCTATCCAAGGCGCGATTCATGCCAACCATCTGATATTCATACTCGAAATCAGCAACCGCACGCAGACCTCGGACAATGATCTGGGCCCCGACATCCCGGGCGCAGTCAATCAACAGGTTTTCAAACGGGTGGGCGACAATTTCAGTGTCGGTCTGTTCGCTCAGCGTGGCGCATTCCGCCTCGATCATTGCGACACGTTCCTCCAACGAGAACAATGGCCCCTTGTCGCGATTGATTGCCACTCCGATGACTAACTTATCTACCAATGCGGTCGCACGCCGGATGATATCGACGTGGCCAATGGTGATCGGGTCAAATGTACCTGGGTACAGTGCAACGCGCATGGCGGCCTCCTGCTGTGTCAAACTTGCTGCACAGGCAAACACAATTGCGCTGTGCAGCACAAGAGGGGGGAAATACTGAAGCCCCGCCTGAGACCTAATGCCCCATGATCATGCCTTCTAACGCATCTTTCTCCATCGCAACCTGCGACAGTTGGGCCTTGACGACATCGCCCAGGCTGATCAGCCCGATCAATTTATCGTCTTCAACCACTGGCATGTGACGGAATCGTCCGTTTGTCATCTGCTGCAGAATCTGGCCGACATTGTCGTGGCTGGTACAGGTAACCAGCTTGCGGGTCATATACCCGCTCACCTTTTCCTCAAGACATCCACCACCTGATTTACCCAACTCACGCACAATATCACGTTCGGATAGAATACCATCGGCATGCTCCCCGTCGGATGACACAACCACGGTGCCAATCCGGCGATCGGACAACAATTTTGCGGCTTCTGAAATGCTGGCATCCGGCGAGATCGTGACAACCCCATCGCTCGCTTTGGATTTCAGAATTAAATGAACTAGCATAGGCGCTCCCTCTGAAATTTTACTTCGTATTTCCAAGGGTTGCCGCAATACACCGCAGTGTCAAGTCAACCCTTCAAGTCGTGTTACTTCGTCGCGCAGACCTTTACTTAGCGCATCAGCAAAACGGTTCAAACGTTCACTGCGCTGATCGCCGTGATGGCGCACCAAATAAAAGCTCCGCGTGAGACTGATTTCATCCGTCAGGATCTTTCGCAACGGACGATGAAACGGCAAGGTAAAATCATGCGCGACGCAGACCCCGGTGCCCTGCATGACCATTCTCAACTGTACCGAAACCGAATTTGACGCCAGGGCCACCCGCTCCAGTCCAATATCCGTGAGATAATCCAGCTCCCGATCAAAGATCATATCCGGGATATATCCCACGACCCGGTGCCCTTTCAGGTCTTCGACGGTTTTGAACGGTGGGAACTCACGTAAGAAATGCCGCGACGCCACAAGATGAAGCCGGTAGTCGCAAATCTTTTCAACCTTCAGATGGGTCGCCGTTGGAGAGCTGACGGTGATCGCCATATCCGCTTCGCGACGTCCCAAATTGATGACCCGCGGCAGTGAAACAATCTGAATATCCAGATCGGGGTTATCAAGACTGATCTGAGCACAGACCTGCGGCAACAGATAATTGGCACTGCCGTCTGGTGCACCGATGCGAATCTGCCCTGCCAGCGTTTCACTGGGACCACTCAGGGTTTCCTTGGCCGCCCGCATGGCCTGCTCTGCCTCTTCGGCATGCACCAGCAACCGGTCTCCAGCCGCGCTGAGCGCATAGCCCTGCGGCGACTTTACAAACAGCTGCGAATCCAGCGCGGATTCGAATCTGGCAACACGACGCCCCACCGTGGCCGGGTCCATTTTCAAAATCCGCCCTGCCCCTGACAGACTGGCCTCGCGCGCCACTGCCAGAAAGACTTTCATGTCATCCCATTGAGGATCCGAACTCTTCATAATGTTAGCCCCGTTCAACTTCTGTTGACCTATTGCATTCTTGCAAAACCTGTTTGGAATCTTTCCTCTTTTCCGACGTTTTTTGCAAGCCTATACTCTGCGTGACCTAAACTTCGGAGGATCCAATGCAAGAGCTGACTCATTATATCAACGGTGAACACGTCAAAGGCACGTCCGGGCGATTTGCTGATGTATTCAACCCAGCCACCGGCGAAGTGCAGGCCAAAGTGCCACTCGCGTCCAAGGACGAGCTGGATGCCGCTGTTGCCATCGCCAAGGCAGCGCAGCCTGCCTGGGAAAAGGTGAACCCCCAGCGCCGCGCCCGCGTCATGATGAAATATGTCGACCTGCTGAACCGCGACATGGACAAACTGGCCGAGGCCCTGAGCCGCGAGCACGGTAAAACCATTCCCGACGCCAAAGGCGACGTGCAACGTGGCCTGGAAGTTGTCGAATACTGCATTGGTGCGCCACAGATGCTGAAAGGTGACTTCACCGACAGCGCAGGCCCCGGCATCGACATGTATTCCATGCGCCAGGCTCTGGGTGTCTCTGCGGGTATCACACCGTTCAACTTCCCGGCGATGATCCCAATGTGGATGTTTGCGCCAGCCATCGTCTGTGGCAACGCCTTCATCCTGAAACCATCCGAGCGCGCGCCATCCGTGCCTTTGATGCTCGCCGAACTGCTGGAAGAAGCAGGCCTGCCAAAAGGCATCATTCAGGTCGTCAACGGCGACAAAGAATCGGTTGATGCGATCCTGTACAACGACACCGTTCAGTCGGTTGGCTTTGTGGGTTCCACCCCGATTGCCGAATACATCTATGGCACCGGTTGCTCGCAGGGTAAGCGCGTTCAGTGCTTTGGTGGCGCCAAGAACCACATGATCATCATGCCCGACGCTGACCTCGACCAGGCCGCCGACGCCTTGATCGGTGCAGGTTACGGTGCGGCTGGCGAACGCTGCATGGCGATCTCGGTTGCGGTGCCTGTTGGCGAAGAAACCGCCGACAAGCTGATCGAGAAACTGATCCCGCGCATCGAGAGCCTGAAGGTCGGCCCTTATACATCGGGCAATGACGTCGACTACGGTCCCGTTGTCACTGGTGCAGCCAAAGAAAACATCCTGCGGCTGGTTCAGACCGGTGTGGATCAAGGCGCTGATCTGGTTGTTGATGGCCGCGACTTCGCCCTGCAGGGCTATGAGGACGGTTTCTTTGTTGGCCCGCACCTGTTCGACAACGTCACACCCGAGATGGATATCTACACCAAAGAGATCTTTGGTCCGGTTCTGACAACTGTGCGTGCAAAAACCTATGAGGAGGCGATCCAGCTGGCGATCGACCACGAGTATGGCAACGGCACTGCGATCTACACCCGCGATGGTGACACCGCCCGTGATTTCGCCAACCGGATCAACATCGGCATGGTCGGCATCAACGTGCCAATCCCGGTTCCATTGGCCTACCACACCTTTGGTGGCTGGAAGAAATCGGCCTTTGGCGACCTGAACCAGCACGGCCCGGACGCGTTCAAGTTTTATACACGCACCAAAACCGTGACCGCTCGCTGGCCCTCGGGCATCAAAGAAGGCGGCGAATTCTCTATCCCAGTGATGGAATAAGCCCAGCTTGCAGATTGACGAACGACATGGCCGCAGAGAGATCTGCGGCCATTTTCTTTGCGCTCAAAGCAGCCTTACCTGCGTCCCCACTTTCACCAACTCATACAGTTCTTCCACGTGCTGGTTATACAGGCCAATGCAACCGGACGAACTTTGTCGGCCGATCTTGCGGGTGTCATGGGTGCCGTGCACCAAATAGGCAGGCCAATCCAGATACATGGCACGGGTGCCTAATGGGTTGCCGGGACCACCCTCCAACCGCCGCGGTAATGACGGGTCCCGTTCGCGCATCGATGCCGTCGGGGTCCAACTGGGGTTCTTCGCCTTGCGGACAACTTTGGAATATCCGCGCCGGGTCAACTCTTCCGTAATTGGCACCGAAGAGGGGAACAACCGGTGCGTCACCTCATCGCCACCCCAGTAATGCAACGCTCTGCTGTTGATATCCGCCAGCAAGCACCCAACACCCAATGTGTCAAAGTGATCCTGCCAGTGTTGTTTCTGAAACGCTGAAATATTGCGATTGACCGGCACCACCTCGCGAATGGGGTTCTCGTCCGCTGGAAAGGCATCTGTCGATTGCGCGCGCAGTATTGACGGTGTCATCAGCGTTGCAGCAGCGCCCATCAGGGCGTGACGGCGGGTCACAAGGGTCTTTGACATTTTGCCTCCGAAGGACAGTGTTTGGCGGGTCACATATTACGCGAACAGTACCAAGCCTATGTGACAAAAACAGTGACCCAGCGCACACATCCCCGTGCTTCACAGATACGTGTTCCCAAAAACGTGTTTCCTGCGTCGCAGCGCATCCCCCTTTACAGCGCGCCGCAAGGCGCGCTGCCCGGCCCAAGGCTCTGCGTCACATCTGTGATGTGGCGCAAGAGCCGCGGGAGCCTTTGGTCACGGTGCCCCGTTCAGTCGGCTGTATCCGGCGCATCTTCACCCTCTTCGCCGTACTTTTGGAACAGACCACTTTGTGAAATAAAGAACACAAAGACAGCTGCAGTCAGACCAAAAGTCTTGAAATAGACCCAGTTTTCCGTGCTTTGAGTGCGCCAGATAACCTCGTTCAGCACCGCCAACCCCAGGAAAAACCCGCACAGGCGTTTGGTCAGGATCATCCAGCCTTCCTGGCGCATAGGCAGGACCTCTTCCATCACCACCTTCAGATAGCTTTTGCCGCGCAACAGACCGAAGCCCAATATGCCACCGAACAACGTATAGATCATCGTCGGCTTCATCTTGAAAAAGCGGTCATCGTTGAACCAAACCGACAGGCTGCCAAAAACAGTTACCAAAACCAGCGTCGCGATCTGCATCTTGGACAGATGGCCGGTCAGCTTCCACAAGATTCCTGAAGACAGGACCATCAGCGGGATAAAGGCGGCAGTGACGACGATAAAGCCTTGATAGTCCGTACCGGCAATGTTGAAGCTACTGTCTTTCAGCTTCAGATAGCCGATAAAAAACAGCACGATAGGGCCCATTTCCAGCGCCATTTTCAACATTGGGTTGATCGTTTTATTGGCCATTGCCTGTCCTTTTGTTTCAACGCGCGGGGCATGCCATACAGGCGCTGCCTTATCCGCCCATCTCCACTATCACGGCGCCCAGCGCGATCAAAGCCATCAAGGCAATGCGCCGGGGTCCGACAGTCTCTTTCAACACCAGCCAGCCAATCAAGGCGGCAAAGACCGTCGAGGTCTCACGCAGCACCGCCGCCTCACCGACCTTATCCAGCCGCGTCGCCAGCATCACCGACCCAAAAGACAAGAAGGCCACCACCCCGCCAAAAACCCCACGCAACATCAGCGGCGCCACTGTGGGCGGCGCTGCCATCCTGCGGTAGCGCCAGTAGGCAAAAACTGGCATCGCAATCCCGTCGATCATGAAAAACCAGGCCAGAAAGGTAAACGGATCCGCAGTGGCGCGGATGCCATAGGCGTCATAGGTGGTGTAGAGCGCGACAAGCAAACCGGTGATTCCCGCCAGCACCAAGGCAATCACCAAGGTATCGCGGTTGGTCTCCAGATAGCACAGATTATAAGCTGCCAGGCCAAAAATCCCTGCCAGCAGCACCATGACACCAGACCACTGGATCAGGGTAAAACTTTCGCCGAACAGGAAATAGGCACCAATTACAGTGAACAAGGGGCCGGTGCCGCGCACCACCGGATAGACCACGGTATAGGACCCTTTGGTATAGGCCAGCGCCTGCAGGATTTTGTACAGGATGTGAATGACCCAGACTGCCGCAAAGATCACCCACATATGTGGTTCCGGCCAGGGCACCACAAACAGCGCAAACGGGGCGGCCATCATGCAATATGAGATATCAATGGCGCCGCGCGTCAGCCAGGGATCATGACGACCCTTTTGCAACGCGCCAAACACGGCGTGAAGCACCGCTGCCATCAGGGCCAGGAACAGGGCCATCTGGTGACCCGCTTCGGTGCCCTCAAGGGAGATCAGCCAATCGCTCATTTCATATGCCCTTGATAGGCCCCGAATCTGGCCAACAGCGCCGGGGGTTTTCCACCCCCGGACCCCCGGAGAGTATTTTGAAAAAGATGAAGGTCAGGACCGGTCAAGCCCGGTGAGCGCTGCGGCAAACTCCTCGGGGTCGAAAGGCGCCAGATCGTCAATCTGTTCGCCGACGCCAATCGCATGAATTGGCAGACCAAATTTGTCGGCCAGGGCCACCAGCACACCGCCGCGGGCAGTGCCGTCCAGTTTGGTCATCACCAGCCCTGACACATCTGAAATCTTCTGGAACACCTCGACCTGATTCAGCGCGTTCTGCCCCGTGGTGGCATCCAGCACCAACAGAGTATTGTGCGGTGCGTCAGGGTCGACTTTTCGGATAACACGGACAATCTTGGCCAGTTCCTCCATCAGGTCAGCACGGTTTTGCAACCGGCCAGCCGTGTCGATCATCAACAGATCTGCACCATCTGCCTGGGCTTTGATCAGCGCGTCATAGGCCAGTGAGGCCGGATCAGAGCCTTCGGGCGCAGTCAGCACTGGCACCCCTGCCCGATCACCCCAAACCTGTAACTGTTCCACTGCTGCGGCGCGGAACGTATCCCCGGCCGCGATCACCACTGATTTTCCTGCTGCTTTGAACTGGCTGGCCAGTTTGCCAATAGTGGTGGTCTTGCCGGATCCGTTGACCCCAACCACCAACACGACCTGCGGTCGTTTGGCGTAAAGCGGCATCGGCTTGGCGACATTTTCCATGATGCGACTGATTTCAGCCGCCAGCAGTTGTTTGATCTCACCCGCCGACAAGCGTTTGCCAAATCGCCCCTCGGCCATGTTGGCCGTGACCCGCAGCGCGGTGTCGACTCCCATATCGGATGTGATCAGCAGTTCTTCGAGCTGTTCCAGCATGTCGTCATCCAACACGCGACGCGGCTCATCGGGTTTTCGCCCCAGCAGACGGCCTACGATCCCCGCAGAGGCTGGCTCAGCGGGGGCTATGGGGGTCGCAGGACCTGCATTCGCTGGACCGGCGGCAGGCTCGGGGGCCTCTTCGACAATCGCCTCCAGTCCCTGATCCAATTTAGATGAGGACTTGAACAGCCGGTCTTTTAGTTTGGAGAAAAACGCCATCATGGTCTCCGCAAAGGGTTTGTGTCTCACATAATCCGGAATGCGGGCACATGCAAAGGCCTCGGGCAAAGCACCTCAGGCAAATGCTGCAAAAAACCCAAGCTGTGCACCCCAATACGTCACCCAGACGCAATAGGGTGTGACGCGCTGGCCTGGATGATCCCTGGGCAACAGAAAGATCTCTGTCGCCAGAATCAGATCCGACAGGACAAACACCAGTGCCGCGGGCAAGAGCCAGACCAATGCGCCCTGCCCCGGCAGGGTCAGCGCCGCCACGCCCATGCCCAGAATGATTGGAATGTAACACAGCACCGGCCCTTTCAACGGGCCTGCGCGTGGCGCCAGCAACCGGGCCATGACCAGACCCAGGCAGATCAGCGCCACGAGGGTCACCAATCGCGGCGACTCAACCAGTCGGGCCCAGGAGCTGTCAGTCTGACCCAGAAACAGGGTGATATAGGCCAGATGCCCAACCGCGAAGGCAGCGATACCAGCCATGAAGGCACTGTCACCGTCCCGCGACAGACAATAGTCGCCAGCGGCGCAGGCCAGAAGCGCTGCGATCAAAAGAACCGGTGCTCCGGCCTGGTGAGCGGCCAGTGCCAATAGCGCCACAGAAGCGGTTTTGATCGCGCTGCGCATTGCGGAAGGAGCCTGACGGCATTGCCAGAGAAACCCTACGGCACAAAGGGTTGCGGCTACCAAAAGAGTATATTCTAAGGTCACGGGCCATCTCCTGGGGGTGAGCCATAGCCTGCCCTGTCCACCGGTCCACGTCAAAGGCGACGCTACGCCACCCTGCACGCCTTGGCGCATGAGACTGATATGTCATGGCCTGACACTATCGCCTGTGGCACAGTGACCCCATGCGTCTGTGCTTGATGATTCCCCTGGTTGTTTTGCAGCTATTGCCCGCCTCGCTGACTGCGGGTGAGCCGATGAGCGGCGAAGCGTTTGATCGTTACACATTGGGTCGCACGCTATATTATGGGCTGGACGGAAACACCTATGGGGTTGAGCGCTACTTGCCAAACCAGCGGGTGCTGTGGTCGTTTCTGGATGGGCGCTGCGAGACCGGACGCTGGTACGAGGACGCCGATCAGATCTGTTTTATCTATGAAGATCGCAGCGAACCCCAGTGCTGGCGGTTTTCACTGGAGAGCCAGGGATTGGTGGCGCAGTTTGAAAACAACCCTCAGGCCACTGAACTGTATGAGGTCGAAGATCTGGATGAAGAGATGCTGTGCTATGGCCCGGATGTTGGCGTTTAGGGCATCGTCCGGGATTTGAGTATTTGTGAAAAGATGAAGTTGTCAGTTCAGGGTGTCTCTGTGGTCTTGCCCAGATCAATAGCCCCATCAGCGAATTCGATGTTCAGGTCAGACGCGCGCAGGGCTGCGGCGCTGGTCGTGATCAACTGCTTGCCGCTGCGCACCACCGCATAGCCCCGGTCCAGAGTTGCGCGGTAGCTGAGGATTTCCAGCTGGCGGCCGGTGCTGGTCAGGTGTTGGCGGTGTTTGTCAATCCGAATGGACTGGGCCTGTTCCAACCGCTGGCCGAGGGATTTGAGATTATCCATTTGCCGCGACACTTCGCGTTTCAGCGGTGTTGGCGACAGTCTGGCAGCAATCTTCTCCATTTCGCCCCGGCGGCGGGCAACATGATTTTCAAGGGTTTTTGGGCGTAGCCCGGCAGATTTCTGGCTGAGCTGAACCCGACGATTTTGCACACCCCGGATCAAGGCGTTGGGCAGCTTGTCCGACACAATGTCCAGTTTTTGGCGCGGCTCATCCAGCAGCCGCTCGGGCTTGGGCAAGGCGCGCGACATATCTTTGAGCCGTTGTTTGCGCTGCTGCACCGATTGACCGATGGCGTGGGTCATGCGGGCGCCCTGTTCGCCGGTCCAGGCCAGTAGGTCCAACCGCACCGGCACC
The DNA here is from genome assembly GCF_004006175.1 of Parasedimentitalea marina. Lineage (GTDB taxonomy): Bacteria > Pseudomonadota > Alphaproteobacteria > Rhodobacterales > Rhodobacteraceae > Parasedimentitalea > Parasedimentitalea marina. The sequence goes on from NZ_CP033219.1 coordinate 3,136,370, forward strand.
GCCAGTTCGGCGGCCGCCGTCGGGGTTGGGGCGCGTTGGTCGGATACGAAGTCGATCAGGGTGGTGTCGGTTTCATGGCCCACGGCTGAAATCAACGGAATGGTTGAGGCCGCCACGGCACGGGCCACGATTTCCTCATTGAAGCCCCAGAGGTCCTCGACTGAGCCGCCACCACGGGCGACGATAATCAAATCCGGGCGCGGCAGCGCACCGCCGGGGGTGAATGCGTTAAAACCGTTGATGGCATTGGCGACCTCGGCCGCGCAGTTTTTGCCCTGCACCGCCACCGGCCAGACCAGCACCTTGCGCGGGAAGCGGTCCCGCAACCGGTGCAGGATATCGCGGATCACTGCGCCGGATGGCGATGTTACCACGCCAATGAAGCGCGGCAGGTAAGGCAGAGCCTGCTTACGCTCTGGGGCAAACAAACCCTCGGCCTCGAGCTGTTTCTTGCGTTTCTCCAGCAGCGCCATCAACGCGCCTTGGCCCGCAACCGCGACCTCTTCGACGTTCATGTTGTATTTCGACTGAGCGCCAAAGGCGGTCAGGCGCCCGGTGACGATCACCTCCAGCCCTTCCTCGGGCACCACCGCCAGTTTTGACACCTGACCTTTCCAGGTGGTGCAGGCCAGCACCGAACGGTCATCCTTGACATCGTAATACAAATGACCTGAGCGGGCGGTGAACACCCGCCCCACCTCGCCGCGCACACGGATGCGGCCAAAGGTGCCCTCAAGCGTGCGCTTTACCTCGCCCGACAGTTCGGAAACGGTGAATTCAGGGGTATTCTGACCCGGGGTTGGGTCGTCAAACAGATCTGACACTGGGCTGATTTCCTGCCGGCTATGTTATTCTTGTTCTATACGTCCGCGCAGCATAGAACGCGCATCAAGCAAGGCCAAGCAGATCGGAGTCTCCTCGATGAATATCCTTATCCTCGGCAGCGGTGGGCGCGAACATGCGTTGGCCTGGGCGGTGATGCAGAACCCCAAATGTGACAAGCTGATCGTCGCGCCCGGCAATGCGGGCATCGCGCAGATCGCCACCTGCGCCGATCTGGACATCAATCACGGCGGCGCGGTTGTCAGTTTTGCCGAAGAAAACGCCATCGACTTTGTCATCGTCGGCCCCGAGGCGCCGCTGGCTGCTGGTGTATCCGACCGGCTGCGCGACGCCGGCCTGCTGGTGTTTGGCCCGTCTGAGGCAGCCGCCAAGCTGGAGGCCTCTAAGGCCTTTACCAAGGAAATCTGTGCCGCCGTCGATGCGCCAACCGCAGGCTATGGTCATTTCACCGAGGCCGAAGCCGCCAAGGCTTACATCCGCCAGCAAGGCGCACCGATTGTGGTCAAGGCCGACGGTCTGGCCGCTGGCAAAGGCGTGATCATGGCCTTTGACGAGCAAACCGCGCTGGACGCCATTGATGATATGTTCGGCGGTGCCTTTGGCGCGGCCGGCGCCGAGGTGGTGATTGAGGAGTTCATGGAGGGCGAGGAAGCCTCGTTGTTTGTGCTGGTCGACGGGACAGAGGTGCTGTCGATGGGATCGGCGCAGGACCATAAACGCGTCGGCGAAGGCGACACCGGGCCAAATACCGGTGGCATGGGGGCCTATTCGCCCGCGCCAGTGCTGAGTGCTGCGATCGAAGCCAAGGCGATGGCAGAGATCGTCAAACCCACAATGGAAGAAATGGCCCGCCGTGGCACCCCCTATCAGGGCATTCTCTATGCCGGGTTGATGATCAAGGATGGCCAGCCGCGTCTGGTGGAGTACAACGTCCGCTTTGGTGATCCGGAATGTCAGGTGCTGATGATGCGCCTGGGCGCTCAGGCGATGGACCTGATGCATGCCGCCGCCGAGGGCCGTCTGGATCAGGCCCAGGTGAACTGGGCTGATGATCACGCCATTACTGTGGTTGTGGCCGCCAATGGTTATCCGGGGGGGTATGAAAAAGGCACCGAGATCAAAGGTCTGGACGCCCTGCCCGAGGATGGCAGCAACATGGTGTTCCATGCCGGCACCAGGGCGCAGGATGGCAAAATATTGGCCAGTGGTGGCCGGGTGCTGAACGTCACCGCCCGTGGCGACAGCCTGCAAACGGCCCGTGACCGGGCCTATGCCGCCGCCGACGCGATTGACTGGCCCGGCGGGTTTATGCGCCGCGACATCGGCTGGCGCGCGCTGAAGTAAGCGACACCCAAAGAAACCCGAGCGTTTATCTGAACTTGTTTCGCTCGGCCGATAGGCCGGGCAGCACCTCCTCGATCAGGCGCTGGCCTCTTCGCTAAAGATGCTCCGTTCGCGTTTTGGCAAGGCTTCTATAATTCATTTTGCAGTCACCACAGCGCCACATCCGCAACCACACCCGCATGATCTGATCCCAGCTTAGGCCGCAATTTCACTGACCCTCCCCCCGGTGCCAATATCAAATCAATCGGAAGCGGGATATTTCTAAGGTTCAGTGTTGAGTACGCAGGGCCAGCCAATTGAGTTCTCGTCAATCTGGCTATTCTTTCAACCCGACCTGACCACGGGACGATATTGAAATCTCCCGCAACGACAACAGGCCCCTCTAGTTCAGACAAGATCTCAACGGCGGCATTTTCATTTTCAATACTGTCATGTGGCCAGGGCCACGGAATATGCGCCGACACAGTCCAAACCCGCCGACCATCCAGGTCAATAGGGGCAGCCAATACTGCACGCCAACTGGAGCAAACAGGATCGCCAGCGAAAGGGTGACGCGAAGCCAAGGCAATGCCGCTCCAACCTGAAAACCTGCAAAAATGCTGATGTGGGAAGCTTGCCTTTAATAGTCCAAGGATCGAATTGTTGTTGTCGGACACCTCTTGCAGCATAACCACATCGACATCCGCGGCCTTGATATCAGCAACCACAGCCTGAACCTGCGCATTCGCAAACCAAAGATTCTTGGAATACACGCGCATATCTCCACCTGGATCCTGCGTCAGAAACGGAACCGCGGTGGTGAGGATCGCCAACACGGCGATTGCGCCAAAGATTGCTCTCTCCCATAGCGACCTTCCAAGGATGATCCCCAAAAGGCAGGCAACGCCAAACACCGGCCGTCCAATAGAAATACTTTCTGCAGCCCGGTGCAACGGGCCCATAAATCCTGCAACAACCAGCAGGGCCGCAATTGATGCAAAAGCCAATATAGTTTTGCGCAACATCTCATTACATTCCAAAAATCTCCTCGAACACTGCGAGAAAAGCACGCGCAATACAACGGCACGTCGCAAGGAAAGGTGCCATTTGGTTTGGCCTCCTTTAGACTAGACCGATAGTTAGCGCCTTGCTGAGCCCAGAGTGTTCATCCACGATCCGCGCACCCGCGATCGGAAACCAGTGTTGCGCCCGGACCCTTTGCCCGCACGCAGCATTTACCTACTTGCAAATCGAGTGTGTTCCCTTGTGGAATCCTCTGTTTCTCGCGAGCCTACTTCATGCACATAGATCATCTGGTAACCCATGGGTTACCCTTCCCAAGCTCTCCCGCCCGTCGGCAGGCATCTAACGATGCCACCTCCCGTTGGGCCCAGCGCCGCTACGCGGCGATGGCGAGGAGCAGACAAATTGCCTCCTAATGTTTGCAAAACACGCCTCAAATAGGTAGGATGTTCTCAACTTGAACGCTTTTGAAATGCCCTAAATGACTACAGATAAAACACTTTTTGCTCTAAAGAAATTGGCGTTCATTGGCGCTGGTTTTTTCTTCCTAATTTGGGTTGTCGGTTTCAGCTCATCTCTCTTTGCTTCTCGCTGCCTGTCCGACAGGACAAGTGCTTCCGGGAAACTAAAGGCCTGCCAAGTGGCGTCGAGTACAACACTTGCACGGTATGTACGGATGACCTGACTGAATTTACCGCTATTGAGTTGGAACGAAGTATTGCCCTGATCGAGAATGATCGCCTGGAAGAAGGAATTTCGGTTTTCAGACAGATATTGGAAACTTCTGGGCTAGCAGGATCTCTAAAGGGCAACTTGGGAAACGGTCCTCTCGATCCCTTTTCCAAAATTATTCTGCGTCGTTTGCAACGTCTCGACACTGAATCAGCTGCATTGAGTATGCTTGCAAATGAAATGGGTTTCGAAACAGAAGTTTCCGGTGGGAAGAAATAGGGATCTGTGCCTATTTTCAATTTCTCACGCCAACCACACAGTCCCTCACCGGCAGTCCAACGCCCGCTCCATACTCGCCTGCCCATAAAACACCCCAACATCCCGGCTGCTGATCTCCCCAGCCTCCAGCCGCGACGCCACTATCCGCGTCCAGCCACTATCTACTGTCACCACCTCAGGGCCGGCGCCACAGTCGCGAATACCCGAGGTAATGAAATCCTCGCCAATCCGATGATTGGTCAGCCCGGCCTGGCTGGCTACCTCCACCAACTCTCCATCGCGCAGGCTCCATATCCGCAGTGTCTTTGCCAGATGAGGTCGATCGATATAGGCCACCTCGGGCCAGCCATCGCCGTCCAGATCTGCCGATCCAATCGGCGCCAACCAGCGGTGCGGTCGGCCAATGAACGGCGTTGCAGCATACAGCCCGCGCTCGTCGTATAAGGCAAGCCGCGCGCCCAAAGTCAGGCTGCTCTCGACCACCATCACCAGGGTCGGGCTGTCATCGCCCTCGATAATCCTGGGCTCCAGATCTTCAAAGACATGAGTTTCCGGCAGACGGATAATGATTTTGTAAGTCCGGCGACCTTCGCAGCCAGAACAGGCGTCGACATGCAGCAGCAAGGCGCCCCATTCCACATTGTCACCCAGAATTGCGTGATCATAGCGGGTGGTGGGCTCAACGAACTCTGCCGACACGATGACATCCGGCGGCGTGGCCTGTGCCATAGTTGCAGCCGTCAGCCCCAAGCCGCCAAGCCACAAGTGCAAGACCTGCAGCGCGCGGCGGGAAAAACCGGGCCAAGGGCGGGGCATCAGACGCCGCGCCACTTGCCCCAGCAGGCCCATCAGATCTGTTTTTCCGGCATCTGAACGACCAGGCCATCCAGAGCGTCAGACACCTTAATCTGACAGGTCAGACGCGAGCGGGCTGGATCAGGCTCGTAGGCAAAGTCCAGCATGTCTTCTTCCATGTCATCCTTGGCCGGGATCTTTTCGACCCAGTCAGGCGCAACATAGACGTGACAGGTTGAACAGGCACAGGCGCCACCGCAGTCCCCCTCAATGCCCGGAATATTGTTGTCGCGCGCGCCTTCCATCACAGTCAGCCCGCTGGCCACGTCCACGACATGCTCAGTGCCGTCATGCTCGACATAGGTAATCTTTGCCATGTTTCGGTATTCCCTTTTTCGGTACTTGCTGACTGTGTAGCCAAGCCCCTCAATTAGCGCCAGACCCATTTGCGACACAGGAGCGGCAGGGCTGGACTTTCGCAGAGTCTGTTCTATATTTGTTCTCAAATTCTTTCATCCGCAACCCCACCCCCACATAGCCGATAGTTCCCTCAGACCTGCCTCATGCCACAGCCGTCCCGATACGCCCTCTCTCCCTGGCCCCGTCCCCCGGCCTGCCTGATTGCCGCCCGTCTGGCTGAACCGCCAGAGAATGCCCGCATCACGGTGGCCGGTCTGGTCATCTTGCGTCAACGCCCCGGCACCGCCAAAGGGGTGATCTTTCTGACGCTTGAGGACGAAACCGGCATCGTCAACATCATCGTCTGGCGCAAGATTTACGAGGCATTTCGTCGCGCCGTGATCGCCGGGCGATTGCTGCGGGTGACCGGTCGGTTGCAGCGGGCGCATTCCGTTTGCCATGTGATTGCTGAACAGATCGAGGACATCTCACCAATGTTGGATCTGCTGCTGACCGAACAGGGTCGTCAGGACAACGACGCCTTTGCGCCGCTGCCGGATCTGGGCTAGGCTGCGCGAAACCGCCCGGCAGATCAGCCACCAGAGGCCTTCGAGCATGACCCCGATCCGACCCTTTCTTCTGGCTGCCCTGCTGCTGGGTGGCCTTAGTGCCTGCACCCCGCCAGGTGCCAACAGCGGTGGCACCGTCTCCCGGGGCGGCCAACAGGCCCCTCCCGGCGCCGCACCGGACAGCTGTTGGGGCAAACAAACCACCCCGGCGATCATTGAAACGGTCACCCATCAAGTGATGCTGCAACCTGCCGAAGTGCTGGCTGATGGCAGTGTGCTCCAGCCAGCTATATTCAAGACAGAAACCCGTCAGGACATTGTCCGGCCGCGTCAAGAGACCTGGTACGAGATCCTATGCACCCAGGACCTGACACCCGAACTCATTGCCTCGGTGCAGCGCGCCCTGACCGCGCGCGACCTGTATCACGGCACTATCAGTGGCGAGATGGACCGGGCCACCCGCGCCGCAGTGCGTCGCTATCAAAAGCCACAGGGGCTAAACAGCAACCTGTTGTCACTCGCCGCCGCCCGCCAAATGGGCCTTGTTGCCATAGAAGACTGATCGCCACACAGGCGGACCACACAGGCGGTGTAAAGACATCGCTGGATCCGCACACAAAACGCCACACACGAAACGGAGCCCTCAATGTCACTCGATCACTTACCGCAAACCGGTTTCCTGTCGGGGATTTCTGAAGGGTTGAAACAGATGCTGGAAAGCCAGGCCAGTGAAGTCCGGCTGAAATCCGGTGATGTACTGTTTGAACAAGGCGATGCGGGGGATGCATTGTTTGCGATCACCGCTGGGGCACTGGAATTCTCAATCCTGTCCGCGGCCGGGCGCAAACTGTCCCTCGATATCATGCGACCCGGCGCGGTGTTTGGCGAGATTGCTCTGTTTGATCCTGGTGAACGCACCGCCACAGCCACAGCGCTTGAAACCAGCCGGGTCCTGCGGTTGCGCAATCGCGATGTGCTTTTGCAAATTCAACGCCATCCCGAACTGGCGGGTGATCTGCTGCGGCTTGCTGGTCAACGCATGCGCTGGATGGGCAACCAATACAACGAGCAGGTTTTTCTGGCGATGCCCATACGGCTGGCGCGCAAACTGTTGCACCTGACCTCGGAAACCGGGAGCGGCAAACTGGCGCTGTCGCAATCCGAACTGGCCGAATTCATCGGCGCCACCCGCGAGGCCGTATCCAAAACACTGGCAGCATGGAAACGCGGGGGGGTGATTGAAATCTCACGTGGTGGCGTGGTCATTCTGGATCGCCAGGCCCTCAGTGGGTTGGCCGAACCCGAACTGATCTGACCACCCGATCTTGCCGCTGCCCGAAAACAAAAAAAAGCGGATTAATTCACAGGCCTGTGAACTGGATCACAGACCCAGCCCCCACAAGGCTGCACAGTGAACCCACGGCGAGGCGCGTCCGTTCCATCCCGTCGCCTCGCCCCTCCCTATAAGAGCCATGTGCCCCTCGCGCATGGCTCTTAGTCATTTACCCGGTTTGAATAATTTGCCAGTCGATCATGAAAAAGGCCGGGCGTTATGCCCGGCCTCTTGTCGTCTAACACTGTGACACGGTCACTTGCCCAGGTTCAGCGCTACAAACCGAGGTTGCCCATTGCGGCGCACCAAAAGCAACAAGGACTTGCGACCTGCCTCTTTTGCCTCGGCAATGCGATCTTCGAAATCACCAACCGCAGTCACTTTCTGCTGGCCGGCCTCGGTGATGATATCACCGCCGCGCAAACCTTTTTCCCAAGCCTCTGATGCCTCGTCGACCGATAGGATAACCGCCCCATCAGTGCCCTCTGGTGCATTCAGTTCAGCACGCATTTCCTCGGTCAAGGTACCAATGGTCAGTCCCAACAGCACCTTTTCGACGGCTTCCGGCACGGCCTCTTCTTCAACAATAGGAGCTGCAGCAGTGCGCTCGGCATCTTCACGCCGTCCAAGCGTGACCAACAGTGTTTCCGTGCCGCCTTCGCGGTGCACCACAACGCGGACCGCCTTGCCCACTGCGGTGGCGCCAACCTGGCGCACCAGGGCACGGGTGTCTTTAACGTCCACACCGTCGAAGGTCAGGATGACATCACCCGCCAGCAACCCGGCTTCCTTGGATGGGCCTTCGGGCACATCGGTGATCAGCGCGCCTGAGACACTGGCCAGACCCATGGCCTCGGCCAGGTCGGCATCTACGTCCTGAATGCGCACGCCCAACCAGCCGCGGCGGGTTTCGCCAAATTCTTTCAGCTGATCAACAACTTTGCTGACCACATTCGACGCCATTGAAAAGCCAATGCCAATCGAGCCACCATTCGGGGACAGAATCGCCGTGTTCACGCCGACCACTTCGCCGTCCATGTTGAACAGCGGACCACCCGAGTTGCCCCGGTTGATCGCCGCATCGGTCTGAATGTAATCATCGTATGAGCCGCTGAGTTCACGATTGCGGGCCGAAACGATCCCTGCAGACACCGAAAACCCCTGCCCCAGCGGATTGCCCATCGCCACAACCCAGTCGCCAACCAGCGCAGAATCACTATCCCCGAAGGTCACAAAGGACAGTGGCGTGTCGGCCTCGACCTTAAGCAAAGCAATATCGGTTTTCTCGTCGGTGCCAATCAATTTGGCCGGCAGCAGTTCTTTGGGCTGACCATCGCCGGGGAAAAACTCAATCTCAATTTCATCAGCACCGGCAATCACGTGGTTGTTGGTGACGATATAGCCATCCTCGGAGATCACAAAACCGGACCCCAGCGCCGACGAGCGGCGCGGTCGGCTGGGCTGACCATTGCCGCCATTGCCTTCGCCATTGCGGTCCTGGAACTCGCGAAAGAAATCCTCGAAGGGCGATCCCTCGGGCACGACGCCCTGTGGTCCGGTCCGGCCTTCGATCACGGTCGTTGTCGTGATATTGACCACCGCCGGGCTGATCTTCTGGGCCAGCGGCGCAAGGCTTTCGGGACGTGCCTGGGCCACCAGCGCCTGGGCCAACACCATCACCATGGTCACCAACGCCAGCCACATCAGCCGGGGGCCTGTGGCCGATCTATCTTGGCTGATTGAAACTGCTTTTGCCTGAGGCTGCACGGAGCTACTCCTTGTCATTGTTATCGTCCTCCTTTGTACCGGAACGGCGGATCCGAACCCCGGTCCCCTAGAGGCATGAATGACAATGTAGTCACTTCCACGCCTGTCGCAATAAATGTTGCACTGTTTCAATTTGAAGTGAGCGAAGTTACAGCCACGCGCTGTCAATCGGGTCGCAGAATGGGCTGAAATCCGCCCAAAAGCGACCTTAGGCCGCCCCACCGCCCTTAAGGACCGGGGTTTACACACCCAACAGAAATGCAATCCACAGCAGGATCAACCCCAGCACCATCGCCACGGCCCCAACCTGTCGGCGTTCCTGCAGGCCCAGCTGTCTCATCATCTGCAACAGCCGTTCAACAAGCGAAGGGGCCAGCACATAGGCCAGCCCCTCAACTATAAACACCAGCCCGAGGGCCAGAAAGATCATCGCCATCAGTTGGCTGCAGCGCCGCCCGAGGACTTCAGGTAGTTGAAGAACTCAGAATCTGGTGACAACACCATCGAGGAATTGCCCTCCAGCATCGACGCACGATACGCGGCCAATGTCCGGTAGAACTCAAAGAACTCGACGTCTTTGCCATAGGCCTCGGCAAAGATTGCGTTCCGCTGCGCATCAGCCTGACCACGAATGATCTCGGCCTCACGTTCCGCCTCGGAGACCAGCTCGACCTGAGTACGATCCGCCTGGGCACGAACCCGCTGCGCGGCTTCCTTACCGCGGGCGATTTCATCAGCCGCTTCGCGTTCCCGTTCCGCCCGCATCCGGGCAAAGGTGGCCTCGAGGTTAGCTTCCGGCAAGTCAGTCCGCTTCAAACGTACATCGATCACTTCCAGTCCCAGAGAGCGAGCCTGCGTAATGGCGCTATTGCGGATCCGCAACATCAGCGTCGCCCGGTCCGACGACAGGATATCGTTGGAGCTGACCGAACCCAGAACCTCACGCGTTTCAGCGCGCAGGATCGAATCGAGCCGGTTTTCAGCAACCGCGATACCACCTGCACCCACCGCTTGGCGGAATTGACGGATATCGACGATGCGATAGCGGGCAAAGGCGTCAACCTTCAACCGGCGATCATCCAGCGGGGTGATCTCCAGCGGGCCGACTTCACGGCTTAGAATACGGTCGTCATAAGTGACCACTTCTTGGATCAGCGGGATTTTGAAGGCCAAACCGGGCTCTTCTTTAACCGCGACAACCCGGCCGAATTGCAGAACAAGCGCCTTCTCACGCTCGTCCACGATGAAGACTGCCGATAGTACTGCAACAATTGCAAGCACCAGAACAGGCAGGAGAAATGTAGTTTTCCGCATCAGTTGCCCTCCGTCCGGCGCAATTCGTTCAGTGGCAGATAGGGCACAACACCCTGACCGTTTCCACCAGCAGTGTCATCCAGAATGACCTTATCAATCCGGCTCAGAACCTCTTCCATGGTTTCCAGATACAGGCGCTTGCGCGTCACTTCTGGAGCCTTGGAGTATTCTTCCAGCACGGCTGTGAAACGACTTGCTTCACCTTCGGCCTCGTTTACCACCTGAGCGCGATACGCTTCGGCTTCTTCCAGTGTCTGTGCAGACTGGCCACGGGCGCCAGCCAAAACTTGGTTGGCATAGGCGTCAGCCTGTTTTTCCAACCGGTCACGTTCCTGACCTGCCGATTGCACAGCTTGAAAGGCCTCGATAACAGACTCGGGTGGATCGGCCTGGTCAAAGTTGACCCGAATGATGTTGACGCCACTGTCATAGCTATCCAGCGTCGACTGGATCAACTCTTGCAAACTGTCCGAGATAATTCCCCGGTCGCGGTTCAAGATGGGCGCCAGTTCCGACTGCGCAATAATTTCACGCATCGCCGATTCAGACACCGCCTGAATGGTCTGCTGTGGGTCACGCAGATTAAACAGGAAGTTCGCCGGATCGTTGATGTTCCAAACAACCTGGAAATCAATGTCGATGATGTTTTCGTCACCGGTCAGCATTAGTCCGGCATCATTGCCACGCGAGCCTGCACCAATCGTCTCGGTTTGTTCAACCTTGACCGGGATAACCTCGGCAGTGACCAGTGGCCAAGGCGCAAAGTTCAAGCCCGGCTCACCCGTGGCCGAATATTCGCCCAAGAACAATTCAACCGACTGTTCTTCTGGCTTCACGGTGTAAAAGCTGGCCATGCCCCACAAAACTGTAGCGGCAATAACAGCCAACCCGACAGTGCCCTTGGTGAACATGGGTCCAGCACTACCGCCACCGCGATTGCCGCCGCCTTGACCGTTGCCGCCGCCACGTCCGCCCATCAGCACACGCAACTGTTCCTGGCCTTTTTTCACCAGCTCGTCGATCTCGGGGATTTGCGGGCCGTCATCATCGGGGCGCTTACCGCCACCGTTGTTGCCACCGTTATCGCCACCGTTACCCCGGTTGCCTCCGCCACCGGAAGAGCCTCCGCCCCCCCAGGGGCCACCACTATTGCCCGCCATATCGTCCTATCCCTATCTCGCCGCACATCGCGGCATTTGTGCTAAACTGAAGCCTCTGCAGCAATAATTCAAGCGCTGCGCACAGGTGTTTTCAGTGTCACCAATTCTTCGGACATGGTCGGATGTACCGCCACAGTCCGGTCGAAATCTTCTTTGGTCGCGCCCATCTTGACCGCGATGCCCGCCAGCTGGATCATTTCACCAGCACCCGGCGCCACAATGTGACAACCCAGAACCCTGCGATTGGCCTTGCTGACCACAAGTTTCATCAAAACACGTTGCGCACGCCCCGCAAAGGCCTGTTGCATCGGCTTGAAGCTGGTCGAGTAGACCTCGATCGGCTCCTGCGCCCGTGCATCTTCTTCGCTCAGGCCCACAGTGCCCATTTCCGGCTGGGTGAAAATCGCCGTTGGGATCAGCTCGTGATCAACCTTGGTTGGGTTGGCTTTGAACACAGTTTCAACAAAGGCCATGCCTTCGCGAATCGCAACTGGCGTCAAATTGACCCGGTCAGTGACATCGCCAATGGCAAAGACCGAGGGCACGCCGGTTTGGCTGTAGTCATCCACCACGATCTCGCCCTTGCGGCCCCGCTCAACGCCCAGCGCTTCGAGCCCCAGATCATCGGCATTGGGCGCGCGGCCAGTTGCGTACATGACCTTGTCGAACAGATGTTCGTCACCGGCGGTATCGGTCACCCGGATCTTGTCACCATCCTGGCGCATTTCGGCGACATTGGTGTTGAGGCGCAGATCGATGCCCGACTGGACCATGCCCTCGGCCACGATGTCACGGGCCTCTTCGTCAAATCCACGCAGGATCTGCGCACCCCGGTAGAACTGCGTGGTTTTCACGCCCAAGCCATTCATGATGCCGGCAAACTCAGAAGCGATATAACCGCCACCAACAATCAGCAACGTCTCGGGCAGCTTGTCCAGCAGGAACATGTCATTCGACGTCACGGCCAGTTCAGAGCCCGGGAAGTCTGGCACAATCGGGCGGCCACCCGTGGCAATCAGGATGTGCTTGGCGGTTTTGCGGCTGCCGTCGGACAGTTCAACCGTATGGGCATCCACCAGTTTGGCGCGGGCGTCGAATGTTTCCACGCCGTTGTTCTTCAATATGTTGCGATAGATACCTTCAAGGCGATCCAGCTCCGCATGCAGCTTACCCTTGAAGGTCGGCCAGTTGAAATCACCGGGCTGGATATCCCAACCATAGGCCTGTGCGTCTTCGACCATACCCGCGTATTCGCTGGCAAAGACCATCAGTTTCTTAGGCACACAGCCCCGGATCACACAGGTGCCGCCATAACGGTCTTCTTCAGCCAGCGCTACCTTGGCACCGTTGTCACCCGAAGCCACTCGTGCCGCGCGCACGCCACCCGAGCCGCCGCCGATGACAAAAAGATCATAATCAAAACCCATAGTCGTCTATCCTTAGTCCGTCAGATCAGTGAACAGGTTATCGGTTTCAACAAAGTCCAACCGGTCATGTTCCACTGTGCCTTCATTAATGTCGCGCACTTCAACCCGGCCATCGCCGTAGCCGATCACCACGGTGTCACAGATATCTATGAACAAGCCGTTTTCAACCACACCCGGCATTTGATTCATCACCAAAGCCAGCTGGCGCGGGTTGCCGATACGTTGCAAGTGCAGGTCCAGAATGTGGTTGCCTTCATCGGTGATATAGGGTCGGTCACCGTTCATGCGCAGGGTCGCGGAACGGCCCAAAACATCCATGGAAATAAGGGTTTCCTCGATCAGGGCATGGGTGGTCTGCCAGCCAAACGGGATCACCTCAACAGGCAGTGGAAACGCGCCCAGTGTTTCGACTTCCTTGCCTGCATCCGTGATCACCACCATTTGATCAGAGGCCGTTGCGACGATCTTTTCCTGCAGCAGTGCGCCGCCACCGCCCTTGATCAGGTTCAAATCTGTGTCGAATTCATCGGCACCGTCGATGGTCAGGTCCAGCCATTTGGCCTCGTCCAGCGAGATCACCTCTATCCCAACCTCACGCGCCAGTTCAGCGGTGCGGGTCGAGGTGGGGACGCCTTTGAATTTCAAACCTTCATCGCGGACCATTTCGCCCAGGCAGCGAACCAACCAGGCGGCGGTTGACCCTGTGCCCAATCCAACTCGCATTCCATCCTCGACAAAATCGGCGGCTCGTTTGGCGGCAACAAATTTAGCCTTGTCGATGGGGGACAGTTCTCCGGTCATGACGGTGACTCCGTTGGTGTGTTTTATGGCGTTATAGGCAAAGCGGGCCAAGGTTGCGAGTAGCAATTCTCCCCTATAGCCTCGGTCTCAATTTTGCTAAGTTGCTATTGAGTATTTATAAAAAGATGAAACACTGTCGCCCGCCTTCATCTTTTCATAAATACTCATCCTCGCCATCAAAAAAGGACCAACGGCGCACGTGCCCGCAACAGCGGCTACCCGTTACTGAAAGCACCTGCAAATTTCGTGTTTCCTATCGGAAATGACGCATTTGGGCATCTGTCCTGACTGACCCTGATTTAGGACTGTCGCCATGACAAACAGCTATCGCCTGCATTACGCCCCTGACAATGCCTCGCTGGTCATCCGGCTGGCGCTGGAAGAAATGGGCCAACCCTATGAGACGGTCCTGGTGAACCGGCAGGTGCAGGCCCAGCGCAGTGCAGCTTTTCGGGAGTTGAATCCAAATGGGCTGATCCCTGTATTGGAAACACCGGATGGGCCAATTTTTGAAACCGCAGCGATTTTGTTGTGGCTGGCCGACCGCCACGGGACATTGGCGCCAGCTGTGGACAGTGATCAGCGGGCGGGATTTCTGAAATGGTTGTTCTTCATCTCGAACACTCTGCATGCTGATCTGCGCATTCTGTTTTACCCGGCGCTCTATGTTGGACCGAACCTGACGCATCAGCATGAACTGTGTCACGTTCAACGGCAGCGATTGCACAGACACCTCAGCACCATTGATGCCGCTGCGGATCACACAACCGCGTGGCTTTGTGGTGATTCGCCCTCCGTTCTGGACCTGTACCTCGCCTGTCTGCTGCGGTGGATGGCTTTGTATCCGCAGGGCAGCGACCGCAGTTGGATGGTGCTGACGCAATACCCGTCCCTATATACCATGTGCACCAATCTTGAGCTGCGCCCATCAGTTTCAGCAGCCCGTATTGCCGAGGGCCTTGGCGCGACGCCATTTACCAGCCCATTTCTGGCCCGACCTCCCGAAGGGACACCCACATAATGTTTCTCTCTGTCTTTGACATGTTCAAGGTGGGTATCGGCCCATCGTCGTCCCATACCATGGGCCCAATGGTGGCAGCCGCCAAGTTTTTGGACAAAATGCGCGCCTCGCCATTTGAATTCCACGGGGTCAAGGCATCCCTGCATGGCTCGCTTGCCTTCACCGGCGTAGGCCACGCCACCGACCGCGCAACAATACTGGGGCTCGCCGGGTTTCAGCCCGACACCTATGACGATGCCAAGGCCGAAGCGGCGCTGGCCGACATCGCTGCACAGAAAACAGTGCACCCTGACGGTATGGGGCCGCTGCGGTTTGATCCGGAAACAGACATGGTTTTTGACTATGATCATGCGCTGACCGGCCATGCCAACGGCATGATTCTGATGGCCACCGATGCGCAGGGCGACGTGTCGCTGCAGCAGGTTTATTATTCCGTCGGCGGTGGTTTTGTGCTGACCGAAGAAGAACTGGCCGCTGGCAAAGACACCGACGAAGGGGCCCCGGTCCCCTTCCCGTTTCACTCTGCCACCGAGATGTTGCAGATGGCAAAAGCCAGCGGCAAGACCATTGCCGGGATGAAACGCGCCAATGAGGTGTCGCGCGGCTGCGAGCAGAGCCTGGCCAAGGGCACTGCTCGGATCTGGCAAGTGATGAATGATTGCATCGAACGCGGGTTGGTGCGCGATGGCATCCTGCCCGGAGGTCTGAAAGTCCGCCGTCGTGCCAAAGGCATTTACGATGCACTGGTGGCCGAGCGCGGCATGAACCTGACCGCCCCGCATACCATCAACGACTGGATGATCGTCTATGCCATGGCGGTGAACGAAGAGAACGCCGCAGGTGGACAGGTGGTGACCGCGCCGACCAATGGTGCCGCAGGTGTGTTGCCAGCCACCATCCGCTATTATCTGGATCACGTCCCCGGTGCGGCGCCCAGCCATGTCGAGGATCTGCTGCTGACCGCTGCGGCCATCGGCGGGTTGGTCAAATACAATGCCTCGATTTCCGGCGCCGAGGCCGGCTGTCAGGCTGAAGTTGGATCCGCCGCGGCAATGGCAGCGGCCGGTCTGTGCGCCGTCATGGGCGGTACACCTGAACAAGTCGAAAACGCCGCAGAAATTGCTCTGGAGCACCATTTGGGCATGACCTGCGACCCGGTCAAAGGCCTGGTGCAGGTGCCCTGCATCGAACGCAACGGGCTGGGGGCTATCAAAGCGGTTTCGGCCGCCTCGCTGGCGCTGCGCGGGGATGGACAGCACTTTGTTCCACTGGACGCCGTGATCGAAACCATGCGCCAGACCGGCGAGGACATGCATGAGAAATACAAGGAAACCTCGCTTGGCGGGCTGGCGGTCAACGTCCCCAACTGCTGATTTAATGCTTTCCTACACAACCGTTACTTGCATTTCTGCTCATCCGAGCTAGCGTTTGGCAATGACACATGATCATCCCACTCTTGGTATCCTGCTGATGTTGGGATTTTGTATTGTTGCCCCGCTTGGGGATGCAGTGGCCAAGATGTTGGGTGGCACCATTCCATTGGGCGAGCTGCTGTTTGTCCGCTTTGCTGTGCAGGTGGCGCTGCTGGTTCCTTTGATCTGGGTTAGCGGCCGCCAATGGCGGATGCAGGGTCAGGTGTTACAGCTGACATTCCTGCGCACGCTTCTGCATATCAGTGGCATCGGCGCTATGTTCACAGCGCTAAAATACCTGCCGCTAACGGACGCGATCGCAATCGCCTTTGTGATGCCGTTTATTGTGCTGCTGCTGGGCAAATACCTGCTTGGCGAGGAAATTGGACTGCGGCGTCTGGGGGCCTGCATTGTTGGCTTTGGTGGAACCCTTCTGGTGATCCAGCCCAGCTTCGCCGTGGTCGGATGGCCCGCACTTTGGCCACTGCTGATGGCCGTGATCTTTTCTTTTTTCATTCTGGTGACCCGGAAAATAGCAAAAAAAACTGATCCTGTTGGCTTACAGGCTGTGTCAGGTGTGATGGCTTGCCTGTTGCTGGCACCTGTACTGCTGATAGGCAACCGACTGGACATCGCCGCGCTGACCTTGATCATGCCGGATAACCAAGACTGGTTTCTTCTGATGGCCATCGGCGTGTTGGGCACCACCGCGCATCTGCTGATAACCTGGAGCCTGCGATATGCGCCTGCATCAACGCTGGCATCAATGCAGTATCTGGAAATCCCGGTGGCAACCCTGTTTGGCTGGATGATCTTTGACCAACTGCCCAATACGCTGGCCTCGATCGGCATCGCGGTGACAGTTTCAGCCGGGCTTTATGTAATTCTGCGCGAGCGCATTGCTGCCAGGCAACTTGATGTTACCAGGAAAGTGACCGAGAAATCAGCGGCATAAGTTGCGGCAGATGGTGCCGTGGGATGATCCCAAGCAACCCGGGCCCGTTCGGGGTCAAGGACACAGGGCCTGTCGCCTCATTCGACGTCCCGATCAGCCCCATCGGCGACATCTGCACACCGTCAAGCGGCCATTTCAGTCCGGTCGAGCACCCGGTAACAGCCCCCATGGGGAACAAAGATACAATGTCACCGGCCCGTGTTGGAAGGTTGATTTGCCGAGGAATATGGAAAATCAATTCATGTTCGCCCAGCAATATGCAGGGGCTGCCCAATGGCTGAACCAGCGTATTAAACCCGGCCAATTGATGGTCCACACGTTCCCCCAAAAAACCGACTGCCAGTACGACCGGAGCCTTGATATGGCGCAGGGCCTTGTGGAAATCCGTACTGTCCTGCTCGGCGACTTCAAAAATCCTATTTGGCGCCAACTGGTTGCGCACTACATTCGAAAGAGAATCCAAGTCTCCAATCACCGCCCGGGGCTCAAACCCAGCGGCAATGGCCCTGTCAGCACCACTGTCAGCGGCAACCAGAAAAGGCGCCAGGGACAATGCCAACTCCAAATCCCCCGGGGCAACAGCGCCGCCACCCACCAAAGTCACTGGCTCGATCTGGTCAACAATCAACGCTCTACCCCCAACATTCCTGCAATTTTCGAAACAAGCCACAATCTGGTCACAAAAAGATACGATCAATTGCATGGATTCGGACAGAATTTGACGCTCTGCGCCTATTATGTAAACGGCAATGGCTTTGGCGAGGACAAGATTCCTATGGTACAAAATAACAAAGTTCTAACTGTTTCTTACGGAACCTTCTCCTGCACGCTGGAAGGGTTCGAAGATTCGTTTGATACGATGAAGGCAATTGCCGAGTACTTCCGCGACCTGGCTTCGGATGATAGATATTTTGGCGCCGAGCCGCCGCAACCTGATGCTGAAATGCTGACGCGCATTGCCCAGCGCGAAGTTGACCGTCAGGTCGAAGCCCGCACCAGTGACGGGGCCGTCCATCTGCGCGCCGCCGACCCGATCCCGGATACGGTTGCCTCGCCGACTCCACCACGTGAAACCGTTGAACCACCTGTTGCTGCCCCCGCTGCCCCGCCCGCCATTGAGCAGAACGCTGAGGTCGCCGAACCTGAGAGTGTCGAGCCTGAGGTCGCAGCAGAATCATCGCCGACCCCGGTTGATACGCCCGTCATCGCTGAACCTGCCGCCGCAGTCATTGAGGCCACGGATGAAGCCTTCGTTGCTGTCGATGAAACGCCTGCCCCTGCGGATCAGCAGCAGGACGACAGCGTTGATCTGTCTGCCATTGCCGCCGCAGTTGCAACGCCCGACGTCGCCGAACTCCCTCCCGTTGAAGACATTGTAGCCACGGATGTGGAAGCCACTCAAACCGAGGCTGGCGATGACACGACACCTGCCGTAGACAGCATTGCCGCGAAACTTCAGCGCATCCGCGCCGTGGTGGCGCAGGCGCCACGTCAGGGCGAATTCTCAGAAGACGAACATGCAGAGATTTTCATCAACGAATCCGCCGTAGATATTGCAGCTGCGATGCGCGCCGATGATGAAGCGCAGTTGGCCGAAGACGACGAAAGCCACGAACAGCCGGAAATCGACGAAGCCTTGAGCCGCATTGATCAGCGTCGGGTGGCGTCATTTGCTGACCAGCCAAAAGCAACAGTTGAACCTGAGGCTGAAATCGAGGTCGCCGTTGAGCCCGAGACCGTATCCGAAGTTGAGGCAGCAGATGAAGCTGACGTCACAGCTGAGGCAGAAATCGAACCGGAAGCTGAAGTTGACGTCGTTGTTGAGACCGTAGCAGAACCGAATGTGTCTGTTGACGAAGACAGCAGCATTTTCGACGGCCTGGAAGACACTCCCGAAAGCTCCGAAACGAACGATACAGACCATACAGACCATACAGACGAAGAGGCCAATATTCTGGCCGAAGTTACCAAGCAGGCTGAGATTTCGACTTCCGAAACCGAAGCCCCCGCTGCCGTAACCCCAACACGCGCCCGAATCGTTCGGGTGAAGCGGGCGGACCTCGAACGCGCGGTCGAATCCGGCGCGCTGGAAGAAATTGAAGCCGAGGCGCCACAGGAGGTCCAGCAGGAGACCCCTGATTCATCGCTGTCAGACGCGGATGAAGCCGATTTGTTGCGCGAACTGGCCTCTGTCGAGGCTGAATTGTTGGCGACAAGCGAGACAACTACCGAACAACCGGACATGGTGGCTGAAACCCAGCCCGCCGCTTCGGCAGTGTCGCGCCCGCCGGTTAAGTCTCCGGACAGTGATGTGTCGCGCCTGATGGATGCGGCTGATGAGAAACTGGAAGACCCCGAAACCTCCTCTTCCCGCGAGACCTATGATCACCTGCGCGCTGCCATGGCCGCAGCACAGGCAGATCGAGCTGCTGGAGGCAGTGTTGGGTCGGACGCGCGCGACGACGAATACCGCGAGGACCTGGCCAGCGTGGTGCGCCCACGCCGTCCAGCAGCATCTAGGACTGCATCACGGCGTCCGGAAACAGTGCAACGCCCTGCCCCCTTAAAACTGGTGGCAGAACAGCGCATTGACGAAGCTCCGGTCAAGAAAAGCGGCCCTGTTCGACCACGCCGAGTCGCCGCATCGCAGACCGACGAAGCCGAATTTGCAGGCAAGGGTCGCGAAGGCGGCTTCGCCGAATATGCCTCGGAGAGTGGTGCTCTTGAGCTGCATGAACTGCTGGAGGCCGCCGCGTCTTATATGAGCTTTGTTGAGGGTCGCGACCACTTCTCACGGCCGCAGTTGATGAACAAAGTCAAACTGCTGGACAGTGCCGAGTTCAACCGTGAAGACGGGCTGCGCTCGTTTGGTCTGTTGTTGCGCGAAGGCAAGATTGAGAAAACGCACAATGGCCGGTTCACCGCCTCGGGCCAGATCGGGTTTCGCCCAGGTCAACGCGCCGCAGGCTAAGATCCAAGCCCAGAACAGCAAAAAGGCAGGTCTTTCGACCTGCCTTTTTTGTTTATGTTATGCCCCAATCAATCCTCGGGTGGCGCATCCGGATCGGCCTGGCCAATACCGCGAAACAGCGATTTGAACGGCAAGATCCAGACAATGCCAAGGACGACATAGACCACAAGCTGCAGCAGCACCGATTGCCCAGCAAACAGCCCGCCCAATGTTGTTGCCACAATAATATAAAGCGGCAACCCCACCAGCAGCACCACCATGGACCAGCGCCGCCGGGCCTTGTAGCTGAGACCTGATTTCTTGGTCATCAGTCTTCAAACGGGTCGGTGACCAGAATGGTATCCTCCCGCTCCGGGCTGGTGGACAGCATCGCAACCGGACAGCCGATCAACTCTTCGACGCGGCGGACGTATTTGATTGCATTGGCCGGCAGATCCGCCCAGCTGCGCGCGCCTTCGGTGCTTTCGCTCCAGCCCGGCATTTCTTCATAGACCGGGGTGCAACGGGACTGTTGGTCCGCAGCCGTCGGCAGATAGTCCAGCGCCTTGCCGTCCAGCTCGTAACCGGTGCAGATCTTCAGAGTTTCAAAGCCGTCCAACACGTCGAGCTTGGTAAAGGCGATGCCATTGACGCCGCTGGTGGCACAGGTCTGGCGCACCAGAACCGCGTCGAACCAGCCACAGCGCCGCTGACGTCCGGTATTGGTGCCAAACTCATGGCCGCGCTCGCCCAGACGTTGGCCATCGGCGTCGTTCAACTCGGCAGGGAACGGGCCCTCGCCGACTCGGGTGGTATAGGCTTTGACGATGCCCAGTACAAAATCGATGGCGCCTGGTCCCATGCCGGTGCCCGTCGCAGCCTGACCGGCAATGACGTTCGATGAGGTCACAAAGGGATAGGTGCCAAAATCGATATCCAGCAACGCGCCCTGGGCGCCTTCAAACAGGATCCGTTTACCGGCCTTGCGCTTGTCGTTCAGCACTTTCCAGACCGGAGCGGCATATTTCAGGATTTCGGGTGCGATCTCTTTGAGCTGTGCAATCAACGCATCGCGGTCGACGGCTTCGATTCCCAGACCTTTGCGCAAGGGGTCGTGATGCTGCAGGGCACGATCGACGCGGGCTTCGAGTGTGGCCTCATCTGCCAGATCAGCGACCCGGATCGAGCGGCGGCCGACCTTGTCCTCATAGGCCGGGCCGATGCCGCGGCCGGTGGTGCCGATCTTGGTGCCCTTGCTGGCAGCTTCTTCGCGGGCGCGGTCAAGTTCGCCGTGAATGGGCAGGATCAGCGGCGTGTTTTCAGCGATCATCAGGGTTTCAGGGCTGACGGTTACGCCCTGCTTCTGGATGCCCGCGATCTCGTTCAGCAGGTGCCAGGGGTCCAGCACCACGCCATTGCCGATCACGCTCAGCTTGCCGCCACGGACAATGCCAGACGGCAGGGCCGCGAGTTTGAAGACCTCGCCGTCGATGACCAGTGTATGGCCCGCGTTATGACCACCCTGGAAGCGCGCGATAACATCGGCGCGCTCGCTGAGCCAGTCTACGATCTTGCCTTTTCCCTCGTCACCCCATTGGGCGCCGACTACGACGACATTGGCCATATCTGGTCCTTTGTATTTACCTGAAACCGGCCCCCCTATAGCGGCGCAATGAGGTCAGTGGAACCACAAATTCGTCGCAGGGCGGGATGGGACGGCACATTCCTTGAAAACAAGTGCGAAAAGCGGTGCATGCAGGCACACAGCCGACGCGGACTAGGAATCGGACAGTCGCACGACCGCCCCATGCGGTGTGTCCAGATAGGCGCGTTCCCAGTCATTGCGGAGCTGGTCAACCTCGGGGCCGGGTGCAGCACCGGTTTCTGCCAGAATCAGTTCGAGGGTTTCCAGCCAAGCGTGGAAGTAATCGTCGCCACCATCCAGATCCTTATCAACACCATGCTGCGCCAGAACCGTGGAAAACCGAGCCACCCAGTCAGACCAGGTAAAATCCCCATTCTCGTTCAGGGTGACCGTCAGCCCAAACACCTGCGCGTGCCAGGGCTGTTGGAACACTGGCTCGGGGGCATATGCTGGGAGACAGGCGCTCATAGGGGCTCCAGATAGCTTTGCCACAGGTCAAGAATAACCTGATCGTCACGGTGTTCCGGATGGGCCCAAAGCTCACTTGCGGCAAAGCGCACCGCATAGAGCGGTTCAGGGGCTTCGCCAAGATCATGGGCATTGCTGTCAGGCAGAACATGGGTGCCGTGCAGGCGATGAATATAACCACGTGCGCCTGCCGCATAGACCGGGAGCCGGGTGTGGCCGCCATCGACCAGACCACTTTCGGCTGGATGGCGGCAGCGCACAGCCTGTCCGGCTGAAAACTTTGGTGCAGTATCACTGTCCCGGTTCGCAGGCCCACCCTGGGCCAGAACCGCTACAACAGCCTCCGCCTTTAGCATTCTGCCGGCAAGAGGATGCACTGTGTCGTCGCCCTGCCCGGTCTTTGTCCCTTGGTCCGACAGATCAGCCCTAGTCAGCACGCCGCGTTCGACCAGTAGGTCTGTCAACGCCGAGATCCAGATCTCGTAGTAGGAGAACCCGGTGTAATCCTGCGGCGACAGCCGCTCGCGGGCGTGGCGAGAGATGTCGATGTTCCATTGCCCCAAGGCGCCGCAGGCCAGCGTCACCGCCAGTGCGCGGGCGTGCCAATCGGCGGTAAAGACCGGCCCCTCAGCAGGGTCAGGGATCACGGGGCCATCTCCGAATCGCCCCCCCATGTCGTGAACCCGCGTCATTTGGGGGCCTGCGACGGGCACTGGACAAGCGCCGTGCCGATCATGCTGTCGCGGGTGACAAGCGCCGCCAAAGCCTCGATATCCAGACCTTCGGTACCAGCCGGGCGCATTGGGATCACCAGATAGCGGACCTCGGCGGTGGAATCCCAGACGCGGACGGCGGTGTCTTGCGGCAGGGTGACACCAAAATCAGCCAGGACCTTGCGCGGTTCACGGACGACACGGGCCCGGTAAGCATCTGATTTATACCAGGCGGGCGGAATACCCAGCAGTGGCCACGGGTAACAACTGCACAGGGTACAGACGATCATATTGTGCAGGCTGGGCGTGTTTTCCACCACAACCATATGTTCGCCCTGACGGCCAAAATACCCCAGATCACTGACCGCTGCCGTTGCATCCTGCAGCAAGGCTGCACGGAAGCCGGGATCGCTCCAGGCGCGGGCCACCACTTTGGCGCCATTCTGCGGGCCAATCTTATTTTGATAGGTGTCGATAATCTCGTTCAGGGCGGCCGGATCGATCAGCCCCTTACGGGTAAGAATCGTTTCAAGCGCCTTGACCCGCAAAGCGGGATCCGGGGGCAAAAGGGCATGTGCGTGGTCGCTGTGATCATGTGGCATGGGCCCAGAGTGCGAATTTGATCGCGCCCTGTCCAGCCCCATTGCCCTCTGTGAACAAAAGGAAAGAACGTTCTGCGTCACCATCCGCAAACTCGGCTCTTGCCCCGCCCCGCAAACTTGCCTACATACCGGCCGATACTCAGCCAAATGCCGCAGGGACCCATGGAAAACGTTGTTCTAATTATTCACCTTTTTCTGGCCCTTGGCCTGATCGCCGTCGTTCTTTTGCAACGATCCGAAGGCGGAGGCCTGGGCATGAGTGGCGGCGGCGGTGGCGCCCAGTCAGGCCGGTCAGCTGCGACAGCCATGAGCAAAGTGACCTGGGTCCTGGCCATTGCCTTCATCGTGACCTCGATCACCCTGACCATTCTGGCCGCACAAAAATCTGCTGGCTCCTCGGTTCTGGATCGCACGGATATTCCGGCGGCGACCGAAGGCAGTGATGGTACCCCGGCTGCACCAGTTGCGCCAATCGGTGGTGACCTGTTGCCGCCTGCCGAAGGCGACAATGCGCCACTGGTTCCAAGCGCAGACTGAACTACCATACCTAGACGGGGAATTTGAGCCGCAACAGCATCTTGCGGCTCCCTTGCGTTGAGCGCGCGAATCCTTTACTAGTGAAGTCCCGTGATGCTTTGGTTTTTCGGAACCTATTTGGGCACCTGAATTCTTATTTCGACACGACTTCTCACGGGGGCAGCCAACACAATGGCGCGTTATATCTTCATTACTGGCGGGGTGGTTTCCTCCCTTGGCAAAGGTCTTGCTTCGGCGGCTCTGGGGTCGCTGTTACAGGCCCGCGGGTATTCGGTGCGTCTGCGCAAGCTGGATCCCTATCTGAACGTCGATCCGGGCACCATGAGCCCGTATGAGCACGGCGAAGTCTTTGTCACCGATGATGGCGCCGAGACGGATCTGGATCTGGGCCACTATGAGCGCTTTACCGGTGTCGCAGCCCGCAAAACCGATTCAATCTCCTCCGGGCGGGTTTATTCCAACGTGTTGGAAAAGGAACGTCGTGGCGATTATCTGGGCAAGACCATTCAGGTCATCCCGCATGTCACCAACGAGATCAAATCTTTCCTTGATATTGGCGCTGATGAGGTCGATTTCATGCTCTGTGAAATCGGCGGAACCGTTGGTGATATCGAAGGGCTGCCGTTCTTTGAAGCGATCCGCCAATATGGTCAGGACAAGCCGCGTGGCCAGTGCGTATATATGCATTTGACTCTGCTGCCCTATATCAAGGCCAGCGGAGAGCTGAAGACAAAGCCGACCCAGCACTCGGTGAAAGAACTGCGCTCGATTGGTCTGGCGCCGGATATTCTGGTCTGCCGCTCGGAAGGGCCCATCCCACAGAAAGAGCGCGAAAAACTGGCGCTGTTCTGTAACGTCCGGCCTGACAGCGTGATTGCAGCGCAGGATCTGAAATCGATCTACGAGGCGCCGCTGGCCTATCACCGCGAGGGCATGGATCAGGCGGTTCTGGATGCCTTTGGCATTGCCCCTGCCCCCAAGCCAAATCTGGCCCGTTGGGAAGATGTGGCTGACCGGGTCTATAACCCCGAAGGCGAGGTCAAGGTTGCCATTGTTGGCAAGTACACCCAGCTGGAAGATGCCTATAAGTCGATCGCCGAGGCGCTGACACACGGTGGCATGGCCAACCGGGTCAAGGTCAAGATCGAATGGGTCGACGCCGAGTCGTTTGACACTGAAGATGCCACGCCGCATTTGCAGGGTTATCACGCCATTCTGGTTCCCGGCGGCTTTGGCGAGCGCGGCACCGAAGGTAAAATCAAGGCGGCGCAATATGCCCGCGAGCACAAGGTGCCCTATCTGGGCATCTGCCTTGGCATGCAAATGGCGGTGATCGAGGCTGCCCGCAATGTGGCCGGCATTGCCGAGGCTGGCTCGGAAGAGTTCGATCACGAGTTGGGCAAAAAACGGTTTGAGCCGGTGGTCTATCACCTGAAGGAATGGGTGCAGGGCAACCACAAGGTTCAGCGCCAGGCCGATGACGACAAGGGCGGCACCATGCGTCTGGGCGCCTATGATGCCACTCTGGCCGAAGGCTCTAACGTGGCGTCGGTCTATGGCGGCACCCACATCGAAGAACGCCACCGTCACCGCTATGAGGTTGATATCAAATACCGCGAACAGCTGGAGGCTGCTGGTCTGCGATTCTCAGGCATGTCGCCAGATGGCCGCCTGCCCGAAATCGTCGAATGGGCGGATCACCCCTGGTTCATCGGTGTGCAGTTCCACCCAGAACTGAAGTCCAAGCCCTTTGCGCCGCATCCCTTGTTCAGTGACTTCGTGCGCGCGGCCATCGAGACTTCGCGCCTGGTCTGACCCCAGCGCGGTGCGTGCAAGTCCACGCGCTTTTCCTAATCAATCAGTGGGCGTACCGAAGATCCGGTGCGCCCATTTTTCATGCCCCTATGTGATTTACCGGCTGAGCTTTTGCATTTTGCCATCTAACGTTTAGATTTTTCAATTTGTTAGCGCCATCAGCCATATTGTTAGCGCAACCGATTGTGCGCCATGGCTGTCCCCCTGCAAAACACCGTGATAGATGAATTGAGACAAAACATTTGCGGAGACCTGGGCATATGACACAAGACGCTTCCATTCAGCAGCAGCAACTAGACCGCATCGCCAATGGCCGCGGATTCATAGCTGCTCTTGACCAAAGCGGTGGCTCGACTCCAAAAGCGCTGGCGCTTTACGGTGTAACAAGCGATGCCTATTCGAATGACGACGAGATGTTTGGCGAAATCCAGAAAATGCGGGCCCGCATCATCAAAACTCCTGATTTCAACAGCCAGAAAATTCTGGGCGCGATCCTGTTTGAAAAGACCATGGATGCGCAGATCGATGGAACCCCGGTGGCGACCTATCTATGGGAGCAATGCGGTGTGGTGCCGTTCCTGAAGGTCGACAAAGGTCTGCTTGATGTCGCCAATGGCGCCCAGATGATGAAACCGATGGCGGATCTTGATGCGTTGCTGGCCCGTGCGGTCAAAGCTGATATTTTCGGCACCAAAATGCGCTCGGTCATCAAAGAGGCCAATGTCGACGGTGTGCGCGATGTTGTGGCGCAGCAGTTCGAGGTGGCCCAGCAGATTGCGGCCGCTGGATTGCTGGCGATCATCGAACCTGAGGTCGACATCCATTCTGACACCAAGGGTGAGGCCGAGATCCTGCTGAAGGCTGAATTGCTGAAGCAATTGAATGCTTTGCCTGCCGACACCAAGGTCTCGTTGAAACTGACACTGCCAAATGTGTCGGGTCTGTATGACGATCTGGCCGACCACGCCAATGTGGTGCGTGTTGTGGCCCTGTCTGGTGGTTATTCCACTGATCAGGCCTGCGCCCTGCTGTCCCAGAACACCAAAATGATAGCCTCGTTTTCGCGCGCGCTGACCGAGCGATTGAACGCCACGATGAGTGATGCCGAATATCACGCTGCCCTGGGTGCTAACATTGAAAAGATCTACCAGGCTTCGCTGTAAGGTCTGCCTGACCCACACGTTTACAAGGCCGCACCCAATCGAGTGCGGCCTTTAGTGTTTCTAACGGATAACATGGACCGAGCATTTGGCATGGCGCACCACGCGGGCCGCTGTTGAGCCGAGGAACAGGTCCTCAAATCCCGGCCGATGTGAGGCCACGATAATGCAATCCACACCGTTTTCGTCGGCATAGTCGACGATTGCCCGTCCCGCATGACCAGAGATCAACATGGGCACGGCGCCGGGAAGTGCGCTGGCCGATTGCACAAGTGCCTTTTCCACTTCGTTGCGAGTATTTGCCAGTACTTCACCCGGAATTTCAGCGGTGGCGTAACTGGGGATGGGTTCCATTACATGCACCACAGTGAATGTCGCACCGTCATCCGCCAATGTCCGCGCTGCCAGATAGGACGCCTGGGTATCGTGACGCTCGTCAAATAGGACCGGAACAAGAATATGCTTATACATCACAAGCCTCCAACTTGGTTTTACAGTTAGGATCTTCCGGACACAGTCTAGAGGTCGCACTCCATCCGAGCTTTGAGCTAAGTCAATGCTGTCATCAATATGGGTAAGCTGCATGGCTGATGGCTTTGCCAAAGGCTCCAACCGGCCCCGGCGGCGCAAAACCGGATGCGCTGTGTCCCGTTACCCCGGGGTCAAGACCTGGACAGATAGCCATTCCCATGGCCCCCTGAAGCCGCAGAGTGTTTGTCAAAAGACCTTGCAGCCACTCTCGATCACATCACCAGGATAGACCTCATAATTCGAAGCGGGATTAATAACGATCATCTGCAAGGCTGTAATCCGGCTCTGGCAGTTGGCTGAGGATGCCGCGCTGGAGTGTTTCCCACCTACCCAAAGATCCAGCCAAATGTGGCCACGAAACCCTGTGTGGCAAGGGCCGTTCTGCGGGGCGGAACCATCGCCACAAGTATCTTCGACTATCGCATATTTTTTGAGACGTCGCAGGTAGAATTTTGTCCCAGCTGGCATGTCCAATACATCCCGCCTTCCGTTAAGAGTGTGTCCAACGGCAATTGTAATGGGATCATTGAAGGTCCCCGTTCCACCGGCGCGGCGGTGTTTTCTGGGATGAGAAATTGTGGAAGAGCCAGGCGGGGTGTTATCCCAATATCCGTAACCGGTTATATAGGCGGCAACATTCTGTTCAGAGCCAGCAGCGGCAGAGCTGAATGAGACCGCCGCAAGCAATACTGATACCCCCCGGAGAAGCTCTCTCTTTAAAGGATATCTTTTGATTTTGATGAATTTCGTGAACATTTTGAACACCAACAAACTCTATTTAAAAAAACATTACACACCGATAGGTAGATTATACACGGCATTTGCCGTCAGGCAACCAACCACTGAGGCAACATAACTGGCAATTTCATTGGCAATAGTTTCATTCTGCCCCTCAAAATTTCGAATCCGCCTCTTCATCTGGCTGAAAATATCCCGGGGTGAGGGCCAAAGGCCCGAGGGGCAGCGCCCCTCTCTCCGTCTCCTTACTTGAACACCGGTTTCCGACCGCCCATCTGCGCGGCGATCACTTCCATCTGTTCGGGCTTGCCAATCAATGCCACCTGTTCCGCCGATTCAGCCAACAGCACCGATTGACGGTCCTCTGCCTCGGCCCATTCAATCAACCGTTTGGCGGCACGAACGGCGTTGGGGCCTTTGAGTGCAATCTGCCCTGCCAGTTCCAGTGCGCGGGCCGCTGGATCGTTGGCCAGTTCTGTCACCAGGCCCCAGGCCAGCGCTTGGTCGGCCTGAACCACCTCGGCCGTATAGGTCAACCGGCGCAGCACATCCGAGCGCAGCAGCCGGGGTAACAGCGCCATGCCGCCCATATCGGGTACAATGCCCCATTTCATTTCCATCACCGAGACGCGGGCATCGGGTGCGGCAATACGAATATCCGCGCCCAGCGCCAATTGCAGCCCGCCGCCATAGGCCGCACCCTGGATGGCAGCAATCACCGGCACCGGCACCCGGCGCCAGACCATCGCCACCTCCTGCATTTCATTGGCATCGTGATGGCTGCGCGTCATCAGCCACTCCTCAGGGTCGACCTGCCCCATTTGGGCAAAGCTCATCAGATCCAGACCGGCGCAGAAACTTTTGCCTTCACCGGACAGAACCACCGCCCGCATATCTGACGCGGCCACCTCTTGTCCCGCCGCAATGATTGCTTTGACCATATCACTGTCCAGCGCGTTCATCTTGTCGCCGCGTGTCAGGGTGACATGGGCAATGTGGTCTTTGTACTCGATTGATACGCGCGCCATGGGATTGGCCTCCGGTCGTTTACACAGAGTCCCAACATTGCCGGGGAAACCCACCCCAATCCAGTGCAACGTTGGGGCAACGTCAGGGCAGCAGGGCCTTGCGGCAGATGGTACGTTGGGTTTATCTGCGACTATGTCAAATCCACGCTACACCCCGCTTGCCCAATCCCTGCCCGCCACCGTGCCCTTTGTCGGCCCTGAAACCCAGGAGCGCGCCCGAGGAGTGGCCTTTGCGGCACGGCTGGGGGCAAATGAGAATATCTTTGGCCCCTCGCCCAAGGCCATTGCCGCGATGCAGGCGGTTGCAGGGGACGCCTGGATGTATGGCGACGCCGAGAGCCACGATCTGCGTCAGGCACTGGCAGCGCATCACGGGATTTCGGCGCAGAACATCGTGGTTGGCGAGGGCATCGATGGCTTGCTGGGCTATCTGGTGCGGCTACTGATTGCACCGGGGGACTGTGTTGTCACCTCGCTGGGGGCCTATCCGACCTTTAACTACCACGTCAGCGGCTTTGGCGGTGTGATCCATACCGTGCCTTATGTCGGGGATCACGAAGATCCCGCCAGCCTGTTTGCCAAAGCGGCTGAGGTTGGCGCAAAGATTGTCTATCTGGCCAATCCTGACAATCCCATGGGCAGCTGCCACCCTGGTGCCGACATTGTTGCCGCACTGGATCACCTGCCCGAGGGGTGCCTGCTGCTGCTGGACGAAGCCTATGTCGAATGCGCGCCCGAGGGCACCGCTGCGCCGGTGCAGGCGGATGACCCACGGCTGATCAGAATGCGCACCTTCTCCAAAGCCTATGGCATGGCTGGGGCGCGGATTGGCTATGCCCTGGCAGCCCCTGATCTGATCCTGGCCTTCAACAAAGTGCGCAATCATTTTGGCGTGACCCGCATCGCCCAGGCCGGCGCTTTGGCGGCGCTGCAGGATCAAGCCTGGCTGGACCATGTGCTGGCGCAGATCACCGGTGCCCGCGCACGCATCAGCGACATCGCCCGCGCCAACGGATTGACGGCCCTGCCCTCGGCCACCAATTTTGTGGCCCTGGATTGCGGGTCGGACAGCACATTTGCCAAACGGGTGCTGGATGCGCTGATTGAACAGGGGATTTTTGTGCGGATGCCCTTTGCCGCACCACAGAACCGCTGCATACGTATCAGCTGTGGACCACAAAGGGATCTTGACGCCTTTGCCGCTGCCCTGCCTGCCGCGCTTGCCACTGCGCGATCGACCCCATAACGGAGTTTTCACGACAAATTGGCGCCTCTTTTACCGGACAAAGCCGCAGTTTGACCTAGATTATTGCAGGTATCGCCCGAAAACGGAGGCACCTATGCAAGATCAAAAACTTCCTCAGACGCCCGACATCCTTGCGGCGGCAGTGACCTTTCTGGGCATCAACCTAATGTGGGTCTTTGTCGTCATATGGATGATTTACGGAATGATCCCGGTGCTGGTACTGGCAGTCCTGATCAACCATGTCATTGATCGGCTCGAGAAGCGGCAGAATTGACCACCCAGTCGGCCCGCGCGGTGCTTTATCGCGCAGACCGGTCTCATGCTGAATTAGCGCGCTGCCAAAACCCTGGCGGCGGCCTCGACTGCGCCCGATCCATGTGGGATTTGCAACGCCTGTAGCCCGGTCTCAATCCCGCCCAGCATCCCCATCACCATCTGGCCATTGACGTGACCCATATGGCCCAGTCGGAAATATCCGTGCCAGTCCGGTGTATCAGAGGGCGCCATGCCCAGACCGATCCCAAGGGTCAGACCCAGATTTTGCTCTAGCCAGTCGCGCAAGCGGGTGCCGTCCGGTGACCCGATATGCAGCGACGTCACCGCATGGGACCGCAGGTCTGGATCTGTCACGTTCAAGCGCAGTGGACCGCCGCCCTGCTCCCAGAGCTCGCAAGCGGTCCAAATGGCCTGGGCCAACCGCTGATGCCGGGCCCAAACATTCTCCAGCCCTTCGTCGTGAATGAGATCAAGCGCTGCCCGCAGACCATAGAGATGATGCGTCGGGGCGGTGCCATTGAAATACTGGTAATAATACTCTGGGTGGACGCGGGGTTGCCAATCCCAGTAGCGGCTGACCCGCGACATCGTATTGCGTTGCGCTTCGGCTTTGTCATTGAAGAAAACAAACCCCATTCCGGGTGGCACCATCAATCCCTTTTGGCTGGCCGCGACCATCACATCAACGCCCCAGGCGTCCATTTCAAAACGATCGCATCCCAGCGAGGCGATGCAGTCCACCATCAACAGCGCCGGGTGCTTCATCTCATCGAGCACCGCGCGCAGCTCGGCAATATCATTGCGCACCGAAGTAGAGGTATCCACATGCACCGCCAGCACCGCCTTGATCCGGTGGTCTGGATCTGCCTTCAGGCTGTGGGCAACCTGCTGCAGATCCCAGCGTGCATGGGTGCCATGTTCCAGCAACTCGGCTTCGGCGCCCACCCCCCGTGCCATCTCGGCCCATCCGCAACCAAAATGGCTGGTCCCCGGCACCAGAACCCGGTCCCCCGGCGCAATAACATTGGCCAGCGCGGCCTCCCAGACGGCATGTCCATTGCCGATATACATCGCGACATTGTGCTGGGTTCGCGCTACCCGCAGCAGGTCAGGTACCAATCCATGGGTCATCTCGACCAAGGCGCCGGCATAGATATTCGGAGAGGGCCGGTGCATCGCCTGAAGAACTTGATCCGGAATGACCGAAGGCCCCGGAATTGCCAGATACGCACGCCCTGCGGCCAGTTTCACAGTGTCAGTCATTGGTCTGTTGCCCTTCGCCAGATAGCACCCCGGTGGGTTGCAAAGTGATCATAATTTTCGACCCACAGTATCTTCGCCTTCTACCGCGTCAATCCATGCTTTGAACCGGATTGACCATCGCTTGCCCAAGCGCAGTGGCCCGCAATACTTGCACCCTAGGATACAGATGGTTAAATGGCCCCGGAGCACCATAAAGGCCCTTAAATGATACCACTGTCCTGGCGAAAGTTCCCCTTATGACCGTCAAACCAAAGTCCTCGCGCGAGTTGATGGGCTGGCTGTGGCGGGGATATCTGCGCCAATATATGCCCCTGCTGGGTCTTGCAGCTGTGTTCATGCTGATCGAAGGCGGAACGGTTGGCGCGCTTAGCTATATGATGCAGCCGATGTTCGATCTTGTCTTTGTCGCCGGAGACCGGAACGCCTTGTTCTGGGTCGCCATGGCGTTTTTTGTCATTTTCACCCTGCGGGGCCTGTCCAGCGTTTGCCAAAAGGTGATTCTGAGCAAGATCTCGCAGACCTCGGCGGCACATCTGCGCAAGGATATGCTGGCGCGACTGATCCGGCAGGACCCGGCGTTTCACCAGGTTCATCCGCCGGGTTTTCTGATCCAGCGGGTCCAGAGCGACGTTATGGCGATCAACCAGGTCTGGCAGGCGGTGGTCACCGGCGCCGGGCGCGACATGGCGCAACTGGTCGCGGTGATTGGCGTGGCAGTCAGTGTGGACTGGATCTGGACGGTGATCATGCTGATCGGGTTGCCCATGGTACTGGTCCCCATTGCGGCGATCCAGCGATATGTGCGCAAAAAGGCCAGCCAGGCCCGCGATCTTGGGGCCTCGCTGGCGGTGCGACTGGACGAGATTTTTCACGGTATGGTGCCAATCAAACTGAACAATCTTGAAGACTATCAAACGGACCGCTTTGCCGACCAGACCAGCACGTTTGTACGCGCCGAGATACGGGCCTCGCTGGGCACTGCGTCAATCACCGGCATGATTGACATGATGGCCGGCATAGGCGTGATGGCAGTGGTGCTTTATGGCGGCGGCGAGATCATTTCCGGCGAGAAAACCGTTGGCCAGTTCATGACCTTTTTCACCGCAATTGGCCTGGCGTTTGACCCGATGCGACGGCTGGCAGCGATCAGCGGTATCTGGCAATCAGCCGCCGCCGCATTGGAGCGGATCAAGGAGTTGATGGATGCGCCAATCCTGCTGACATCGCCGGCCAAGCCCGTTGCCTTGCCAACCGGATTGCCGCGCATCCAGCTGGATGCGGTCACCCTGCACTATGGCGAGGCGACGGTGTTGCGCGAATTGTCCCTGGTCGCCGAGGCCGGTAAAACCACCGCGCTCGTCGGGGCGTCAGGGGCCGGGAAATCGACCATTTTCAACCTGCTGACCCGGTTGATTGACCCACAGGAAGGTGCGGTCACAGTTGGCGGGGTCGCGGTTTGCGATCTGGCGCTGAGCGACCTGCGCAAGCTGTTTTCCGTGGTCACCCAAGAAGCGCTGCTGTTCGACGAGACCCTGCGCGAGAACATTCTGCTTGGGCGCACGGACGTATCGGATGCCCGCCTGCAAGAGGTGCTTGAAGCGGCCCATGTGGCCGATTTTCTGCCCAAACTGCCCGATGGGCTGGACACTCTTGTGGGCCCGCGCGGCTCGGCCTTGTCAGGTGGCCAACGACAGCGGGTGGTGATCGCCCGCGCGCTGTTGCGTGACAGCCCCATTCTGCTGCTGGACGAGGCGACATCGGCGCTGGATGTCAAATCCGAAAAGGTAGTTCAGCAGGCGCTGGACAAGCTTTCGGGTGGACGTACCACACTGGTCATCGCGCACCGGCTGTCGACCATCCGTAACGCTGACAAGATTGTGGTAATGGAGCGCGGCCAGGTTGCGGATCAGGGCACCCATGACGACCTTTTGGCCCGTGGCGGCATCTATGCTGATCTGTACCGATTGCAGTTCCAGGACGGCAAAACCCTTGTCGACCCGCAAGGGGTGGCGGCGCAGGCGCCCTCATTGGCGCAGGAAACGACCATCCAACCCAGTTGGTGGCGTCGCCTTGGCCGCAAGGTCTTTGGATCCTGAACAGTCTGGGCTGGCGGCTTGCACTCCCCACCCAACGCCTCACTTTTTGTAAGATCGCGCCAAATCCCCGGGATCGGCACCCAGAATATACCGCCCTTGCAATAGCAGATTGCGGCCCCCGCGGCGCAGCCAGCCTTGTTGCTGATACCGCACAGCACTGGTTTGCGCGCAGGCAGGCAATTCGACCAGACCATTCAGACGCCGCACGAATGCGATATCTTCCATAAGCTCTTGATCCGGATATCCGCCGGCAGCGGCATAGTCACTGCGCCGGATCAACAGGGCCTGATCCCCGTAGGGCAGTCCAAACACCCGGGACCGCAGGTTGGCCCA
Source organism: Parasedimentitalea marina (assembly GCF_004006175.1). Taxonomy (GTDB): domain Bacteria; phylum Pseudomonadota; class Alphaproteobacteria; order Rhodobacterales; family Rhodobacteraceae; genus Parasedimentitalea; species Parasedimentitalea marina. The sequence goes on from NZ_CP033219.1 coordinate 3,170,864, forward strand.
TGCCGCAACCACGCGAGCCATTGCACCCCTTGCCCGAAATCGCAGCCTGAAATACGCAGGCCTGCCCCCGCCATCTCGCAGATGCTGCGACACCACCCGGCTCCACCCGGCCTCAAGCTGGGTATCCGCATGCAGCACCAGCAACCAGTTTCCTTTTGCCGCGGCACAGCCCCGCTGCAGCTGCCCGCCGCGAGACGCAGGCCCGTGAATAAGCTGCGCGCCCGCGGCCTCGGCAAATTCACAGGTTGCATCCTGCGACCCGCCATCCGTGACGATCAGTTCTCGTATCAACCCCGCCGCCAGCCCCTCCATCAATGTCTCGACACATCCCGGCAAGTCATCCGCGGCGTTCAGAGTTGGAATGACAAGGCTGATCTCGGCGGGCATCTGGGGATTTCCTGTTTTCATCTGGCCCCGTTGCTATATCACTGCGACAGAATATGACCATGCCAATGGAGGCCCAAATGAGCCAACGCCGCATTCTGCGTCTATCCGGCCCCGATACCCGCAGCTTTTTGCAGGGGCTGGTCACCAATGATGTGACCCGCATAGATCAGGGTCTGGTCTATGCCGCACTGCTCACGCCGCAGGGTAAATACCTAGCAGATTTCTTCCTGTTGGCCGAAGAGGATCATGTTCTGCTGGACGTTGCCGCCGAGCTGGCTGACGGGCTGCTGAAACGGCTGTCCATGTACCGCTTACGGGCGAAGGTTGAGATTTCGGAAAGTGATGCGCAGGTCTCACGCGGCACCGGACCTGCCCCGGCAGGCGCCCTGGCTGATCCCCGGCACGTGGACATGGGCTGGCGGCTTTACGGCGCGGCCAGTGGCGACGACGGCAGTGACTGGGAGGCACTTCGGGTGGCCCATTGCATACCCGAAACCGGGATCGAGCTGACCGGTGACAGCTTCATTCTGGAGATCGGGTTCGAAGCCCTGAATGGCGTCGATTTTCGCAAGGGCTGTTATGTCGGCCAGGAGGTCACCGCACGGATGAAGCACAAGACCACCCTGCGTAAGGGTCTGTGCCAGGTGGAAATTGACGGCCAGGCAGCGCCGGGAACTGCCATCACGGCGAATGGCAAAGTGGCCGGTACCCTATTCACTCAATCGGGAAACCGCGCCCTGGCCTATCTGCGGTTTGACCGCGCCAAGGGCGATATGTCCGCCGGTGATGCAACGGTTCGACTGACCCATCCAGAGTGAAATCTGCCCATTCTGGACATAGTCCGGGGGGACCCCATCTAGGTGCTGACGGCTGGGCAAATGGGGCGCCCATGGGCTGTTCTTTGCCTTGGCTGACCACTTGGCCACTTTCCAGCCGACAGGCCCCTTTGGCTTCAGAACCCCAGCCATCAGTTCCTTATTATTTTATACTTCGGCACGGCACAGGCTGACATGCAGATCCGAATGTGATGATTAATCACACAAATTTAAGATCCTGATAGCTAGAGTGGCCCAACACTCCGTACCAAATTACACAAAAATTATTGAAGGACGAATTGATGCGATTATTGCTAGCCTTGGCCATTGTCGGCGCCCCGGCTGTTCCTGCCACTGCCGGGTACTGGAATTACAACGACTGGCATGTGTCGACAGATCAGATTGATACAGGCGAAGATCTTAGGGTTACCTGCTATGCCCACACCGGTGGGGACGGCGATCCGGTTTGGTCGCTGGAGGTCTCAAACGGAGATGCTGGGCCGCCTGATTTTTTCCCGGCACCACGGCTGGTTGAAATTGCCCCAAGCCGCCACCAAACCCAGATGTATGATCAGCAAGACATCACGTTTGAATTCGACTCTGGCACGACAATTCAGGGCATAGCCGAGGCCCATGTGAATAACGAAGGTTTCTTTCAGGCTGAAAGCGGCCCGCAGTACAACTCTGTGGTATCAATGCTGATAGCAATGCGGCGTGGAAATACGGTCGAGGCCCTGGGCGATGGGGAAGTCATCGCAACCGCATCACTGGCCGGCTTCACTGCCGCCTATGGCAAGATGATGGACGAATGCGGGTTCACACTATCGATGAATTGACCACAGGCGATCCCGGATAACAAATGTCCCGCACAGGTAACTGCACGGGACCTTTTGTATACATGCGAGGCCCGGTTTAGGCGCGCTCGGAATACTCCATGGTATCCGTGTTCACGATTATCAATTCGTCCTGACCAACAAACGGCGGCACCATAACTTTGATACCATTGTCCAAAACCGCTGGCTTGAAGGATTTGGCAGCAGTCTGCCCCTTCACAACCGGCTCGGTCTCGGCGACTTTGCAAGTCACCTTTTGCGGCACTTTCGCGTGCAGGGCCTCAGTTTCATGAAACTCTACTACGATGGTCATGCCATCCTGCAGGAACGGACGACGGTCGCCCAGCAATTCGCTCGGCAACTCGATCTGCTCGTAGGTTTCGATATCCATGAACACCAGCATTCCGTCACTCTCATAGAGAAACTGCTGGTCTTTTTGTTCCAGGCGAACTTTTTCAACTTTATCGGCGCTACGGAACCGTTCGTTAAGCTTGGAGCCGTTACGAAGGTTGCGCAATTCCACCTGAGCAAAGGCACCGCCCTTGCCCGGTTTGACGTGATCGACCTTAACTGCGGCCCAAAGTCCGTCGTTATGTTCCAGCACCGCGCCGGGGCGGATTTCGTTTCCGTTGATCTTAGGCATGAAAAAATCCCTCTCCGGAGGTTGATGGTTTGTTAACCGTCCCTATATCTGGCAGGTCGCAGACTGACAAGACAACGATATTTAGTGGTTACCAATAAAAAGCTATGCACTATTTGCATAACAGCCATGCAACAAGAGCCTATCCGAATCGTTCTGGATCAGTCATAAGGAGCGTCACGCCAAGAATTGCAATAGCAAGAACAACAAAGGATGCGAGATGAGAGATTTCGTTGACGGCACAGCCTTTAACAATGAGCAAGGCAACCGCGCCCGTAAACTGTTCGCGGCTGTTGTGCTGGCTGCACTGGATGATGCCATTGCAGATGATAAGAAATATGGCAATGGACCCGAGCAGATTGCTCGTTGGGCACGGTCACGCGATGGTCGTGAAGTGTTGTCCTGCGCTGGTATCGACCCCAATGAGCGGGTTGTGTCCGGACTGATGGATTTTGTTGGTCGTGGTGTTCGCACCTCGGTTGCTCTGTCCCGTGAAGAAAGTGAGCGCCGCAACGCTGCGCAAGCCGAAGCCGCCTAAAACTGGCAGCTTTTAGACTATGAAAAAGCGCGCCCCTGGGGGCGCGTTTTTCTATTCCTGGCTTTGTGTTTTTGCCGGACTGCGCCCGCCAGTGCATTTTGCCACACAGCGGGCTTTTCACATGCCTAAAAATAGGTCATGCCAAGGACAACACAGGAGGCAGACCATGGCGCGTGCACTCATGATACAAGGCACTGGCAGCAATGTCGGTAAGTCAATGATTGTTGCGGGTCTGGCCCGCGCGTTTGTGCGCCGTGGGCTACGCGTTGCCCCGTTCAAACCACAGAACATGTCCAACAACGCCGCTGTCACCCCCGAGGGCGGTGAGATAGGCCGCGCCCAGGCCCTGCAAGCCCGTGCCGCGATGGTAGCGCCACATACCGATATGAACCCGGTTCTTCTAAAACCCGAAAGCGATACGGGTGCTCAGGTCATCGTACAGGGCAAGCGGCGCGGCACCCAGGCTGCTGGCTCGTTTATGCGCGACAAAACTGGCTTACTCGACGCTGCACTGGAGAGCTTTCACCGGTTGGCGACGGATGTTGACCTGGTGCTGATCGAAGGTGCGGGATCGCCTGCGGAAACCAACCTGCGCAAGAACGACATTGCCAACATGGGATTCGCCTGTGCGGCCGACGTACCGGTCGTTTTGCTGGGCGATATTCATCGCGGCGGGGTGATTGCGCAGATCGTCGGGACCCATGCGGTACTGGATCAACAGGATCTTGATCGCGTGGTTGGATTCGCCGTGAACCGATTTAGGGGCGAGTTGAGCCTGTTTGACGGAGGTCGCGATGATATCGCACAACGGACCGGCTGGCCCTCGCTGGGGGTCATTCCGTGGTTCTTTGACGCCTGGAAATTGCCTGCCGAGGACATGATGGACATTGCGTCGCGCAAGGGCGGTGCCTGCAAAGTGGTGGTGCCACAACTTGAACGGATGGCAAATTTCGACGATCTGGATCCGCTGGCCGCCGAGCCCAATGTCACGGTTGAAATCATCGCCGCCGGACGCCCCCTGCCCGGTGATGCAGATTTGGTGCTGATTCCCGGCAGCAAATCCACCATTGGCGATCTGGCCTATCTGCGGGCCCAAGGCTGGGACATCGATATTCTGGCGCATTACCGCCGAGGTGGCCATGTGCTGGGGCTGTGTGGCGGCTATCAAATGCTGGGCAAAGAGATTGACGATCCCCATGGTGTGGACGGCAAACCGGGGAAAGTGGCCGGTTTGGGGCTGCTGGACATTTCGACCACCATGGCGGGCGAGAAGAAAGTCGCGTTGCGGCAGGCCCATACCATAGACGGCAATACACCGGTGTCAGGCTACGAGATCCACATGGGCCGCAGCGAGGGACCGGACTGCACCCGTGCCTGGCTGAACGTCGAAGGCCGCCCCGAGGGGGCTGTGTCGGCAGACGGGCGGGTTCGGGGATCGTACCTACATGGATTGTTCAGCTCGGATCCATTCCGGGCTAAATTCCTGGCTGATCTGGGTGCTGAAAGCAGTATCGGTTATGATGATGGGGTTGAGGCCACGCTGGACGATCTGGCCGATCATCTGGAGCGGTATATGGATCTGGATCAGCTGCTGGAGCTGGCAAAGCCTGTCAAAAACTGAATGTCAGGGCTCAGCCCAGGTCCTGCACGGCAAGAGCACGCTGGATCTCGCGGCGGACCAGTTTGCGCACGTTGCGGGTGATCCGTTCACCCAAAGCCCCCTGCAACTCTTCGCGAACAATGTCGGCGACCAGCTCACGCAGCGATTCTTCATCCATCACGGCCTCATCCGTGGAGATCCCGCCCAGGACTTCATCGGCGACGGCTTGTTCGGCCAGATGGGCGGCGTCCAACATGTCATCCTCAGGCCGATCATAGGTGGCCCGTTCTTGCGCAGCCTGATCATTCGCGGCCTGATCAATCGTAGCCTGGTCAAAGTCATCCTGGTCAAGGTCAGGGGTAATATCGACCTGTGATGGGCTGCTGTCGTCAAGGTCGACCGTGCCAGCTGCATTGAAGGCTGTCACATCATCCAGCTCGTCTTCGAGATCTTCCCAAGCCAGCGTTTCAACCGCTGTGCCGGAATTGTCTTCACCGGTGTCACCTTCCGGTTCCCATTGTTCGTCCGCCTGACCAATAGCGGCTTCCAGAGCCGCGATTTTCTCGGCGAAACTCACGGTAGATTTGGTTTCATCCGGTGTATCAGCCGCCGCCATGGTGGCGGAACTGGTTTCTGTCACCCCCGCTGCGGCAAACAAGGTCGCGTCAGGATTTTGCCAAGGTGCGTCGTTCACCTGAGTGGGCTCTGCCGGTTGGTCCTCTTGAAAGGACTCGACCGCGGTTTGCAGTAGAACAGTATCTTCACCTTGCGGGTCGTCCTGCGCGCCATTATCTGCGTTTTCCTGCACCTCGGGCTGAGTATCCAGCTGAACAGAACTGACCTCGGCTGCTGCCTTGGGTATCTCGGGAACCGCTGTGTCCCAATTTTCCGATTCGCTTATGCCGGGAGATTGGTCCAGCTGAGCCTGGGTTTGGCTCGCCGTACTGTCTTCGGTCGGATTGTCCTGAGTCTGAGCGTCTTCGACTTGTGTATCCGCATCCGTTGCCGATTCGACCTGAGCAGTCTCGGCCTGTTCGGGCTCAGGTTCGTCCATAGCGACTGCATCCGCAGGTGCATCCGCCACCCGTAGGGATGGCGTCAGGACCAAACGCGGCGCTGGCTTTGCAGCGGGCGCAGGTTTGGCAGGAATGAGAGGCCCACGGTCGTCTTCGCTCACCAAGCGGCGAATTGATGACAGCACATCCTCTATCTCGGCATGAGTTACTGGTTCGGACATAACACACTCTACACTTTCGCCTCTTAAACGAAGTGTAACTGCATTAGTTTTTTCACACAACCGATAGAACGAATTGTTAATTCTTTCCTAAGGCCTTCATCACGCGATCCAGATCCTTACTGCGCTGGCTGACATGCGCAGGCGCATCTTTGACCAGATTGTAATACAGCGTCGGATCGTAAATTTCGACAGCCAACCCCAAATGTTCGGCAGTCAGCAGACCCTGCGCGCTGAGCAACCCAAAGGCCGCAATGACCTGATTGGCCCGGGCCTGAACCCGCGAGGTTTGAGCATCCAAAAGCTCCTGCTCGGACTGCAAGACATCCAGTGTTGTCCGTGCACCCAGTGTGGCCTCTTCACGAATTCCGTCAAAGGCAACCTGTGCGGCGCGCACCCGCTCGTTTGAGGACACCAGGCTGGCGCGTGAGGTTTCAAGCACAACATAGGCCTGGCTGACAATCTGCGCGACGGAGCGCTGAACGGAGATCAAAGCACCTTTTTCTGCGTCCACGCGCGCGACACTGGCCCGAGTGCTGGCCGCAAGCGCGCCGCCGGCGTAAATGGGCTGCGACAATGTTAGACTGGTGCTGGAGGTATCAGTCCCACCGGTGTTATCCCAAGGTTCGGAATAGGCTGCGCTGGCGCTGAATGACACGCTTGGGCCTAACGACTTAGCAGTGCTTTGCGCCGACAGGTCTGCCGCTTTCACCGCGTGTTGCTGTGCCAGCAGGGACGGATGGTTGCGCGCGGCAATCGATTGGGCCGTTTGCAATGATTTCGCCCGCTGTGGCAGGCTGGGCTGCCCCGCAAGACCACCCGGAGCATGGCCAACCACCTCGATATAGACCGCCTGAGCGGTCAACAGGTCGCCCCGGCTTTCGGTCAGGCTGGCCTGAGCGCCTGCAACCCGACTTTGCGCCAGGGCCACATCCGTCCGGGTCACTTCACCAACTTCAAACCGGTCCTGCGCCGCCTTTTGTTCTTCGCGCAGCAGCCGCAAGTTGTTGCCGCGCAGCGATACTGTATCTTGCTGCAGCAGGACATTCACATAGGCCTGCACCGCATTGAACATAACCTGCTGCTCGATGTTAAGCAGCGACTGCCGGGTGGCCAGAACCGTCTCTTGCGCGGCCCGCTGGTCAAGTAGTGATGCGCCACCGTCAAACAGCAACCATTGCAGGTTAAGGCCGGTGGACAGGGCATCACTGCTGGCTTGAGAAACCCCAAACCCGGTGTTAGCGCGGCTAAAGGACTGCGAAGCTGTGAGGGTCCAGGTGATCACCGGACGCAGCTGTGCAACTGCAATCGCTACATTTTCATCCGTCGCCCGCAACAGAGCCCGATTCTGTTCCAGCAAACCGCTGGTTTGATAAGCACCGATCATGGCGTCGGTGATATTGTCCGCCAGCGCGACTTTGGGAACGACAGCAACAGCCACAAACCCGCCCGCGAAAACAAAATTCTTGAAAAATCCTTTTGAAATCATTTTGCGCATTTATGCCGCCCCATTTTCCCCGAGCTGTCCCAGCTCATTTTATTGAACTCTGGCCCCGGTCACAAATGGCCGCAGGGCGCAGAGCACTAATCTGGTCATCACAGCACAAGACTGCAAGTCAAACGCTGCCCCAAATGGGGTCAGAGCGCAAATTCTTTGGTCGCTGCGAAACCCGGAATAACCGGCGCGCCTGCGTTGAAAGCAAACCGCCATGAAATCTGGTCACCGGTCTTATACCCGACTTTGACCTGTCCAAGGGCACCCGTCATGAAAATGGCAGCAATTCGGCCGCCATCTTTCAACTGATCCAACAGCGTTTGCGGAAGATCCTCGACGCCACCCTGCACCAGGATGACATCATAGGGGCCGTGTTCAGCAGCGCCCTCATGCGGGGCAGCGACATGCACGATGGCATTGTCAGCACCGATCTCGCTGAGTTGTGTCTGAGCCTCGGCTGCAAGGTCCTCGTCGCCTTCGACCGCGATCACCATCTGCGCCATGCGGGCGACAACGGCGGATGAATAGCCCATACCACAGGCGACATCCAACACCAGTTCGTCACTCTGAACATCCACCGCATCCAGGATTTTGCCCAAAGTACGTGGCTCAAGCAAAGTTCGGCCCTGTCCCAGATCGATATTCTGGTCGGAATAGGCCGCTTCCCGCTGCGCGCCAGCTACAAAATTCTCACGCGGCACGGTCAGCATGGCTTGGATAATAGGATACTTGGTCACGTCCGACGGGCGGACCTGAGTATCAACCATCATGCGGCGGCGTTCGGCAAAGTCAGTCATGTGCTAAACTCATCTGTTCAGTCGGTTGTTATGGGTTGTGCCACATCCCCGCAGGCGCGGCAACGGGGCGATCGGGAAATTGCGTGTCCCTGACGTCGTGGCCTATTTCTTTTTCACAAACTGGGTCAAAATCACGATCCGCTGCCCCTCGACCCGGCCTTCGATGTGTTCGGGGTTGTCTGCGACCAGCGAAATACTGCGCACGGCAGTGCCGCGCTTGGCGGTAAACCCTGCCCCTTTGACCACCAGATCCTTGATCAGCACCACACTATCGCCCTGGTTGAGCGTTACACCATTGCTATCTTTGTGTTGACTGGCCGCGGCGACATTTTCGGCCCAGGCGCGGGTCTCGTCCTCCAGCCACAACTGATCACTCAGGTCGCGGGCCCAGTCCTGATCCGACAACCGGGTCAAAAGGCGCGCCGCCAGGACCTGAACGGCCACATCCTCGGACCACATCGACGAGGACAGGCAGCGCCAGTGATTGACTTCCAGCTCGCCCTCGATCTGCGACAGGCAGGTGCTGCAAACTGCAGCAGACGCGCCATCAGGACCGCCTGCGACGGGATAGTCAGACAGCGGCACATCCGCAGAACATAGGGCACAGGACATTGGGAAAGCTCCGGAAATCAAGGGTCAGAGCAGCTATAAGTCACGTGCTGGACAAAGGAAAGCAATGCAATTAGTCGGCGCAGCGCTGGCAAAAGGGTGTGGCGGGCAATTTATCAAGCCGCTCCTCAGCGATGTCATCGCCACAGATCTGACAGAACCCATAACTACCCTCATGCAGGCGGGCCAGCGCCACATCGATCTGGCGCAATTCATCAACTTCAAAATGTGGCAGCCGCTCTCCGCAGCGCCGCGCACTCAACGTCGAGGGCGCCCCGTCAGGTGCCATCCCGGTCAGTCTTTTTCGCTTATTCTCCAGCGTGTTTCTGCGTGCGGCAAAATTCACCTGCATCGCTCCCATATCAAATTTTCGCCGTTTGGCGGCCTTACTAGAATATTAGTTCTTTAATGTGCTGTGTTAAACTCGCTGGATATGAGGAGTCCATTTGGGCGGGAAAACCGCGCGCGACGGCAGATCTGGTGATATCCGGGGAATGCTGGTAGATCCGTGCAAGATCAAACACGGAGACCACTATGACCAGAATTTTCGCCCTGGGCCTGGCCCTGCTTAGCCTGACTGCCTGCGAGACCACCAAGGGTGCGGGCAAAGATATTTCCAAAGCCGGCAGTGCAATTAGCGGAGCTGCACAGGACGTTCAGGACTCATTTTAAGGAATCGACGCCGCCAGACATTATGCAAGAGTGATCCGTTTGTCGGGCAGTTCGCAAACGGGTCGTCTTGTTTTGCGCTCACGGACTGTGGATTAGACGCCGCCGTCTGCACGAGTGAAAATTAGTAAGTGCACTCTCCTATCAGGAGAGTGACGTATGAGCTGCAGAACCACGCCGCACGGTCCAGATGACAGCGCAAAGGGTAGCGCCTGACCCTGGCTGGGTGCACAGCGCCCTCGCGGGGGTGAGGGTCGAGCGCGGCGCCGCGTGCCGCAGGGTTCGAGGGTTTGGAGGGGAATTACCTAACTGAATACGGCGGAGCTGCTGCCCCGCCGACGATTATAGGTGATGCGATTGTGGTTGGTCTTGAAAGACCGTGGCGCTTGGGGCAACGGCCCACAGACAACTAGGGTGTGGGTACGCGTTTGACTGCGCTGATTGCTGCCACCCATTCGCCTTGCAAAATTGTCAGCTTTAGCTGTCCATCTTAAGTGCGGAAATAAATGCCTCTTGTGGGATATCCACCTTACCAAATTGGCGCATCTTTTTCTTACCCTTTTTCTGCTTGTCCAGCAGCTTGCGCTTACGGCTGGCGTCGCCGCCGTAACACTTGGCCGTGACGTCCTTGCGCAGGGCTGACAGGGTCTCGCGAGCGATCACTTTGCCGCCAATGGCTGCCTGGATCGGGATCTTGAACATGTGGCGCGGGATCAGGTCTTTCAGCTTTTCCACCATGGCACGGCCACGGGCGTCAGCGCGGTCGCGGTGAACCATCATCGACAGCGCATCCACAGGCTCGTCGTTGACCAGGATCGACATCTTGACCAGATTATCCTCGCGGTAGTCGGTCATCTGATAGTCGAACGAGGCATAGCCCTTGGTCACCGACTTCAGCCTGTCGTAAAAGTCAAACACCACCTCGTTCAACGGCAGGTCATAGACCGCCATCGCACGGCTGCCGGCATAGGTCAGATCCATCTGCAACCCGCGACGGTCCTGACACAGTTTCAGCACGTCGCCCAGGTATTCATCGGGCACCAGAATTGTCGCCTTGATGCGCGGCTCTTCCAGGTGGTCCACATGGGTCAGATCCGGCATGTCGGCGGGGTTGTGCAGCTCGACCATGGTGCCGTCGCGCATATAGACGTGATAGACCACCGACGGCGCTGTGGTGATCAGGTCGATGTTATATTCACGCTCGATCCGGTCACGCACCACTTCCAGGTGCAACAAGCCAAGGAAGCCGCAGCGGAAGCCAAAGCCCAGCGCCGCCGAAGTCTCCATCTCAAAGGTGAAGGAGGCATCGTTGAGAGCCAGTTTGTCGATGGCGCCGCGCAGATCTTCGAATTCAGCACTGTCCACCGGGAACAAGCCACAGAACACCACCGGCTGGGCGGGTTTAAAGCCATCCAGTGCGGTTTCACAGCCCTGACGGTCGTTGGTGATGGTGTCGCCCACACGGGTGTCGCGCACCTGCTTGATCGAGGCGGTCAGAAATCCGATCTCGCCCGGGCCCAACACGTCGATGGTTTCCATCTCAGGACGGAACACGCCGATGCGGTCAACGCTGTGCAGGGTGTCGTTGGACATGAACTTGACGCGCATGCCCTTTTTCAATTCGCCATCGATGATGCGGACCAGAACGATCACGCCCAGATAGCTGTCGTACCAACTGTCAACCAGCATCGCCTTGAGCGGCGCATCGCGGGTGCCGGTTGGGGCGGGCAGATCCGTCACGATGGCTTCCAGCGTTTCGTGGATGCCCTGCCCGGTTTTAGCACTGACCTGTATGGCGCCTGTGGCCTCGATGCCGATGACGTCTTCGATCTGTTCCGCAACCCGGTCACAGTCCGAGGCCGGCAGGTCGATCTTGTTCAGGATCGGCACGATCTCGTGGTCGGCCTCCATCGCGTGATAGACATTGGCCAGGGTCTGCGCCTCGACCCCTTGGCTGCTGTCGACCACCAGCAACGAGCCTTCGACCGCACGCATGGAGCGGGAGACTTCGTAGGCGAAATCGACGTGGCCGGGGGTGTCGATCAGGTTCAGAACATAGTTCTGCCCGTCGTCGGCGGTGTAGTCGATGCGCACCGTGTTGGCCTTGATGGTAATACCGCGCTCGCGCTCGATATCCATGCTGTCGAGCAGCTGCGCTTTCATATCACGGCCAGCCACCGTGCCGGTCTCTTGGATGAGCCGGTCAGCAAGGGTGGATTTGCCGTGGTCAATATGCGCCACGATCGAGAAATTGCGGATTTTGGACAGTTCGGTCATGAGTTGGGATATGGTTGGGAATCTTGTGCTGGTCAAGCGGGCGTGTAGGGTGCGGGACAGGTTATTTGATCTAAAGGCACATTGGTTTGGCGGATTTTGACGAGATTGAGGATTTAGGGCAGCTGGAAAGCTGGCTGAAGACGCAGGATCCGAGGATGAGCCGGGCGATTGCGGCGCGTGCGGTGCTGCGTAGTCTACCTGCTGCAATGCGTGTTGTGGATCAAGGCTTTGCGATCATCAGCGGCAAGGGTTTGCTTTTGTCTTGCTTCAGGGCGACGCTTATAACGGGGGTTGCGAGCACTTGTCCAACGACCGTTATGACACAGGTCAAATCCGCTGCCCGTTCCGCCCGCTCCGCCGCCCTCTCCGCTGCCCTCTCCGCCCTCTCCGCCCGCACCGCTGGCTCCGCCGCCGAATCCGCCGCCGAATCCGCCGCCCATTCCGCCGACTCCGCCGGCCGCTCCGACGCCCACACCGCTGCCCTCATCGCAATCCGCTCAGCTGCCAAATCGGACTCCGTTTCCGCCGCCCTCTCCGCCGTGTTTACTGACGCCACTGCTGGGACAAACGGATTACACGCAGATCTGTTCGCATCCCCATTATGGCCTGAGACAAACCACATTGGGCACTTATTGGAGTTCTGGGAGAGTTTTTCCGCGCGTCCTGACCCTGACGAAACTTGGGCATTTTGGCGGCAGTGGTATCAGGGCATGCTGACCGGTACTCCGATGGAATGGGATCTGCAATTGCAGGTGGCGTTGATTGATGATGCCGTTTGGGACCAAGGGGCTGAGGCGGTTGCCAGGGAGATCGAACGCATCCGCGCGAAGTTCAACCTTGAGCAAGAAGTCAAACAGCTCAAAGAGCAGCTCCTTTCCCTGCAACAGATCACCGCCACGCCAAAGATCGGCGACAACGGCGGCCCGCCTTTGAATGATCCAGAAGACATAGCCTTTCAGACCGACCTTTCGCAGATCTGGCAACGGGTTGAGGAGCTGGAAAACGAGATCGACAGCCCAACGCCCTCAATTGACAAGCTGAATGCGTTTGCGGACTGGTTTCAGGTTTTCTTTGTCCGCGCAGCGAAATACCTTGGCGCTAAAGCGGATATCATCTTCACCAAAGGCTGTGAAACGCTTGGAATAGTGGGGACCACGGCCCTAATTGCCTATTTCACTGTAACCACGGCAGCACAAAACGAAACCGTACATAGCTTACCCAAAGCGATCTTGGACGTTTTTAAGTCACTTGCGGGCGGATAGCAGAAACCGGTGACTTCACAACAAAGGTCAGCGCCTGACCCAGGGTGGGCGAGAAGCGCCCTCCCGTGGGGAGGGTCGGGCGCTGACCGGCGGTGCCGCCGGTCAAAGATATCTGGCAAGTACTGGTGAAATCCCCTTCGTCCAGTCGCCAGACCGGGCCGCGCTTGACCTTCCCCGCGGGAAGGCCTTTGCACCTTCCCAAGGTCAGACGCGGCCCTCAGCTCTGTTTTCCGATTACGGCACTTATGATGACACGCCCAAGACTCTGCTTGCTTGACCCTGGAATAATCCCCGGATCGCTTTTGAGACGTGTCTCGCTCCCATCGTGAGGGCTCTTTGAATTCATCCATACACATCGGCCATACCCCCACTGCTGCATTTCAGTCCGAAATACTGTATACTCCTGTCACGCACGCGAACGGAGATTTGCAACAAGCGGAGGACAAACCCATGAATGCCATGCAGACAGCCGAATATGCCCGTGCCTTATACAGTGCACATGGCGACAAGGCCGAGGCGGAAGCCGCCCGTAAGATGCACGAATGCGAATTGGCCAAAAGCCCAGAGAAAGCCCGCGATTGGCAGGCGATCCGGCGAGCGATCCGGTCTATGCGGGGGCCGAACCAGTCGTAGCCTTCATGTGCCCTGTCTTGTCGTGATGGTCCTGCCGTGATGGCCCGGCCGGCCTTCAGACCATTCTTAGGTCCAGGTCCGATCATCACCCAGGGTTCCGGCAACATCCTGCTCAACTCCCCTTGGCTTGTTTACCATGATTGCCCCTCTGGCGGGCTTGCGCCATAGTGCGCCGATGTACGGACCTTAAGATCCGCCAAGCTAGGGTGAGTGACAGTGATGAAAAGAATCTTGACCGCGGCACTCTGTGCGGGAACCTTTTATGTAGCAGCCCCCCTTCCGGCTCAGGCTGGCCTGATTGAGCGCGCCTGTCGGCAGGCCGACCGCACGGCGGCCTCTCGGTCCATGTGCAGCTGTATCCAGCAAGTCGCCAACACCAGCCTGTCGCGTTCGGAGCGCAAGACCGTCGCCAAATGGTTCGACGATCCGCATCAGGCGCAAGTTGTGCGTCAATCCAGCCGCAGCAGTGATGAACAATTGTGGCGGCGTTACAAAGCCTTTGGCGACCGCGCGGCGCGGACCTGCAGCTAACCCGAACATATTAGGAGTGCAGGCAAGCACAGAGCCCACTGATTTCGAAACTGACGCAGCAATTTCCTGACCCGCGATATCCATAACCACAATTTCAGTAAATTGCTCACCTTTAAGACGCGCTCCACGCCAACCTATCGCCTTTGGGCGGATTTATCTCTTGACCCTATGGCCACAGAGTTTAACAAAACGGTTCGGTAAAACAGGAGCGTGGCAGATGTTAATGAAGGGGGTCACCCTGCGAGGGCTGGAAGTTTTTGAGGCTCTGGCCAAAACCGGATCCGTCGCACAAACCGCAGAATTGACCGGGCTGAGTCAGCCGGCTGTGAGCCAACAACTGCGGAATCTTGAAAAAGCTCTGGGATCTGATTTGGTCGATCACAGCCGTCGCCCAATGCTGATGACAACCGCTGGCCGCAGCTTTTTGAGCCGAACCGAAGTCGTCTTATCAGAGCTGCGATTGGCGCAGAGCGAGTTGACCGTGATGGATCTGACCCATCTGACGACGCTGTCGATTGGGCTGATCGATGACTTCGACAACGACCTCACCCCCCGTCTGGCGACTATTCTGGCGGACAGTCTGACCCAATGCCGGTTCAAGATGATCACCGCCTCCAGTCATGATATCAGCCGTGCAATGGCTGCGCGGGAATTGCACATCGCAGTGGCTGCCAGCACCGGAGAGATGCGTGAAGAAATCGCCGAATACCCTCTGGTGCGTGATCCGTTTATTCTGGTTGCCCCCAAGGGGTTCCTGACGGATCCCACCAGCCAGGGCGACTTGCTGAACGAAATGCCAATGCTGCGTTACGGTCGAGAGCAGTTGATCTCGCAGCAAATCGAAGCCCATCTGGCGCGCCAGAAACTGGTGTTTGAAGAACGGTTCGAGATCGGTTCACATCTGGCGCTTATGGCCATGGTTGCACGTCGCATTGGCTGGGCGGTGACAACACCGCTGGGCTATATGCGGGCGGCCCGTTTCCATACTCAAATCGACGCATTTGCGCTACCGTTTGGCACTTTCTCACGCAACATTTCGCTTTTTGCTGCCTCCGACTGGGCTGATCGCGTGCCCCGCGATGTCGCCCAGACCATGCGCCACCTCGTGCAAAGCCAGATTATTTCCCCGGCCGTCAGCCAACTGCCCTGGCTGGCTGGGCAACTGCAGGTCATCAAAGAATAGCAGTCTGGGTCAGGTGCGGCTCCAGGCTGGTTTACATACTGAACCGCCCGACCAAGTCCCACAACTTTGCCCCGGTCATTACCCGATGACACACTTGCCCTACGAAACGGGTGGGACCAACGCCAACAGAAGCCCGCGCGCGGCCTGTTCCAACAGGTCCAAACAGCCGTCAAAGTCGCGGGTATAATAGGGGTCAGGCACGTGATCCATCCCAGCCTCACTGATGAAATCCGTAAATAAAGACACCGGTGTTTGGTTGCCAGTCGGCCGCTGGACTTCAACGTTGAGCTGGTTTTCGCTGTCCATCAAAATGATCACGTCAAACCGGTCAAAATCTTGCGGACAAAACTGGCGCGCGCGCAGATCTGAAATGTCCAATCCCCGCGCCTTTATTGCCGTCTGCATCGCCTGATAAGGAGGCTTTCCCAAGTGCCAGCCGGCAGTCCCTGCACTGTCAGTTTCAAACTCAGGCGCCAAATGTCGAAACATTCCTTCCGCCGCAGGTGAACGGCAGATATTGCCCAAACAAACAAATAGGATCTTTTGGGTCATAAGCGCCTCATCCAGAGTTGCACGGTGTGAACAGACCTCAAAATAAGGTCAATTGACCGACTAATAATCTGGCCCAAACATCCAACAATAGATAGCCCTAGCTATACCATCTCCTGCAGACAACAGTTAACGTTACCCAAAAGCGCAACCGCCAAGCCGGCCCCATTGGGCTGGCCGGGCGCGAAGGAGGGCGGCAGCGCCGTCGGACGCCGCGCCCCGCCTGGGCTTTAGTTGCTGTGCTTCGCGCCACCTGCAGCGGGTTTACGCTCCAGATCGACCGGCACGTCGACAGTCACATCACCAGCCTTTTCAAACGTCAGTGTCAGGCTGATGGTATCTCCCTGCTTCAACTCTTGGGTCAGCCCCATAAACATCACGTGGTCGCCGCCGCGTTGCAACATATGGGTTTCGCCTGCTGCAATAGCAAAGCCGTCTTCGACGTGGCTCATTTTCATGACGCCGTCACCCATATCCATATGTGTATGCAACTCGGTGCGTTTGGCAATTTCTGAGCTGACAGAGATCAGCCGGTCATCCTCGCCGGTGCGGTTCATCACCGCCATAAAGGCAGCACCGGCCATTTTATTTGAGGCCCGAGCATAGGCATCATCCACTATCATTGTGGACATGTCGGCAAAAGCCACGCCAGCCAGTGCAAATGATGAAACGGCGGCGATAACAACGAATTTGAAGGACATGACAGTCTCTCTCTTTAGTCTGAGGTCTGATTTTTTGGAATCTTAAGTCGGGAAGAATCAGCAGACAAAGGGCGGCGCGCGGGCGCAGGCCCGTAGCGGCATACGCGATTGGATGCGGTCTGAAACCAAGAGCTGTGCTTTGCCCCGTGGCCCCCGCATGGCCAGTTGCATGTGCACCGGTGGCGCCAGTGCATCCATGCCTAGCATTATGCAATCAGGACAGTTTTCAGGTGCCCGGGCGGGTTGGCCATCGGCATCCACATAGATTACCACCGGGCCTGTACCTGTGCAGATTACTATCTGTCCAGCGGCATCCCGCATCCCTCGCATAGCGCCAGCGCTATGGGCGGTCAGGGTGACGGCCAGGACCAGAAGCAGGGTCAGATATGAACGCATATGCCGTTTCATCGCCGCAAGATAGGCTGCTGAAACCGCAGCCTGCAAGAGTCAAAGTCGTCGCAGTTTGTGCTGACGCAACAACGAAATACGCCCAGCATGATCACTCATGCTGGGCGTGAATTCTTTAATCCGGTGAACGGATCAGGCCTCGGCAGCAGCTGTTGCTTTGGCGATCTCTTTTTTCACCTTCAGAGCGCCAACCGACAGCTCATCGTCTTTGGCTTTGACCAGGAACGCGTCCAGACCACCACGGTGATCAACAGTGCGCAGTGCCGCAGCTGAGATCTTCAGCTTAACGCCACGGCCCAGAGTCTCGGACTGCAGGGTCACATCATTCAGGTTCGGCAGAAACCGACGACGTGTACGGTTTTTGGCGTGGCTTACGTTGTTACCCGTCATCGGGCCTTTTCCGGTCAATTCGCAACGGCGCGACATGGGTTCATCCTTCGTTTCTGGAGGCCCGGGATATCCCGCAGCCAAAATCTCAAGGGGCGTGGCCAATGGCGACACCCAAAACTGGTTGGATGCATTTAGGAGGAATCACTGGTGGGGTCAAGCCACCTGACGATGATTTCCTGCCCCGGCCATGGGATAAAAGAGAGCCTGCCCTGCAATGGTGCCATTCATGCCCGCAGACTGGCTTTATAACAGGTTCGCCCCGGTGCGACCATGCCTGTGCCAAGCGTATTTCAGGCCAAATAACAGACCCCGGTCGGGATTAAGTCTGCGTCAGATTCGCTAGCATCAGCTGGGCCGCATGGGTGATGCCCTGATCACCCATGGCAACACTGTCCCCCAATTGCGTCATATGGGCACGGGCCTGTGGACTGTCCAGTTGCGCCAGCAGCGCCTGACGCACCTCTTGGACAAACCAATAGCGGGCCTGATCGGCCCGGCGCTGATCCCAGTGCCCCTGCTCGCGGCGCCAATTGTTAAGCTGTTGCAAACTGTCCCAAGCGTGTTCCAGCCCCTGATCCTCCAGCGCCGACACCATCATCGCCTTGGGATATCCGGGAGGGTCCTGTTCACGTTTGCGCAGCAACCGCAGGGCGCCGGAATAGTCAGCACAGGTGCGGGTTGCAGCGGATTTCAGATCGCCGTCGGCCTTGTTGACCAGAATCACATCGGCAATTTCCATGATACCGCGTTTGACACCCTGCAGCTCATCCCCGCCAGCCGGGGCCAGCAGCAACAAAAACAGGTCCGAAAGCTCGGCCACCACCGTTTCAGATTGGCCAACTCCCACGGTTTCGATCAGCACCACATCAAAATCAGCGGCCTCGCACAGGGCCACCGCTTCACGGGTGCGCCGTGCCACGCCGCCCAGATGGGTCTGACTGGGAGAGGGCCTAATATAGGCATTTGGATCCCGGCTCAGACGCTCCATCCGGGTTTTGTCACCCAGGATAGAGCCGCCCGAGCGCGCCGAGCTGGGATCAACCGCCAGCACCGCAACCCGCAGCCCCTGCGCCGTCAACATCAGTCCAAAGCTTTCGATAAAGGTGGATTTGCCCACCCCCGGCGTGCCTGACAGCCCGATACGCAGCGCCTGGCGGCGATGTTTGGCCAGTGTGCCCAGCAGCTCTGTGGCCTGCGCCCGGTGATCGCTGCGTTGACTTTCAACCAGCGTGATGGCGCGCGCCAGGGCACGGCGGTCGCGGTTCAAGATCTTTTGGCTGAGCTCGTCGATGTCCATGGCTACTCCCGTGTTTGACCGCATGTTTGACGCAGCGAGGGCACGGTTGTCCAGTGGCTAGACCTTGGCGCAGACTTTGGCGATAACGGCGGCTATGACCAAATTACCTATTGATGCTGTCCTGCCCGAATTGATTGCCGCCCTGCGCGCCAAAGGGCGTGCCGTATTGCAAGCGCCGCCGGGTGCGGGCAAAACCACCCGGGTGCCACTGGCCATGCTTGAGGCAGGGCTGACCAAGGGTCGCATTGTGATGCTGGAACCGCGTCGACTGGCGGCGCGCGCGGCGGCCGAGCGCATGGCCGAGACGCTGGGCGAACGCGCCGGCGAGACTGTCGGCTACCGGGTGCGCGGCGACGCCAAGATATCCAAGGCCACCCGCATCGAAGTGGTCACCGAGGGCATTCTGACCCGCATGCTGCAATCCAGCCCTGATCTGCCCGGTGTGGGTGCGGTGATCTTTGACGAGTTCCACGAACGCTCGCTGAACGCCGACTTTGGCCTGGCCCTCTGTCTGGAAGTGGCCGGTGCGCTGCGCGACGATCTGATCCTGATGGCAATGTCGGCAACCTTGGACGCAGGCCCGGTCGCCGAGCTGATGCAGGCTCCAATGGTGACCTCACAGGGGCGCAGCTACGATGTGGAAACCCGTTGGCTGCAGCGCCCCATCGCGGCGCAGGGATCGCGGGTAGCGCCCCGACAGGGCGCGCGGCGGCTGGATGCGCTGGTGGATCTGGTGCAGCAGGCCGAGAAAGACACCCGTGACACGGGTGGCGGTATTCTGGTGTTTCTCCCCGGCGAGGGCGAGATCCGGCGGGCGGCCTCGGCGCTGGCTGCCCGACTGCCGGAAACCTGTGTGGTGAAACCGCTGTTTGGCGCCCTGCCCTTTGCAGAACAACGCGCGGCGATTGCCCCCTTGGCATCTGGCCGCAAGGTGGTGCTGGCGACCTCGATCGCCGAGACCTCGCTGACCATTCAGGATATCCGCGTGGTGGTCGACATGGGACAGGCGCGCCGGGCCCGGTTTGATCCCGGGTCGGGCATGTCGCGGCTGATCACGGAAAAGGTCACACGCGCCGAAGCCACCCAGCGACAAGGCCGGGCTGGCCGGGTGGCCGAAGGCATCTGCTACCGGCTGTGGACCAAAGGCGAAGAAGGCGCACTGGCGGCTTTCCCTCCCGCCGAAATAGAGGCCGCAGACTTGACCAGTCTGGCGCTGGAACTGGCCCTCTGGGGGGCAGCTTCAGGCGACTTGTCTTTCCTGACCCCACCGCCCGAGGGCGCTCTGACCGAGGCACAGGTCTTGTTGCGGATGCTGGGCGCACTGGATGAACAGGGCCGGATCACCGCCCATGGCAAGGCGCTGGCCGCTCTGCCACTGCATCCGCGTCTGGGTCATATGCTGGTCACTGGTGGTCGCGAGGCGGCGCAATTGGCGGCGCTGATGGCCGAACGCGATCCCCTGCGCGGTGCGCCGACTGACTTACTGCTGCGGATACAGGCGATACGCGACCCCAGGGGGTTCATGCGCAAACGCCCCTACCAGGTGAACCTACCAGTGATTGAGCGGATCAAAGCAGAGAACCGGCGCTTGCAGCGGCAGGGCACGCAACATGCGAAGCTTGATGCACCACTCTCCCCTGCCGCCATGGCCGCGCTCGCCTATCCCGACCGTATCGGGCAACGCCGCAAGGGGGGCACCCCGCGCTATGTGCTGTCCGGCGGCAAGGGTGTGGTGCTAGAGGACAGCGACACGCTGGCAGCAGCCCCATTCATTGTGACCCTGGACAGTGATGGCAACCTGCGCGAGGCGCGGGTGCGAATGGCGGCGCAGATCTCGCTGGGGGAGATCCGTGCGTTGTTTGGCGATCAGATCAGCTGGCACAGCATCTGTGAGTGGTCCAAACGCGAGCGCCGGGTGGTGTCGCGCAAGCAGGAACGGTTTGGCGCCATCGTGCTGGAGGACCAGGTCTGGAAAGATGTCCCCGCCGAAGCCGTGGCCGAGGCGATGCTGGACGGGGTGCGCGATCTTGGGCTGCGGCTGTCTGGCGCTGCGGCACGACTTGCGGCGCGGGTTGAACTAGTGCGGGCCGAGGGTCACGCCTTACCCGACTTCTCGCCCCTGGGGCTGAGCGAAAGCATCGACCACTGGCTGCTGCCAATGCTGACCGGCGTAAAAACCGCCGACGATTGGAAACGGTTTGATCTGCTGCCTGCGCTGCGGGCAGCACTGGACTGGAACCAGACCCAACTGCTGGACCGCGAGGCCGCAAGTCACTTTACCAGTCCACTGGGCAACAGAATTCCGATCACCTATGCCGAGACCGGTCCCGAGATCGAGGTCCGTATACAAGAACTGTTTGGCGTCAGCCGTCATCCAGCCAGTGGCGGTGTGCCGCTGAAGATCACCTTGCTGTCGCCGGCCCGGCGGCCGATCCAGATTACCCGCGACCTGCCCGGATTCTGGGCCGGCTCCTACGCCGACGTGCGCAAGGACATGCGGGCGCAATACCCACGCCATCCCTGGCCCGAGGATCCAACCCAGGCAGATCCAACTCTGCGGGCAAAGCGGCGCAAGCCGTAGTTCTGGCAAAACCGTCCGGCACACTCCAAGCACCTGTCAATTTCAACGCAGAACCACCAATTCAGCACCTATTTGGCGGGATCTATGAAAGAATTGGCTTGAATGCTCATATCTAAATCAGGCCAGAAAATGTATAGTGAGCTCACAAAAACAAGATCAGGCTAACTGCCCTGACGCATATCGAGCACTATTTATTCAACCTCCAATCCGGCATCCCTTACAGGATCAGGATTATCGGGCCATCGAGCCTGAACTTGGGGGCGGCGCGTTTAATCCCTCCCCGGCGTGCTGCCCCCAAATCTTTCCCTACACTCGGACATCAGTTTCCTTTAGCCGCAGCCCTTAGTGCTGGCAAACCAATCCCCACCGCCTCAAAGCCACCATCAGCTGCTAGAATCTGGCCGGTGATGAAGCTGGCCTTGTCCGACAGTAGAAAGGTGATCGCCGCCGCGATCTCCTCTTCCTTGCCATAACGGTTCAGCGGCAGCGCATCGTGATAGGCGGCGATGATCTCAGGCGAATGCACCGCCATCGCCAGTTTGGTTGCCACCGGCCCCGGCGCGACGGCATTGACGCGAATGCCCAGCTCTCCCAGTTCCGCGGCCTGTTGCAGCGTCAACTGCGCCAATGCTGCCTTGGAGGTGCCATAGGCCACCCGCAACGTGCTGGCCCGCAGACCGGAAATCGAAGTGATGTTCACCACCGCGCCACCGCCATCCGCCGCCAGCAAATCGGTAAAGGCCTGTGTCATCAGAAAGGGCCCGTCCAGATTGGTCCGCATCACCCGCTGCCAGCGGTCATATGTGGTGTCACGGATGGGACCGAAATCGGCAACGCCAGCGTTGTTCACCAATCCGTCTAAACGGCCAAAGGCCTCGGCCACCTCCGCGACCGCCCGCAGGACATCATTGGGGATGGATACATCCACATCCAGACCAATGGCGCCGGGAAGCTCAGCAAGGGCCTCGGCCAACGCATCGCTGTCACGATCCAGTATCGCAACCTGCCAGCCGTCAGCCATCAGCCCCTGCGCCGTGGCAAATCCAATGCCTCGTGCGCCACCGGTAATCAGTGCAGATTTCATCAGGTTCTCCTGTGCCTGTCTCATATTGCGACATGGCGCCCCAGCCCCCCGCAATTGTCAATCCCATAGAGCCCGCAGGGTGAAAATGTCGAAAATGGCACACTTAGCGTCGCTTATCATGGTTGATGTTGCATAAACCGACACAAAGTCTATGTATGCGACATCCAAATCCAAATATGAGGCAAGCCGCAAAGGCTGCGAGCAGTTATGACCCCCGCATTATCCCGCGCCTGGGAAGATCTTCTCAGGCCACTGATTTTTCGATCCAAACGCCTGCAGGTGGCCGCCCTGTGTTATCGCAAAACCGAGAATGGCACGGACGTGCTGATGATCACCAGCCGGGGCAGCGGTCGCTGGATTCTCCCCAAAGGCTGGCCGATAAGTGGCAAAGACGGCGCCGAAACTGCACTACAAGAAGCCTGGGAAGAAGCAGGCGTCAAAACGGCCAAAATTCAGGGTGAGCCCATTGGCCACTACGAATACCTAAAGAACCTGGGCCGAGGACGCGCTGAAATGGTGCAGACGCTGGTCTATATCGCCCAAGTGAGTAAATTGTCCAAATCCTACCCTGAGCGCAATCAACGCAAGCGGCAGTGGGTTCCAGCCGATGAGGCCGCCAATCTGGTGCATGAGCCAAAATTGCGGGCCCTTTTACGACAGCTGTGACCCTCGCCATGCTGACAGGGGACAAATCTCTTGCACCAAAGCCAATGGCGGTTTACGCGGCGTCTTATCTTTGAAACCGGGATTGACACGATGGCCGACGAACCACAGCGCAGACAATGGAAAACACTCGACCGCGATTTAAACCGGATTGCGATCCTTGAAAACGCCACAGGCTATGTCTCCAGGCCAATGGTCGGGCCTGGCATTGCCCTGGTCTTTATCGTGCTGGCGGGTCTGGCTGCCGCGATTCTATTGGGCACCACGCCGATCAACTTTGTTGTGGTCGCTGCCGCTGCCTTTGGTGCTTATATGGCCGTCAATATTGGCGCCAATGATGTCGCCAATAACATGGGCCCTGCGGTAGGCGCCAACGCCCTGACGATGGGCGGCGCGATTCTGATCGCAGCCCTAGCAGAAAGCGCCGGTGCCCTGCTGGCCGGTGGCGACGTGGTTTCCACCATCTCCAAGGGGATCATCGATCCCGCGACCATGGCCACCACGGATGTTTTCATCTGGGCCATGATGGCCGCGCTGATCTCCTCGGCGCTTTGGGTCAACCTTGCCACCTGGGTTGGTGCGCCAGTCTCGACCACGCATTCGGTTGTGGGCGGTGTTATGGGCGCAGGTATCGCCGCTGCTGGCATGGCCGCCGTCAGCTGGCCCACCATGGGCAAAATCGCAGCCAGCTGGGTGATCTCACCCGTTCTGGGCGGTGTCATCGCCGCCGCCTTTTTGGCACTGATCAAGGCGCAGATCATCTACAAAGAAGATAAGATCGCGGCCGCACGGCGCTGGGTTCCCATACTGGTTGGCATCATGGCTGGGGCCTTTGCCGCCTATCTGGCGGTCAAAGGGCTGAAACGCATTGTCAAAATCGACCTGCAAACGGCGCTGCTGATTGGTGTGATACTCGGCACTGTCTGCTGGGCGATCACCAAACCACTGATCCGCCGCCAGTCCATTGGGCTGGAAAACCGCAAGAAATCGCTGAAGATTCTGTTTCGTATTCCGTTGGTCATTTCCGCTGGCCTGTTGTCGTTTGCCCATGGCGCTAACGACGTCGCAAATGCTGTGGGACCTTTGGCCGCGATTGTGCATGCGTCAGAGTTTGGCGATTTTGCTGCCAAGGTTGAAATCCCGACCTGGGTCATGGTGATCGGGGCCTTTGGTATCTCGTTTGGATTGTTCCTGTTTGGCCCCAAGCTGATCCGTATGGTCGGCAGTCAGATCACCAAACTGAACCCCATGCGCGCCTTTTGTGTGTCGCTGTCCGCCGCGATTACCGTGATTGTCGCCAGCTGGCTGGGCCTGCCCGTTTCCTCGACCCACATCGCCGTCGGGGCGGTGTTCGGAGTTGGGTTCTTCCGCGAATGGCATATGGAGCGACGGCTGCGGACCTCCTCGGCCATCAGCAAGAAGAAGACCGTTGCCCCCGAGGAGCGTGCGCGCCGTAAACTGGTTCGCCGCAGTCACTTCCTGACCATCATCGCGGCCTGGGTCATCACCGTCCCTGCCGCCGCCGTAATGTCAGCAGCTATCTACATGTTGCTCAGCACCATGGTTGGCTAAACCACGAGTTAACGTAAACCGATCAAGACAAAGCCCCCTCACCTATTGCTGAGGGGGCTTTCATTTACCTGGACTGCGCGCCACAAGGTCACTTCAAGCCTCGGAATGCCAGCGCATGATGACGTTTTCTGACTGCCACAGCGGTCCCTTATCAAGGCATTCAGCCGCCGGATCGCCGCCGCAAGCACGGTAAAAATCAAGGGCTGCTTGGTTTTGCCGCACCACGGCCAGAACCAAGTCCGACGGTCCGGACACCTGCGCCCAATGCCGCGCCAAATGCAGGAAATGGCGCCCTATCCCAAGCCCTCGGGCGGCACTGTCCAGATATAGGTTGGTCAGCTCCATTGCATCAGGAAACGCAGAGATCTGCGAGTGTGACAGGTCACAAAGCCCAAGTATCCGCCCCTGGTCATCCTCGGCCAGCAAGGTCAGTCCACGTTGGCGTTTTCCCGCAAGTTTGCCGTGCCATTGGGCCTGGCGGCATTCAAAATCCAAAGCGCGAATCGCCGCGTCTGGCGCCATGTCTTTATAGGTGTGCCGCCACATCCTGACGTGGAATTCGGCAATTTGATCGCAATCAGCAGGGCCCGCACAGCGCAATAACAGGTTCTGGGCCTGCAGCTTATGCCCAGCCCGTAGCCAGGCCAACTCGGCGCTATGCCGGGTGGAATGGCGCACCAGAAGATAGTCACGATAGAAAGTAGAGACTACAAAAACACCCAGACCGGCCATCGACACCGGGCGTGTAGCGGCCAAAACCACACCGGGTTCGTCAAAATCAAACAGGTTGCTGACCTGCACTGCTGTCCAGCCTGCCGAGTGTTCGATTTGCGCCGGAACCCGTCGGCTGAGACAAAGAACCGAAATCTCGTCTTCCGCCTGGGTTACATTGACCAGACCAGGCCCATCGGTCCAGTCTGGAATTCCATCTTCAGGCGGCACCCGAGAGACGGCATAGTCGCCGTCCAGTGACCGCAACAATAGTTTTGGGCCAGTCACAACAAAGCAACCTCAGGCCCCCAGGCACCAGCGCATGATGGCTTTTTGCGCGTGCAGCCGGTTTTCGGCCTCGTCAAAGATCACCGATTGCGGACCGTCCATCACCTCGGAGGTGACTTCCTCTTCCCGGTGGGCCGGCAGGCAGTGCATGAACAGCGCATCCGGCTTGGCGTGGCTCATCAGATCGGCGTTGACCTGATATCCGCGCAGCATGTTGTGGCGACGCTCTTTCGAGGATTGGCTGTCGTGCATCGACACCCAGGTATCAGCCACCACCAGATCCGCGCCCTCAACAGCCTTATGCGCGTCGCGTTCGATAACGATCTTGGAACCCGCTTTCCGGGCCAGGCCGACAAACTCGTCCTCGGGGTCCAGCTGCGCGGGGCCAGTGAAGGTGAGGTCAAAGCCAAATTGTCCAGCCGCGTGCAGGAACGAGGCGCAGACGTTGTTGCCGTCGCCAGCCCAGACCACCTTTTTGCCCTTGATCGGGCCACGGTGCTCTTCATAGGTCAGGATATCCGCCATGATCTGGCAAGGGTGGGTGCGGTCGGTCAGCCCGTTGATCACCGGCACTGAGGCGTATTCGGCCATTTCCATCAGCACGGTTTCATCAAACGTCCGGATCATGATCATATCAACATAGCGCGACAGCACGCGGGCAGTGTCAGCAATAGTCTCACCGTGACCCAGCTGCATGTCATTGCCCGACAGCACCATCGATTGGCCACCCATTTGGCGCACGCCGACGTCAAACGACACCCGGGTCCGGGTCGAAGGCTTTTCAAATATCAACGCGACCATGCGGCCCGCCAGGGGCTGGTCATCATCCAGAGCACCCTTGGGGCGGGTCAAACGGGCTTGTTTCATTGCGCTGGCCTGATCGATCATAGTCCGCAATTCGGCCGGGTTGGTTTTATGGATGTCCAGGAAATGGTTCATATCAGCTTCGCTTATTGTAAGGTCGAGGCGGGGGCGTTGCCCCCGGACCCCCGAGTATTTTTGAAAAAGTGATCAGGCGCTTGCGAGTTGCGCGGCGGCCTTGTCTAGGCGGATCAGGGCCTGCGCGATATCATCGTCGCTCAGGGTCAGCGGCGGCAGAAGGCGAACGACGTTATCAGCGGCGGGGACGGTGATGACCTGATTGTCATAGCCGGCATTGACCACGTCAATATTGGTGACTTTACATTTCAGCCCCAACATCAGGCCAGTGCCGCGCACCTCCTCGAAAACGTCAGGATGACCGTCGATCAAACCTTCAAGTTTCTGCCGCAAGAGACCGGCCTTGCGATTCACCTCGTCCAAAAAGTCTGGATCAGTGACATGATCCATCACTGCACAGCCAACCGCACAGCCCAGCGGGTTGCCACCGTAAGTCGAACCATGTGTTCCGGCGGTCATACCAGATGCCGCGTCTTCAGTGGCCAGCACTGCGCCTAAGGGAAAACCGCCACCGATACCTTTGGCAACCATCATGATATCCGGGGTGATGCCCGCCCATTCATGTGCAAACAGTTTGCCCGTCCGGCCAACACCGCATTGGACCTCGTCCAGGATCAGCAGCACTCCGTGCTCGTCACAAACTGCGCGCAAAGCCTTCAGTTCAGCATCAGGCACCGCCCGAATGCCACCTTCACCCTGCACCGGCTCGATCAAAATAGCCGCCGTCTGGCCGGTGATTGCATTGGTGACACCGTCCAGATCGCCAAACATCAGATGGGTAAAGCCAGGCAGCACCGGGCCAAAACCCTTGGTCATTTTCTCGGACCCCGCAGCGGCGATGCCAGCTGAGGAGCGGCCATGAAAAGAGCCATCAAAAGTCAGGATCTCGATCCGCTGCTCTTCTCCTTTGTCGAAGAAGTATTTACGCGCCATTTTCACGGCCAATTCGCAGGCCTCGGTGCCCGAATTGGTAAAGAACACTGTATCCGCAAAGCTATGCTCGACCAGCCTGTCCGCCAGCGCCTGTTGCTGCGGGATCTGGTACAAGTTCGAGACATGCCACAGGTTCTGCGCCTGATCCGTCAACGCCTGAACCAAGGCCGGATGGGCATGGCCCAGCGCATTGACGGCGATACCCGCCCCAAGATCCAGAAAACGTCGCCCATCCGCCTCAATCAGCCAAGAGCCTTCACCTTTGACAAAATTCAAAGGCGCGCGGTTGTAGGTTGGCAGAACAGAGGGGATCATCAGGATCATCCTTTTCGGAAATAGAAGCCCAAGACGTGTAGCACACTGGGCAGTTGGTCAACGATGTTGAATAGGGTCGCGCAATTGTCATAGCGCAAGGATCAAAAAGCCGGAACGCGGGTTCAGCGTCGGCGTCGCAGGGCCGCAATTCGGCGCGTGGTATGTGCGAGATTGATCATGAGTGCAGCGCATATCGGAACTTTAGGCAAAAGAAAACCCCTTTTGCGCAACCGGACCCATCATCCCGCCAGATCTCACCTTTTCGCACCACCCACGGCCCAAAGGATCCATCCTTCATCTGGCTAAAAATATCCCGGGGTTTGGGGCAGCGCCCCAAGGCGTATCAAGACGTATCAACTTGCATAACTTCGCGCATTGCCGCATCGCAGGGTTATGAGCACCACAAACACCGACTCTCCCGCGCTGGCGGCCACTTTTATTCTAGCGGCGACCACTTTCATTGCCGGTACAATGCTGATAGCCAAGGCATTGGGCACCGATGTGCTGGGCACACCACTGCATCCCCTGCAAATCAGCCACGGACGTTTTATCTTCGCGTTTCTGGCCATTGCCACGGTTACGGCGGTGTTGCGGCCACGTCTGACCCGACCAAGCTGGCGATTACACCTCGGGCGCACCTCTTTCGGCTGGGCTGGTGTATCGCTGATGTTTGCCTCCGTCGCCTATATCCCGTTGGCCGATGCAACGGCGATCACCTTTCTGAATCCGGTGTTTGGCATGATGCTGGCGATCCCACTGCTGGGCGAGAAGGTTGGCCCCTGGCGCTGGGGCGCTGCAGCTGTTGCCCTGATTGGGGCCATGGTCCTGCTGCGCCCGACGCCGGCCAGTTTTCAACCCGCAGCGCTGCTGGCGTTGGCGGCGGCGATGATCATGGGGCTTGAACTGATTTTCATCAAGAAACTAGCCAACCGGGAATCACCCCTGCAGGTGCTGCTTATCAACAATACGATTGGCATGCTGATCGCCTCGGTGGCTGTTATCACAGTGTGGCAGATGCCCAGCCCTGCGCAATGGGCCGCCCTGGTCACTTTGGGCGTGCTGATGGCATGTGCACAGGCCTGTTTCGTCAACGGAATGGCACGCGCCGATGCCTCGTTTGTGGCACCGTTCAGTTATGCCACGCTCATTTTCGCAGCGCTATATGATTTCCTAGGCTTTGGCGTCACCCCAGATACGGTGACCATCCTGGGGGCCGCCGTGATCCTGACCGGGGCCGCCGTCTTGGCCTGGCGCGAAGGTCGGCAACGTCGTCCGATAGCGCCCGTTACGCCTTCAGACGATACCCCGAACGCAGCATAGCCCAACCCAGCAACCAGACCACAGCAGTCGCGCAACAACAGACCACCAGGCCAAGCCAGGGCGAGCTGTCCGAGGCGCCAATCATACCGAATCGCACGCCGTCGATCAGGTAGAACACTGGGTTCAGATGTGTCAGCGTCTTCAACACCGGTGGCAATGCGGCAACGGAATAGAACGTGCCGGATAGAAAGGCCAATGGAGTGATAATGAAATTGGTGATCGCCGCCATCTGATCAAATTTGTTGGCAAAAATCCCGGCGATGACACCCAATCCGCCCAAAAACGAAGCCCCTAGGATCACAAAGACCAGAGTCACGCCTGGGTATGTCGGCCAAATACCAAGCGTCAGCCCAAGTCCCAGTGCAATGCCCAGCGCAACACAGACGCCGCGCACGATAGCGCCCGCAAGATACCCCAGTAAAAGCTCCAGTCCAGACAGCGGTGGCATCAATGTATCAACGATATTTCCCTGTATTTTTGTGATGGTGATCGACGACGACGTATTGGCAAAGGCGTTCTGGATCACCGTCATCATCATGATGCCCGGGGCCAGAAACGTCAGAAATGGGACCCCCATGACATCGCCACGACCCGGACCAATGGCTGTGTTAAAGATCAACAAAAACAACGCCGACGTGACCAAAGGTGCCAGTAGGGTCTGGGTCCAGACCACCAGAAACCGTTTGACTTCACGGCCTGCCATCGTGCGCAGTCCCAGCCAATTGACCCGGCCAAAGCGGCGCTCGCCCAAGCCAATGCGATACTCGGTGTCAGACATAGATAGCTCCGGTTGCTGTGTCCGGTCTGCATAACCCCTGTGCCGTCAGGTGCAAGACGGCTTGTAACTCGCGCCGCAGTGGCTAGAATAGGGACAGATATGAATACTATGGCGGCCGCAGGTTTCTTGGGGCCGCTTTTAGCTTGGAAAGGCAAGATATGTCCTGGACAGACGAGCGCGTTGAACTGCTCAAGAAAATGTGGGGCGAGGGTCAGTCGGCCAGTCAGATCGCCAAAGAACTGGGCGGCGTCACTCGCAATGCGGTGATCGGCAAGGTGCACCGGTTGGGCCTGTCCAACCGCAATTCCACTGGCGCTGCCAAAGCAGCCGAGCCCAAGGAAAAGCCAGCGGTCGCGGCCAAGCCCAAAGTGCCACCCAAGGTACAGCCCAAAACCGAGCCTGCCCGCCCGATCCCACCTGCGCAGCCCAAGTCCGCTGACAGCAAACCCAATCTGCCTGCGCGCAAGCAGATTATTCCGGCTGGTCAACCGCTGCCACCGCAGCCCTCGGCCAATGAGATCAGCCCAGAGGCGCTGGCCAAGGTCAACGAAGTCGAGAAGAAGGCAAAACGCCTGTCGCTGATGGACCTGACCGAGCGCACCTGCAAATGGCCGGTAGGCGACCCCGCAACCGAGGACTTCTGGTTCTGTGGTCTGTCCGTTCAACAGGGCAAACCCTATTGCGAAGCCCATGTTGGCGTTGCCTTCCAACCGATGAGTGCACGGCGCGATCGTAAACGCTGAACCGATCAGCATAACAACGCAATAGCGCCCCGGACTCTGCAGTTCGGGGCGCTATTGCGCTTTAACAGACCACGTCTGGCAATAAACAGACGTCAGACGCTGCCCGGCAAAACCGCCGCGCCAGTCAAAAACACTTTGATCACCCTTTATCAGGGGCCGCTGACGTAAAGTTGGGGATTGTGCTGGCCGAGGCATCGCTGCCCTCAATCCCTGGCCAATTTCCTTCGGCCAAGTTGATATTTCCAGGAATGTCTTCTTCCCAGAACCCTGTCACCACAGTGGTAATGTTCAGGTACAGCTTATCATCAACGATACGCCACAAATTGGGGTTGCCCGGCACCTTGCCCCCCTTGGACACGCCATAGGCACAGTGCCCATCGTATTCTGGCACGTAATACGCGGGGTTTTCCAGGAACTTGGCGCGATTTTCCTCGGTCGAGAAGGCAAAAGTGGCATCGTTATATTCCGCGGTGATACTGGCCTGTCCTGCCACGCCTGCAGTTTGCTGAGTGCCGATCGCATTTGACGCAAGGTCACGATAGGCAACGACATCGTAGCCCGACACAGCAAAGCCAGTTTCATCGATATATTGTTCACCCGCAAAAGCAGGTAATCCAAGGGTCATTGCAGCGGCGGCCGCAAGGAAAAATCGTGTCATCAGGTCATCCTCTCGCAGATGGTAGTTCTCTGTTTCACCGACAACTACGCCGGATTGCGGATCACAATATGCACTCTGGCTTCGATGCGAAGGGGGGCTCACGCCTCTGTGTCCATTCACCAGCCGATGTGATCCAAACCGGATAAATGTTTCAATTTGACCGATCGGTCATTGGAATTTCCCAAATGCATCTTAAGTCTGCAATTGTGTGAACCATATACGACCGTGCAAAATCTGGGCGACACTGCAATTATGCACAAGAATTGCTAGATGCGACCCAAACAAGACAACTAGGACAAGGCCCAACAGATGAGTGATACTTCTTATACACCGGCAAAAGTCTGGACTTGGAATCAAGAAAGCGGCGGTACGTTCGCCTCGATCAACCGTCCTGTGGCTGGTGCGACCCATGACAAAGACCTGCCCGTAGGCAAACATCCAATGCAGCTTTACTCGCTGGCGACACCCAATGGGGTCAAAGTCACAGTGATGCTGGAAGAACTGCTGGCGCTGGGCCACACAGGTGCAGAGTATGACGCCTGGTTGATCAACATTGGCGAAGGCGACCAGTTCAGTTCTGGCTTTGTCAACGTCAACCCAAACTCCAAAATCCCAGCCCTGATGGATCACAGCGGTGACACCCCATTGCGGGTGTTTGAGTCCGCTTCGATGATGATGCACCTGGCCGAAAAATTTGACGCCTTCCTGCCAAAATCGGGTCCGGAGCGGACCGAGGTGATGAGCTGGCTGTTCTGGCAGATGGGCAGCGCGCCGTATCTTGGCGGTGGCTTTGGCCATTTTTACGCTTATGCGCCGGAAAAATGGGAATATCCTATTAACCGCTTCGCGATGGAGGCCAAACGGCAGTTGGATGTGCTGGACCGTCAACTGGCGGAGCGCGAATACATCGCCGGTGGCGCCTACAGCATTGCCGATATGGCAATCTGGGCCTGGTATGGCCAACTGGTTCTGGGCCGTCTGTATGACGCGGCTGAATTCCTGGATGTAGAGAGCTACACCCATGTGATGCGTTGGGCCAAGGCCATCGATGCCCGCCCGGCCGTGAGCCGTGGCCGCATGGTAAACCGCGCCTTTGGCGAGCTGCATACCCAATTGCGTGAACGTCATGATGCGTCGGATTTTGACACCCGCACCCAGGACAAGCTGGAAACAGCCGCCGAATGATCCACTGCTGCCCGGCGGCTTCGTCGGGCAGCTCCCCAACACATGGTGGGATCTACTTCAGCAAGGGTGGCTTGTCCGGATTGCTACCGGGAATTTCCGGCTGATAGAGTTTTGGCTCTTCCGGTTGTGGTAAATCAAACCGCAATCCGACCTTATCCAGTTTCGCGGTCATCGCATCCGTGCTGGCAAAGAACCCCACATCCATCGCGCCTGCCTCGATCCCTGAAAAGGTCAGCGCCTCGCCCGCCGCCTTGGCCAGCGCCGACTGCGCCGCCTCCGTTGCATCGACAAAGCCCAGCAAATGCCCCTGCCCGCCTCCGGCATAACGAACACTGACCAGATAGGCCGAAACAGCCAGACCCGTAGCCGTTGCCAGTTTGCTATCCAAAGCTGTCAAAAGAACTTCGGGCAGACCCGCCGGCGGCAGGATCTCAGAAATCGCAGCTTCAACTTGGTCCGGACGATGCTCCAGTGTCTGGTGCAGCCAGGACACGGCCTCGGCTGGGATCAGAATGGAGGACGGGGCCACCTCGAGGTTCAACCCCAGGCCAATACCCTGCCCCGCCAGCATCTGTGCCACCACTCGCCCGGACAGAGCCGCGTAAGGCACAACCCGGTCGGCGAATTGCGCCAACCGCTCTTCGCGGTCAAACAACAATACAAATGTGCCATCGGCCAGCTCAAACATCTCGGGCGAGATATTGCCGTCTTCGGCTTCTTTGGTCAGCATCAGGAAGAGTTCAGAATCCGCCAGTCGTTCATAGAACCGCAACCGTGCGCCATCGTCGTCAGGCGCGGCGGTCATCGCGGCATGGGCGCTGTCCAGCGCGGTGGTCTCGGTCATTTCAGCACCTCTTTCACCCGGGCACGCAGATCCGGCAACAGCTCTGCCTCGAACCAGGGGTTTTTCTTTAACCACCCGGTATTGCGCCAGGAGGGATGTGGCAAGGGAAACAGCTGCGGCGCATGATCCCGCCAGCCCCGCACCAGATCATTGACCGGTGTTTTCACCCCCAAATGAAAGCGCTGCGCATGGGCGCCGACCAAGACTGTCAGGTCCACCCTGGGCAATTGTGCCATGACCCGGTGATGCCATGTTCGGTGGCACAGGGCAGGTGGCGGCAGATCACTGCCCTTGTCATTGTATCCGGGAAAACAAAACCCCATGGGCACCACAGCCACACGGTTCTTGTCATAAAACGCTGATGCATCAAGCCCCAACCAATCGCGCAGCCGATCCCCTGAGGCATCGGCGAAGGGACGGCCACTTTCCTGCACGCGGGCCCCCGGTGCCTGACCGGCAATCAGGATCCGGGCAGAGGGCCGAAACCAAACCACTGGCCTTGGATCATGTGCCGTTGCGGTGGCTGCAAATCGATCTGCACATAATCTGCAGGCGCGGATTTCAGCCTTTAAATCGCCACTTCGGCCCACAGTTCAACGCTCCACTTACGGTCATTGTCGCCTTATCGGAAACAATCGACATCTCGTTTCAAGCGCAAGCAGGGCGGAAAATACCTTGCTGGCCTGGACTTTCTCTCACTTCACCCGCGATTATGGTTAATAGGCCATTGATAAACTATGCTACAATTCGACATAATATAGCCAAATTGGCCAGGTAAGCCGTTAACACTCCTCTGATATGGAGGGGAAAGGTGCCACGTCACCTATATTATCAACCGTGAGAAGAGCCCCGAACTAAGGGCCGAGCGGGCAGCACCGGAACTTCGATGATTGAATTTTCAAATGTCAGCAAGTCCTTTTGGACTGGAAGTCAATACAAGGTGATCCTGGATAAGGTCTCCTTTCGTGTTGAGCTGGGCAAGTCTTTAGGTGTGCTGGCGCCCAATGGCACTGGGAAAACAACTCTGATCAATATGATGGCCGGATTGGAAAAACCCGACGAAGGAAGAATTCTGCGATCCAGCAAGGTTTCTTTTCCGCTCGGCTTTATGGGCGGCGTGGTCTCCCGCCTATCTGCCTTTGAGAATTCCCGATATATTGCAAAACTTTATGGCCTGGACCCAGACTACGTCGAGGCCTATTGCCGGTGGCTGTGTGGATTGGGCGAGTATTTCGACCAACCTGTGGGAACCTATTCTTCTGGCATGCGCTCCCGGTTCAGCTTCTCGTTGATGCTGGCGCTGGACTTCGATATCTATCTGATTGACGAAGGCATGCCGGGCACCACTGACGTTGAGTTCAACAAAAAGGCAGGCGCCATTCTAGAAGAGCGGCTGCAGACCACGACCATCATTATCGTCTCACATCAGGCCCAGACGCTTGAGAAATTCGCCCGTTCGGCCGCCGTGCTGCTGGAAGGGCACCTGCACATGTTTGAAACCTTGGAAGAAGCGAAACAGTTGTATGACTACGAAACCCAAGGCTAAAAAATTCCGCATCCGCCGCAATCCGGAAGCCCCCGGTGCCGCACCTGCGAGCGCTGAGCCCGTCGCCCGTCCGGTAGACCCTGCCCAGGTGCGACCCGCACGGGCCAGATCAGTGCCCGGCCCAGAGGCTGAAGCGGCCGCTGCCTCGGCGCAGATGCAAGCAGGTCCCGACACGCAATCACCGATCAGCGGTCAGGTCAGTTCAGCCCATGAAATCGGCGTAGAAACTGACATTGACGCCATTCGCCGCGAAGGGCTGACGGGTCGTCAATTGCGGATGGCGCGTCGTGTGGCGCAAAAGTACAAACTGCCTGCGACCTCGGATTTTGACGCGGTCCGTCTGCTGCGGGCACAGGGTATCGATCCGTTCAAACGATCTAACATGCTGGAGCTTGTGGTTCCGCAAAACAAAATTCCTGCCGACGGCATTCATGGTGCCCCTGGCGACGTACAGCTGCCTCAGACCGTACCAGCAGCCAAAACCACCCTGCCCTCAACCGAGATGAGCCCGGCAGAGCGGCGCAATCGTGACATTCAAACCATCCAGCGTGATATCAGCAATCGCCGTCGCCGAAAATTGGCGCTGCTGATGGCTCGGCTGGCGTTTTTTGTCATGTTGCCAACGATCCTGACGGGATATTATTTCTACGCTGTTGCAACGCCAATGTATGCCGCCAAGTCTGAATTCTTAATCCTGAAGGCCGACAATTCCGGTGGTGCAGGTTTGGGCGGGCTGCTCAGCGGCACCCAGTTTGCCACCAGCCAGGATTCCATCGCTGTGCAAAGCTTCTTGCAGTCTAAAGAGGCCATGTTGCGACTGGACCGGGATATTGGTTTTAAATCTCACTTCTCGCAGGACTGGATCGATCCGATTCAGCGCCTGAACCCCGAGCCCACCAACGAAGAAGCCTATAAAACCTATTCCCGCAACGTCACCATTGGCTATGATCCCACCGAAGGGGTCATCCGGATGGAAGTGTCCGCTGCCGACCCCGAAGTCTCGGCGCAATTCGCGCAGAATCTGATCACATACGCCGAAGATATGGTGAATGAGCTATCCAGCGCGAAACGCGAAAATCAGATGCTGGATGCTGAATCCGCAATGGAAAACGCCGAGTTTCAGCGCCGCTCTGCCCAAGAATCATTGGTGCGACTGCAGCAGCAGGGCTCGGTCCTGGATCCCGAAGGCTTGATCGTGTCCCTGCGCTCGCAGATCAGCACCTTTGAGGTCCAAGTGCAGGAAAACGAACTGGAACTGGCAGCATTGCTGGACAACGCGCGCCCCAACAAGGCCAAGGTCGCTGGTACCCGTGCCGATATAGCACGGCTGCAAGCTGTTATTGACCGGTTGAACCAACGCATGCTTGACGCCTCTGCAGGCGAAAACTCGCTGGCCAGCCTTAGTGTGCAGATTCAGATGGCGCAGGCTGATCTTGCGACTCGTGACCTGATGTTGCAATCAGCCCTGCAACAGGTTGAACAGACCCGCATGGAGGCCAACCGCCAGGTA
The DNA here is from genome assembly GCF_004006175.1 of Parasedimentitalea marina. Taxonomy (GTDB): domain Bacteria; phylum Pseudomonadota; class Alphaproteobacteria; order Rhodobacterales; family Rhodobacteraceae; genus Parasedimentitalea; species Parasedimentitalea marina. The sequence goes on from NZ_CP033219.1 coordinate 3,207,382, forward strand.
CGCTACCTGACCACTGCCGTCCGCCCCGTCCCAAGCCAGGATGCCTCTTATCCACGGAAATTTGAAAATACGATTTTGGCTTTCCTGATTTTTTCCGGTATCTATCTGATGTTCTCGCTCACAGCGTCCATCCTTCGCGAACAGGTTTCATCGTAATCTCATGAAAAATATTCAAGTCGCCGACCTTACTATCGGCAATGACCGCCCATTGACCCTTATTGCTGGCCCGTGCCAATTGGAAAGTGCTGATCATGCGCAGATGATCGCAGGCAAAATGAAAGAGGCCTGCGACGCCGTTGGCGCACAATATGTATTCAAGGCCTCATACGACAAGGCCAACCGCACCTCGATCAGCGGTGTTCGTGGACCGGGCATGGATGAAGGTCTTGCAATGCTCGACAGTGTCAAACAGGCCATCGGAGTGCCGGTTCTAACGGATGTCCATACCGCCGAGCAATGTGTCCCGACCGCTGCCGTCTGCGATATCCTGCAGATCCCGGCTTTGCTGTGTCGTCAGACCGACCTGCTGCTGGCTGCGGCTGAAACCGGCGCCGCCATCAATGTCAAAAAGGGTCAATTTCTGGCCCCCTGGGACATGGTCAATATCGTCACCAAAATCGAGAGCACCGGCAATCACCGCATCTTGCTAACCGAACGCGGCACCTCGTTTGGCTACAATGCTTTGGTCACCGACATGCGGTCACTGCCGCAGATGGGGGCCACTGGCTATCCGGTTGTGATGGACGCCACCCACTCGGTTCAGCAACCTGCCGGCCTAGGTGGCTCAACCGGTGGCCAACGCGAGTTCGCACCGGTTATGGCCCGCGCCGCTGCCGCTATCGGTGTGGGGGCCATTTTCATCGAGACCCACGAGGACCCAGACCGTTCACCATCCGACGGCCCCAACATGATCTATCTCGATCAAATGCCACAATTGATCGAAACCCTGATGGCTTTTGACGCTTTGGCCAAAGCCAACCCAATGACCTTTTAATTTAGCGTATAAGAGTTTTCCTGATGACAAAGCCTATCTCTCCAGTGACCCCCAATACCTGGAATTTCCTGCGTGATCCGATGATTGTGCCAACCGGCTTTCGCGAATATGACGCCCGTTGGAAATACCCGGACGAGATTAATCTGCCCGGTATCACAGCCTTGGGTCTTGGACTGGCAACCCAGATGCATGCGCGTGGAATTGATCCGGTCATTGCCGTGGCCAACGATTATCGGGACTATTCTCTCAGCATCAAAAACGCCCTGATCTTGGGGTTGATGCAGGGTGGTGTTCAGGTCAAGGACATCGGTCCAGCCGTGTCTCCAATGGCCTACTTCGCCCAGTTCCACCTGGATGTGCCTGCCGTCGCCATGGTCACCGCCAGTCACAATCCCAATGGCTGGACTGGGGTCAAGATGGGCTTTGAACGCCCTCTTACCCATGGCCCGGATGAAATGAGCGAGCTGCGCGACATCGTGCTCAACGGCGAGGGCATCGCCCGTCCCGGCGGCGCATATGAATTCGTTGATGGCGTCAAAGAGGCCTATCTTGACGACCTGGTGGGTGACTTCAAAATGTCCCGCCCGCTTAAGGTTGTCTGCGCCACCGGCAACGGCACTGCCGCCGCCTTTGGCCCCGAATTGTTTGAACGCATCGGCGTCGAAGTAGTCCCCAGCCATAACGATCTGGACTACACCTTCCCCCATTACAACCCCAACCCCGAGGCGATGGAAATGCTGCACGACATGGCTGACAGCGTGCGGGCATCTGCTGCGGATTTTGCGCTGGGGTTTGACGGCGACGGTGATCGCTGCGGTGTGGTTGACGACGAGGGCGAGGAAATTTTTGCCGACAAGGTCGGTGTCATCATGGCTCGTGATCTGTCCAAGATTTATCCAAATGCGACTTTTGTCGCAGACGTGAAATCCACCGGATTGTTTGCCTCTGACCCTGAGTTGCAGAAAAACGGCGTCACTGCGGATTATTGGAAAACTGGCCACAGCCACATGAAACGCCGGGTCAAGGAAATTGGCGCTCTCGCTGGGTTTGAGAAATCCGGTCACTACTTTCTGGCTGAACCCATCGGTCGTGGCTATGACTGCGGCATGCGCGTCGCAGTCGAGATCTGCAAACTGATGGACCGCAATCCAGACATGAAAATGTCCGACCTGCGCAAGGCACTGCCCAAAACCTGGGCCACGCCCACCATGTCACCCTATTGCGCCGATACCGAAAAATACCAGGTGCTAGATCGCCTAGTCGCTAAACTGGTGGCCAAACACGACGCCAATGAACCGCTGGCTGGGCGCCCCATCAAAGAGGTGGTCACCGTCAACGGCGCCCGCGTGATCCTTGACAATGGCTCCTGGGGCCTAGTCCGTGCCTCGTCGAACACCCCCAATCTGGTGGTGGTCTGCGAAAGCTCAACCAGCGAGGCGGAAATGCGCGCAATCTTTGCCGACATCGATGCCGTCATCCGCACCGAGCCTCTGGTTGGCGACTACGACCAAAGCATCTGACAAAACAGTCGCGCCACGCAGAACTGGCGCGACATCTCCGACTAGACCACTGAAAATCCCCAACTTCATCTGGCCAAAAATATCCCGGGGTCTGGGGCAGCGCCCCAGCCTTTACCCCTGATCAACCCCGATCAATTCCCCTGCAACAGCCGCAACAAACTATCCTTGGCCCGCTGCTCCAGCCCATCCTGGATTGCTTCCTCAAGATCCTGCTCTGGCGCGATCTCAACCTCCAACTCTTCACTCAGTTTCTGCAGCAACTGCTCGGTGGCTTGCTCCTCGATCCCGTCGATCTCTGCCTCCAGCACCTGGCTCAGGTCGGGCCGGATCTTGGGATCAGCCCAAGGGCCGGTAATCCGCAGCGGAATCGACAGCCCCCGCCCCCCATTTACTGCCGTCGCGGTTGGCGTAAACAGGTAATCCAGATCCTGCGCACCCAAACCAATTCGCCCCTTCCCGTCGGCCCGCACCGCCTTCAGCGAAATCAACAGGTCCTGATTGTCCAGATTGCCGTCCTTCAGCGTATAGCTGGCAGTCAGACCATCAAACACGGTGCTGCCCCCATTGCCACCCCCTGATCGCATCAACCCCTCCAGATCAAACCCGGTAAAGAACCCCTTGCCGATTTCCAGCCAGCCCTTACCACTCAGCGAGCGCATGATGGCATCCTGCGAATTGCCGACACCTAAAAACTGCAATTCCCCCAAGGCCTCGCCATTCAACCGGTCGTATCCTGCCAGTTGCCCCAGCGCCTGCTCCAGACGGATACCCGCGTAGTTCAGCTTGCCGCCAACCGACAGGCCATTGCGATTGTTGGCCACCACCTGCCCCTGCACCGTGCCACCAAAAACCGAGGCCGGCAGGAAACTTAAAACAGCACGCGCATTGTCGATCGACAGGTTCAGCTTACTCGCGCCCAGTTTGACACTGCCAGTATCCAGACTGGCGACACTCAACTCCAGCGTTCCATCTGCCAGCGCCAGACCCGAGGCATCGATGATTTCACTCGACCAGCCAGCCGCCCCGGAGCTGTCCGCCGCAGCTGTGCCCCCTGCCGCAGTCAGTGCCGTCAGGTCCAGATCCTGCGCTGCCAGCTTAGCAGTGAAATAGGGCACCTCACCCAGCGTCAGGTCTACCGCCCCCGTCACAACATTGCCGTCAAGATCCAGGTTCAGATCCCGCAGCGTCAGTTTGCCATCCGGAGTATAAGTCAGATCACTGCCCGCCGTCACAGTCTGCCCCAGCCCACGGGGCAGCGAAATACCCGCCACCCCAACCACGCGCAGGGCCCGCGCCGTGTCCTCGGTCTTGAACGTCAGCCGCCCCGATGCCTCGCCGCTGATCCCGGCGCGACCGTCAAAGCGCGCAACATCCTTGGCCATGGTCACCGTCGCCCCAACCGAGGCCACCTGCCCATCCAGAAACGCCGCAAAGGTGCCGATTTCACCTTTGATCTGCACCGGCGCCTCGGGTCGATGCAGGGTCATCACGACATCAACAGTGCCGTTGGGCTCTGGCCATTTCAGCGCCAGATCGACATCCTGCAACTCGACCACGGGTTCACCATGGGCTGCATAGGTGACGCTGGCTCCGCTTAGCATCAGCGCCTCGATACTGAGTGACGCACCGACGCCCTCAGCCGTGCTGTCCCCCGCGACTGCATCGGTTTGGCCTCCGTCCAGGGCGGGTGTCAGCAGCCAATTACCCTCACCGCTGGCATTGGTGCTGAGGTTCAGATGCGGCGCTTTGGCGGTGATCGACTTGATCCGAACATCGCCATTCATCAGGTCTGGCGCTGAAATACCAACCGACAGGCTTTCGGCCGTCAACATCGGCTGATCCCCCGCCCAATCGGCATTTGACAGGCTGACGCCCTTGGCACTGACGCCCAATACCGGCCAGACCGACAACCCGACTTCGCCGCTGACACCCAGCTTGCGCCCCGTCTGCGCCTCTAACTGATCCGAGACCAGCTCGGCCAACCTATCCCCCGGCAGCAGCAGCAAACCACCGATCACTACGATGATGGTGATCACCAGCGCCACAAATATCCGAAACAAAAACCGCATGGCCAATTCCCTGTCTGTTTGCGACCAGAGTAACGGAACAAGGCCGGGGTGCAATGCGTGATGCGCCCACGTGCGATGGGGTACGCCTGACCATGGGGAGGTTCAATGCGCCTTTCCGATTTGTCAGAGGCAAATCTTCGGTTTCACTGGAAGGTCAAGGGCGGCTCGGTGAACCACCGAACGTAAGACCCGTGAAATGCTGATCGGTCGAACCCAGCAACAAGACAACTCCGGGCAACAGCCATGCAAAATCCTCCATTCCCAAACGCGGCCAGCCATACTATACGGCCCCACATGACCAGCAATCCGCCAGAGCTCCGCCCCGACCTTGCCCCGAAACTGCACATCGGTGATGCGCCGCGCGCAGGCCAGCCGACTCTTGGCATGGTATCCTTGGGCTGTCCCAAGGCGCTGGTCGACAGTGAGCGTATCCTGACCCGGCTTCGAGCCGAGGGCTATGGTATCTCTCCGGATTACACCGGAGCCGATGCGGTGATCGTCAACACTTGCGGTTTCCTCGACAGTGCCAAGGCCGAAAGCCTGGATGCGATCGGCGAGGCGCTGAAGGAGAACGGCAAGGTGATCGTTACCGGCTGCTTGGGGGCCGAGCCAGATTACATTCGTGAGCACCATCCGCGCATTCTGGCCGTCACCGGCCCGCATCAATACGAACAGGTGCTGGACGCAGTGCATGCCGCCGTGCCGCCAGATCCGAATCCCTTTGTCGACCTGCTGCCTGCCACCGGCGTCCAGCTCACCCCGCGCCATTTCAGCTATCTGAAAATCTCGGAAGGCTGCAATCACCGCTGCAAGTTCTGCATCATCCCGGATATGCGTGGCCGTCTGACGTCGCGCCCGGCCCACGCCGTGCTGCGCGAGGCCGAGAAACTGGTCGCCGCCGGAGTACGTGAACTGCTGGTGATCTCGCAGGATACCTCGGCCTATGGCATGGATCGCAAACACGACCTGAACCCGTGGAAGGGCGATGAGGTCCGCAGCCATATCACCGACCTGACCCGTGAGCTGGGCAAACTGGGCTCTGCGCAGGATCTGTGGGTGCGGCTGCATTACGTCTATCCCTACCCGTTTGTGCGCGAGCTGATCCCGCTGATGGCCGATCCCGACACCGCAGTGTTGCCTTATCTGGACATCCCGTTTCAGCATGCACACCCCGATATGCTGAAACGCATGGCGCGCCCCGCTGCTGGCGCCAAAACCCTGGACGAGATTGCCGCCTGGCGCGCCACCTGCCCCGACATCACCCTGCGCTCGACCTTTATCGTTGGCTACCCTGGGGAAACCGAGGCAGAGTTCCAGCACTTGCTGGACTGGATGGACGAAGCACAGCTGGACCGGGTTGGCTGTTTCAAATATGAAAACGTCGCGGGTGCGCGCTCCAACGAGTTGCCCGATCATGTCGCCGAAGAGCTGAAGCAAGAGCGTTGGGAACGCTTCATGCAAAAGGCGCAGGCGATTTCCGAGGCCAAGCTGGAGGCTAAGGTGGGTCAGGTGATGCAGGTGATCGTGGATGACATCGACGAAGACGGCATCGCCACCTGCCGCACCAAGGCCGACGCCCCCGAGATTGACGGCAACTTGTTTATTGATGAAGGCACCGAAGGATTGTCAGCTGGCGATCTGGTGACCGTCGAGGTGGATGAGGCCGGCGAGTATGATTTGTGGGGATGCATTTCGAATTAGAAACTCTCTGGGAGAGTGTTTCAAAAATGCATGGGCGGAGCCCTGGAAACTCCGATAAGTAGTACTGCGGACGTTTTCTAGCGACGTGCGGCCAGAGCCACCCCCAACGACACCTGCCGGGCTCCCTCTGTTCAACTGGAGGAAGCCCATGCCCGCCCATCTGATCTACAACGCCAAAACTCACAACCCCGCGCCCTATACGGGATTCATGCAGCGGGTGCCCTCCCTGCACTGCCCGCGTCCTTGACCTGCCCGGCCAGCGGGTGCTGCTCTGCTGATATATAATCCACCACCCGCTCAATCGCGGTATTGAACAGCTTGGCCGCCAGAACCAACACGCCCAGCGCCGGGATCAGGCCGTGCTCGCCGGTTTCCATCGGCAGCCGGAGCAGCTCCAGATTATGCGGTATTTTAACCGGTTCAGGAAAAATTCCATGCCGCCAAACCGGCGCGACGGCGCGACGGTTACAAGCTGTTGGCTTGACCGAAGCCCGTAATTTGGCAAAGTTGCAGGGGAGACAACCAGCCAGGGAGCCCCCAAGCCATGTCATCCCCACCAACCATTGCCCAAAAGGCCCCGTTTCCCGTCGAAGTGACCGAAGGAAAATCCTATTTCTGGTGCGCCTGCGGCAAATCCAGCAAGCAGCCGTTCTGCGATGGGTCGCACAAGGGCGGCCCTTTTGAGCCGATCAAATACACCGCGCAAGCCAGCAAGAAACTGTTCTTCTGCGGCTGCAAACACTCGACCAAAGCACCGCTTTGTGATGGCAGTCACAGCAAGCTCTAATCACCACTAACGGCTCCCGCCCGCTGTCCGGCATCATAGATGCCTCCAGCCGTTGGGCCAAGCGCCGCTACGCGGCGCCGGGCCCAACATCGCAACGGGGATTGGCGTAGCCAATGCCTGGCGCGAGGGCGGGAGACTTTGAGGTCAATGCTGGGTGGGAGATCGAAAGGGATGTGCATTCCTGTATTGCAATTGAACAGGGCCAAATACCTTTGGCCTGACGGGATTGGTCCAAAGCCCGCAACGACCATCAATTCTACAGAAACCTGTCTGTTTTTGCGGCTGGGGGTCAATCCGTTACCCAGAGAGGTTCTGGTCCTCGAGATAGGCGCGGACCGCATCTTGCACCCGCCGGAACCTATCACCGCCCAGCTTCTTACCGCCATACCATCGCGTTACGATGATGACATGGCTTTGCAGCTCTGCGCGTTCCAGCATGCGCAGTATCACCATGCCCGCCCCGCTTTCACCATCATCCGCCTTAAGCCCACCGCTGGGCAACAGCGCGGCCCAAGTGTTGTGGGTGGCCTTGGCGTAGGATCGGTCCCGCTTTAATTCGGTCAGGACTACATCAATCTCGTCGCGAGTTGTCACGGGTGCACCGGATACGGCATAGCGCGACCCGCGATCCGTCAGGATCACACCCAGCTGCATGAGTTTTTGTTTGGGTAAAGGTGAACGGGTCATATGTCAGTTCAGGTTATATTGGCGAATGGTCTGCTGCACGATTTTCACCCGATCATGGTTGGCTGGATGAGTGCCCAGAAATGTGTCGCCGGGGTCAGGCAGGCGGCCAAAAAATTGCACGCCAACGCTGGGTCTGAATCCAGCCTGATGGGTAATAATTGTCCCTAGCTGATCCGCCTCTAGCTCAAAATCCTTGGAGTAACTGCGGGCGCCGACCATTGCACCCAAATCCTGCGCGTCGACGATATCACTGGCACTGGCGCCAGCGATGGTTGCCAGCCCGGCAAAAATAATCGCGCCAGATACGGCGTTTTGCTGTTGCCGTGCCAGGTGGCCGCGAATGTGATGGGCCGCCTCATGCGACATCACAAAGGCCAGCTCGTCCGGGTTGGACAGGTCAGCGAGCATTTTTCGGGTAAAGGTGATCACCGGACGCCCCGATCTGTCCAGACTTTGGTAGGCGTTGGCCGGAGCGTTACGATCCGGATCGATACGGATCAAAAAGTCACAATTCAGCCCTTGCGTCCTGGATCGGCATTCGCGTTCGGCCACCGGTTCAACAGATCGAGATACGAAAGCAAAGGATGCACTGGCGGAGCCACCACTGAGCGCGCCCTGTGGGCCTGCGTTCTGCAGGCTGGCTCCTTGTCCCGCGATGGGGGGCTCGTAGATTTCGCAAGCAGCGAGAGAAACGACCAATAGCAATAACAATCGGCGCATGACACTCTCCTGGACCACCTGCATCCAATACTAGAGGATATTACGCCTTGGGATCAATTGCGCTGTGTCATTGTCGGCATCATATTGAGTAAAAGATACCGTGATGGTGCAAGGCCTTGCCAGCAGTGCAGTCGCGGGGCAAGCTGGTGGAATGTTTACCATAGAACATGAATTTGACGCCACAGTGATCACCCTTCTGGATGAGGGCGAGGCCCCGTTACTGGAGGATGTCACTATCAACTCCTTTGCGGAATGTGTCACCATTGAGCAGTATGACCCACGCACAGACCGGGTGCATTTGATTACGCTGTCACAAGATCAGGTGCGCGACCTTTCAGTTGCGCTTGACCTGCCAGAAGGCGTGTATCAATTGCGCGAAGGCCCCGAATAGACGAAGAGTTTCTCGCGGGCGGCCTGTCCGCGTTTTAACTGCAGATAAGACGGCGCGACCCCCATGGCCTTGGACAACAGGCCCTGCACAGCGTCGTTGGCCTTACCATTTTCAGGCACCACAGTGACTGATATGCGCAGTTGGCCATTTTTGAATTGTATGGCATTGCGCGCAGCCTTGGGGGTTACACGCACCGCAATTTCCGTCCCTGTTTGAGCCAGGTGACCAAGGTCTGGTAGGTCTTTGCTTTTTGGTTTTCCCATGCGGGTAGTGTTGCCCTGCGACGAGAGGGATTGCCAATATTTTCAAGCCTCCGGCGGGGATATTTCTGGCCAGATGAAGCGGATCGGGAAAAACGCGGAGTTGATTTTGCTTTTTGCCTTGAAATTCCTGCTTGGTCTGCCGAAATGGGAGGGATAGAATGTAATAAGGCTTTACATATGCCCCTTCAGAACTCTGCCGCGCTGGATTTTCTGCTCAGCCGCCGGTCACGCCCTGCCAAGACACTTGTCGCACCTGCCCCAACCCGGGCTGAATTGGAGCCGCTGTTGACAGCGGCGGCACGCACGCCGGACCATGGGAAGCTAGAACCCTGGCGGTTTATCGTGGTGGAACGCGGTGCGATGGCGCGGCTGGCAGAGCTTACATCCAAGGCAGGGGAACGATTGGGTAAGGATCCGGCAGATATTGCCAAGGGTCGCAGTCAGTTTGAACTCGGGCAACTGGCTGTCGTCGTTGTGGAAGTGCAATCGCCAAGTGAGAAAGTTCCGGCTATCGAGCAGACCTATTCAGCCGGTGCTGTCTGCCTGAGCCTATTGAATGCGGCTCTTGCGGCAGGTTGGGGGGCCAACTGGCTGTCTGGTTGGGTCAGCCACGACGCAGGCTTTTGCAGCGATGCTTTTGAACTGGCGGGCAATGAACGCATCGCTGGTCTGATCCATATCGCAACTGAAAGCAGCAAGCCACCTGAGCGACCGCGGCCCGATGTATCCGCCATCACAACCTGGGTCAGCGCATGATTTTCGAGTCCTTTTTCAAGGCTGTTGCGCAGATAGGGGATCCAAGGTTTCGCAGGGTCCTGGCTTTGGGTATTGGCTTGTCCCTGGCGTTGCTGATCGCAGCTTATGCTTGCTTTTTGGTTCTGATCCAGTGGCTTGTTGGTCCCGATGCAACAGTTCCGCTGCTGGGTGAAGTGCGCTGGCTGGATGACCTATTGTCGATCGGGTCGCTGATTTTCATGTTGATCTTGTCGATGTTCCTGATGGTGCCCGTTGCCTCGGCGATCACCTCGATGTTTCTGGATGAGGTGGCGCAGGCGGTTGAGGATAAGCATTTCCCCTATTTGCCTGCGGCGGACAAAACAGCGTTTTGGCAGGCCCTTAAGGATACGGTGAATTTCCTGGGCGTGTTGATCTCGGCGAACGTTCTGGCGCTGATCCTTTATGCGCTGATACCACCTGCGGCCGTGTTTATATTCTGGGGCCTAAATGGGTTCCTGCTGGGGCGTGAGTATTTCACGCTGGCTGCGGCCCGCCGTGTTGGCCTGCCCGAGGCCAAGAAATTGCGCCGAAAGCATTTGGGCACCATTTGGCTGGCAGGCACATTGATGGCCATGCCACTGTCGATCCCGCTGCTTAACCTGGTGATCCCAATTCTGGGTGCCGCGACATTCACCCATATATATCACGCGCTACAAAGGCGGGGCTGATCTTGGGTTTTGCCCTTGCGGCCATTGGGGTCGCAAGGGCTGCTGGCCTATTCAGGGTCCGGATAAACATCCAGCCAGTCAAAGTCGTTGACGCTGATCACCTCTGACAGGATGATTCCAGCGATCAGGGCCCAGAGCACCACTGCCACCCCGGTGGTTATGATGGCTTTTTGCTTGAGGTAGTGATTTTCCGGTGCACTGGAATGTGTACCGGGCACCACCTTTCCCTTATCGGCCTGAGTTTCCAGTCGAATGGGGATAATCACCAGAAAGCTCAGGAACCAGATCACCGCATAGAGCACCAGTCCGGATGTAATTGACATGTCGCGCGCCTTTTTTCAGTTTCGGACTGTGTAATCTTAGATCTGTTCGAGTTCCACCAGGCAGCCATTGAAATCTTTCGGGTGCAAAAAGAGCACTGGTTTGCCGTGGGCACCTATTTTTGGCTCGCCCGAGCCAAGTATCCGCGCGCCTTTTGCCAGCAGATGATCGCGTGCGATCAGGATATCGTCGACCTCATAACAGATGTGATGGATGCCACCAGACGGATTTTTCTCCAGAAATCCAATGATCGGCGAGTTATCCCCCAGTGGAAACAACAATTCGATCTTGGTGTTGGGCAATTCGATGAAGACCACGGTCACGCCGTGATCAGGTTCATCTTGTGGCGCCCCAACAGTGGCCCCTAAAGTGTCCCTATATTGCGCCATCGCCGCCTCGAGGTCAGGCACCGCAATCGCCACATGGTTCAACCGGCCAATCATCATCATATCTCCCGTCTGGAATTTGCTGCGTTTATGCCGGCTGACAAGCGGAGCGGCAAGTGCGCCAATGCGCCCAACCCTGCAGTAATTACCGTCTTAGATGGGGCATTCGCCGCGTTAACCGGGAATTAGCTTCGATTCCATAGCGTCAGGGCCTCTGCCGAAAGGAGCAAGTGTTATGGACGATTCGGACCTGTTTGCCGCTGCACACCGCCAACCCACCACCCGGCGCCCCCTATTGGGGCTGACCATTCTAGTTATTGAGGACAGCCGCTATGCCTGCGAAGCGATGCGCCTGTTGTGTCTGCGCAGTGGTGCCCGCATTCGAAGAGCTGATTGTCTGAAATCTGCCCGACGACATTTGCAAGTCTACCGCCCCTCGGTTCTGATTGTTGATCTGGGCCTGCCTGATGGATCTGGTGTAGATTTGATCGAAGAAGCTGTAAGCGCCAGTCCGCGCGTCAGCGTCGTGCTGGGCACCTCGGGTGATGATACCGGTCAAGATGCAGCACTCGCCGCTGGTGCGGACGGGTTTCTGGCAAAACCAGTGACCTCTCTGGCAGCCTTTCAGCAGGCAATTCTCTCACGGCTGCCCGCTGATCGCCAACCTATTGGCGCGGTGGACCTGCCGGATGAGGTTATCCACCCGGATTTGCTGGCCTTTCAGGATGACATGGCCCATGTCGCAGATGTCCTGAACGTCGCACAAGAGGACAAAATGTTGAACTATGTTGCCCAGTTCCTGGGTGGGGTAGCCCGCAGCGTTGGTGACCATTCGCTGGCAGAGGCCGCGACGGGTTTGACACAGGCGCTGTCCGCAGGCCGTCCCGTGGCCACCGAGGCCGCCCGGATCGCTGGGTTGGTTCAGGATCGTCTAAGCCAAAAGTTAGCGATCTGACGTGCTGGAAGCCGCTCTGCTAGCTGGGGTCGCTCTGGCCATCGCTCTTTATGGGCGGGCCAGATTTGCGGCGGGTAGAATTCGCCGCAACAGGGCTGCAAATGACCTGTATGAGACCGAGGTTTTAGGGGGCCTTCCGTCGGACAAGTGAACGGGACCCTGAGTATTGCGCCCACTGTGGCACCTGGCCTGACCCTTGTTTCAAGTCTCAACGTCATCGTCGTTGCACGACCACTGATGGCCCTGCACATCGTCGGTTGAACTCTTTATAATTGATATTTCGGCATAGGCGCAAAAGCACCGTGACCGACAGGCCCTGCCCTTTGGCGGATCACAAAAGCAGCCCCGGATCAGCCCCCATGTCGAGACCTGGAAAGACAAATTGTTCCAGCTGCGCCTGATCAACGCCGATAAGTCCCCGCATGATCCAGGCCGCCTGGGCCCGCACATCCGCAGTGGGCATCAGATCGCGCCGGTCAAACAAATCGGCCTCCTCCAACCCGGGCCAGCGCCCATGCACCCGGCCCCCGCGAATGGCTCCTCCTGCCAGCAGCATGGCGCCGCCGGTCCCATGATCAGTGCCCTTGGAGCCGTTCTCGCGGGCGGTACGGCCAAATTCCGTCATCGCCAGTACCGCCGTCTTCCCCCAGGTCGCCCCACCAACCCCATTGCGCAGGGCTAGAATTGTATCTGACAACCGCCCGAGTGCGGTGCCTAGCCCCTTTGACTGATTGGAATGCGTATCCCATCCATTGATCGAAAAGGCGGCCACTCGGGTTTCAGCGCGCAATCGCTCGGCGGCAAATTCGGCAATTTTCAAATGCGACTTACCACGCGTGGGCAAAGGCATGGTCATTTCCATCATGCCCCCGTCACTTTCAGATTGATCCAACGTCATGGATTCATTTTCCGAGAGGTCCAGTGCCTCGGCCAAAGCCGAGTGGAACAACGGGTCATGCTGCATCATCTGTTCGGCCAGCACCCTGGCTTGAGGGCTTAAGTTCAATGCCGCGTCCGGGCTCCAGTCCGTGACCTGCGCCCCCCCATGCAACAGTTTCATCTCTCCTTGACCGATGGCAAATGCGGTCCGGGTTTCAACACCGCCCATCTGCTGCAACATGCGGTTCAGCCATCCCCCGTCAGACCGCCCCAGTTCCGCCGTCCCTGCCTCGAGCAGGTCCTGACCGTCAAAATGACTGCGGCGATTGCGGTACGGGGTAGAAACAGCGTGCACAAAACCCAGCTCTTGCCGTTTCCACAGCGGCATCAACGGGGCTAAGCCGCGGTGCAGCGCGTAAAATCCGTCCAGATCCAGTCCGCCATTGTCAGGACCACCGGTCAAGGTCGGCCTTAGGCCAGCATAGTTGGCATCCCCGTAAGGCTGCACCATATCCAATGCATCCATACCGCCACGCAGAATGATCACAACCAACCGGGTGTCCCAGGGAGCGGCGGCAAAACTAACAGGGGTCAACAAGGGGCTGGCAGCGGCGGAACATCCGATGACGGCTGAGCGGGTCAGAAATTGGCGACGGTTCAATGTCATGATTTTGTCCTCTTGTTAGCGGCGCTGAAAGGCAGGAGAAGACAGCACCAACCCTATCGCCTCAGCTTGAGTTTCGGCAGCCCGTGCCGCAAATTGCACCGACCCATCGGCAAATTCACCCAGGCTGGTTTCGACAAAAATGTCGGGTGGTGGCAGGACTTTAATCAATTGGCGCGGCGCCAGCATCGCCCAACGCATCCGGGCCGCCAACCCCTGTGGCGTGACCCAGGATGAGTCCTCTTCGGGCCATCCATCAGGGCCAATTGAGTGTTCCCAGGGCTGCCCCATCAGGTCCAGTGGCCTTATCAACCGCTTGGCAAGCTTCCTTGGATTTGCCCGGTTCACATGGGCTGGCTGAATCGCCAGGGCACGACAGGCACTGGCGACAAAATCAAACGGCGGTTTTACATTTTGCAGGCCCGGAACCCATGCGACAGGGTGTTCCAACAGGGCCGCATAGACTTGGGCAAGGTCACCACCGGTGTCGCGAAACCGGCCCGCGATATGGTCAACAAGGGCAGGATCCGGCTGATCCGAGACGAAATGCACCACCAGTTTACGGGCAATATGGTCTGCCGTTGCAGGGTGGACCGCCAAATCGCCAAGAACCGCATGGATTTGGCCCAACTGCGCCGGATCATCCCCATAATCCTTTGCCAACACGGTTTCGCTGCCCGGCTCTGCCATCTTCGCATTAAACCGGAACCCTGTCTTGTGTTTGAAACTAAGCCCTGTAAACAGCTCAGCCAGTTGTCGGACATCCTGCTGCGTATAGGGCCCGTCAACGCCCAGGGTGTGAAGCTCCATCACTTCACGTGCCAGGTTTTCGTTTAATCCCCTGGAGCGGTTTGAATTTTGGGCAAGTTGGCTATTGGGACCAATTGATCTGTTCTGATCCAGATAGTCCAGCATCATTGGATGGGTAACAGCCGAGATCAACAGATCGGCAAAGGTGCCAGAAACATAGGGCCGGATCGCTGTCTCCACATAGGGTGCGCCCATCAGTTTCACCAAACCGGTTTTTCCCTGCGCCGTAAAGTGATCGCCCCAGAACAAGGCCAATCTTTCGCGGAACCCATCCTCGGTTTGACTGTGACGTAGAATGAGTTGTCCGAACCAGCGGGTCCGGTCGAACCGCGCCTCGCGGCGCATGATCTTGTATTGCTCATTCACATCTTCGTAGGCCTCGGTTCCCCTCGTCTTGCGCCGCTGTCGACGCAGCTCAGTGTAGGCCCCCGCGAGCAGCCAAAGGCTATCAAAATCGGCGATTGGATGGGCGGCAGCCATGTGGTCGGGGCCGGCAAGCCGGTGCAATATGTCCTCGGTCGAGCCCTTCGGCGTCAAGTCTGGCGACAATCCGCAACCAAACCGGATCTCTGCCAGCGCAGGTGAAACCTTCATAATCTTGCTCCCAGCGTCTTAATTACCGCGGCGACGGCCAAGGCTGTGGTGCCTGTGCGGGTTCGCAATAGTTATACCCATGGTGCAGAATTTTCCGGCGGTATTTTTTCAAGCAGCCATTCTTTGCTCATGCAAACAGACCGTGGCCTTGCTCATGAAAAAAGGCCCGGGGAAACCCCAGGCCTTTGATCTTGACTACGCAAATCAGTGGGATCACTGATCCTGTGGGATCACCCGCAGTCCCAGCTCCATCAGCTGATCCGAAGTTGGATCGCTGGGCGCATTCATCATCAGGTCTTCGGCGCGCTGGTTCATTGGGAACATCACCACTTCGCGGATGTTGGCCTCGTCTGCCAGCAGCATCACGATACGGTCGACACCAGCGGCACAGCCACCGTGGGGCGGAGCACCGTACTGGAAGGCATTGACCATGCCGCCAAAGCGCTTTTCGACCTCGTCCTTGCCATAGCCTGCAATTTCAAAGGCCTTGAACATGATTTCAGGACGGTGGTTCCGGATCGCACCCGACACCAGCTCGTAGCCGTTACAGGCCAGATCGTACTGATAGCCCAACACCTTAAGCGGATCGCCCAGAAGTGCGTCCATACCACCCTGCGGCATCGAGAACGGGTTGTGCTCGAAATCGATCTTGCCGGTTTCCTCATCAGCTTCGTAGATCGGGAAATCCACGATCCAGGCAAAGGCAAAGCGGTTCAGGTCGGTCAGTCCCAGCTCATCGCCGATGGCGGTACGGGCCCGGCCTGCGACCGCTTCGAACGCCTTGGGCTTGCCGCCTAAGAAGAACGCTGCATCGCCAACGTCCAGCCCCAACTGCTGACGGATCGCCTCGGTGCGCTCGGGGCCGATGTTCTTGGCCAGCGGACCTGCCGCCTCGTTCCCCAGAGTGATCTCGCCAGATTTCACCATGGCGTTGACTTCTTTGACGGTGATGCCGCGTTCCTGAGCAATGGAATCCGCCGACTGTTTACGCCAGAAGATATAGCCCATGCCCGGCAGACCTTCGCCCTGGGCAAATTTGTTCATCCGGTCACAGAACTTGCGGCTGCCGCCCTTGGGGGCTGGGATGGCGCGAATTTCAGTGCCTTCGTTTTCCAGCAGGCTGGCAAAGATGGCAAAACCAGAACCACGGAAGTGATCGCTGACCACCTGCATTTTGATCGGGTTGCGCAGGTCGGGCTTGTCGGTGCCATACCACAGCGCGGCATCTTTGTACGAGATCTGCGGCCAGACATCGTCGACCTTGCGACCGCCACCGAACTCTTCGAACACGCCTTGCAGCACCGGCTGGATGGTGTCGAACACGTCCTGCTGCTCGACAAAGGACATCTCGAGATCAAGCTGGTAGAAATCGGTTGGCGAGCGGTCAGCGCGCGGGTCTTCGTCGCGGAAACACGGCGCGATCTGGAAATATTTGTCGAACCCGGCAACCATCATCAGCTGTTTGAACTGCTGGGGGGCCTGTGGCAGGGCGTAGAACTTGCCCGGATGCTGACGCGATGGGACCAGAAAGTCACGCGCGCCTTCGGGAGAGGACGCAGTGATGATCGGTGTCTGATACTCGCGGAAGTCTTTTTCCCACATGCGCTTGCGCATCGAGGTCACAACATCCGAACGCAGTTTCATGTTGGTCTGCATCGCCTCGCGGCGCAGGTCCAGGTAGCGATACTTCAGGCGGGTTTCTTCCGGGTATTCCTGATCGCCGAACACCATCAGTGGCAGTTCTTCAGATTGACCCAGGACCTCAATATCGCGAATGAAGACTTCGACTTCGCCGGTTGGGATCGCCTTGTTGATCAGGCTTTCGTCACGTGCCAGCACGTTGCCTTCGATCTTGATGCACCATTCCGAGCGCACTTTTTCCAGCTCGGCAAAGACCGGGCTGTCGGGGTCTGCCATAACCTGAGTGATACCGTAGTGATCGCGCAGATCGATGAACAGCAAGCCGCCATGATCGCGGACACGATGGACCCAGCCAGACAGGCGAACGGTTTCGCCAACATTGGCGGCAGTCAGGGCGGCGCAGGTGTGGCTGCGATAGGCGTGCATGATTTGACCTTTCGTCACTCGGGATCGGCGCTACAAAGCGCGGAATTCGTCCGGGCCGATACACAGGGTTGCGACGCTATTGTCAAGCAAACTGGGTGAATTGACTGCACTGGGGCGCCCAAATCGCTGGTGTTGCCCCACGCAGCGCGTTGATCAGGTGAATACTGCGTGCCGATTTCAGGTCAGCAAGCGTCAATACCGCCTCGGACAACCGCCCACTGTTCAGCTGTTTTTGCCGATAGACCCCCGGCAGACAGCCCGAGTTCAGCACCGGTGTCAGATGATCGCCGTCAGCTGTGGTGATGGTGATATTGGTGATAGTGCCTTCGCAGACCTCGCCGCGCTCATTCAGGAACAGGGCCTCGGTTATACCCGCAGGCAGGGCGGCCCTTGCGCAGTCATAGACATCGCGTCGGGTGGTCTTGTGGCGCAGCAGCGCATCGCCTGAGTGCAATCGGGTATCGGCAATCACAAACTGCATCTGGCCCAGCTTGGCGGGCATCGCGGCTGTGGTCAGGTCCAGCACTCCAGCCCGGTCCAGCGTCAACCGGCAGCGCAGCGGCACCGCCGAGGTGATACTTTCCATCTGCTGCATCACCGCACGGCGATCAAACATAAACCCCAGTGCCTCAGCCGAGGCCTGCATACGGTGCACATGCAGCGGTGCATGGGCGATGCCTTGTTCCGGGTGGTAGCCAAAGGTTTCGATCAGGGCATAGTCGTGGGCGTCTGGGGCTGGAGTGTCTGGCGGGCAAATCGGGTTTTCCATAGGGCTTCCTCATATTCCAGTTCGGCGGTGCTGTCCCAGACCACACCGCCGCCGACATTCATCACTGCCTTGCCATCTTTGACCATCAGCGTGCGGATCGCCACGTTGAAACTGGACTGCCCGTCGGGGGCCGCCCAGCCGATAGTGCCGCAGTAGATCTCGCGCGGGTCGGGTTCCAACTCAGCCAGGATCTGCATCGCACGAATTTTCGGCGCACCGGTGATCGACCCGCATGGGAAAAGCGCCGACAGGATTTCGGCCAATCCTACACCGGGGCGCAGCTGCGCCTGAACCGTCGACACCATCTGATGCACCGTCGCGTAGGTCTCGACCGCGAAGAGTTCGGGCACGCAGACTGATCCGAGTTGCGCCACGCGACTGATGTCATTGCGCAGCAGGTCGACGATCATCAGATTCTCGGCGCGATTCTTTTCATCGCGTTGCAAAAAATCGCGCCGGGCCGCATCCTCAGTCGGATCCGCGCTGCGTGGCTGTGTGCCTTTCATCGGGCGGGTTTCGATCAGGCCGTCTGCGTCGGTGCGAAAGAACAATTCGGGTGAGCGCGACAACAGATCCGGCAGATCATCCTGTTCGACCAAGACCCCGTGGCCGACGGGCTGAACATCCACTAGCGCCGCATACAGCGAATCGTAATCGCCAGACATAGTGGCATCCAGGGGAAAGGTCAGATTGGCCTGATAGATATCCCCGGCACCGATATTGCGGTTCACCTGCGCAAAGGCTGCGGCATAGCGGTCAAAACCCCAACGGGGCGTAATATCGTGCAGTCCCGTTTTGGTCGCCATAGCCGGGAGTTGTCCTACTCTCGCCACCGGAGCGTCATAGACCCCGAAACACATCAACGGCAACTGACGGTCGTCGGGCATCAGCGACGCCAGCTTTGGCTCCAAGGCATAGCCCAGCTCATAGCTGGCGTAACCCGCCAGCCAGCCACCAGCCGCCCGCGCAGCATCCAGATCCTCCAGTGCCGCTGGCACCTGATGCGGATGATCCGCACGGATCACCCGATGTGGGGTCTTGAAACAGGTCCCCGGCCCCCTGGGCCCCTGATCAAAGCGGATGCGCACTTTGGGTTACTCCAATTGTCCGTAAGGAGTCGTATAAACGTTCGCTATGCGAACAAAAGCGGTATTTGCGGCAATTGTCATCTCGTTTCCGATCCCCCTTGCACCTTTCCTCGCGAGGCCTATAACCCATGACAATTTGGGCGCATGGGGGCGCTCACGACTCGCGCACATCAAAGGAATATGGCCATGCCAAAAAGAACCGACATCCAATCGATCATGATTATTGGTGCGGGACCTATTGTTATTGGCCAGGCCTGCGAGTTTGACTACTCGGGTGCACAGGCTTGTAAGGCCCTGCGCGAAGAAGGTTACCGGGTCATTCTGGTCAACTCCAACCCCGCGACAATCATGACAGACCCCGGCCTGGCAGACGCCACCTATATCGAACCCATCACCCCCGAAGTGGTCGCCAAAATCATCGAGAAAGAACGCCCTGACGCGCTGCTGCCCACTATGGGCGGACAGACCGGGTTGAACACCTCGCTGGCGCTGGAAGAGATGGGCGTGCTGGAGAAATTCGGCGTCGAAATGATCGGTGCCTCTCGCGATGCCATTGAAATGGCAGAAGATCGCAAATTGTTCCGCGAGGCGATGGACCGTCTGGGCATCGAGAACCCGCGCGCCACCATCGTCACCGCCCCCAATCTGGACAGTGGCAAAGCGGACCTGGACGAAGGCGTGCGCATCGCGCTTGAATCACTAGAGGACATTGGCCTTCCGGCCATCATCCGCCCCGCCTTTACCATGGGCGGCACTGGCGGCGGTGTGGCCTATAACCGCGACGATTATGTGCATTTCTGCCGCACCGGCATGGATGCTTCGCCAGTCAATCAGATCCTGGTCGACGAGAGCCTTCTGGGTTGGAAAGAGTTTGAGATGGAGGTGGTGCGCGACACTGCCGATAACGCCATCATCGTCTGCTCGATCGAGAACATCGACCCGATGGGTGTGCACACCGGTGATTCGATCACAGTTGCTCCGGCGCTTACCCTGACCGACAAAGAATTCCAGATCATGCGGACCCACTCGGTCAACGTGCTGCGCGAAATCGGCGTGGAAACTGGCGGATCCAACGTGCAATGGGCGGTCAATCCTGCCGACGGTCGTATGGTGGTAATCGAGATGAACCCAAGGGTCAGCCGCTCCTCGGCGCTGGCCTCCAAGGCGACCGGCTTCCCGATTGCCAAGATCGCCGCCAAGCTGGCAGTGGGCTACACGCTGGACGAGTTGGACAACGACATCACCAAGGTGACACCGGCCAGTTTCGAGCCGAGCATCGACTATGTTGTCACCAAGATCCCGAAATTTGCATTTGAGAAGTTCCCAGGCGCCGAACCATACCTGACCACTGCGATGAAATCGGTCGGCGAGACTATGGCCATTGGCCGCACCATCCACGAAAGCCTGCAAAAGGCGCTGGCGTCGATGGAATCCGATCTGACCGGGTTTGACGAGATCGACATTCCCGGTGTCTCGGTTGGGTTATGGGAGGATGCAGGCGCCGAGAAGGCCGCTGTAATCAAAGCAATCAGCCTGCAGACCCCGGACCGCATGCGCACCATCGCGCAGGCAATGCGCCATGGCTTGTCGGATGATGAAATCCACGGCGTCACCATGTTTGACCCCTGGTTCCTGGCCCGTATCCGCGAGATCATCGAGGCCGAAGCCGAGTTGCGCGCCAACGGGTTGCCAACGGACGAACGCGGCATTCGCAACCTGAAAATGATGGGCTTCACCGATGCCCGTCTGGCCAATCTGACCGCGGCCGCTGAAACCGATGTCCGCAAAGCCCGCCGCGCGCTGGGTGTCACTGCCGTCTTCAAACGCATCGACACCTGTGCCGCCGAGTTCGAAGCGCAGACACCCTATATGTACTCGACCTACGAGGCCCCGATGATGGGCGAGGCGGAATGCGAAGCCCGTCCAAGTGAGCGCAAAAAAGTGGTCATTCTGGGCGGTGGACCAAACCGGATTGGTCAGGGGATCGAGTTTGACTACTGCTGCTGTCACGCCTGCTATGCGCTAACCGACGCTGGTTACGAAACCATCATGGTCAACTGTAACCCCGAAACCGTGTCGACCGACTATGACACCTCGGACCGGTTGTATTTTGAGCCGCTCACATTTGAGCACGTGATGGAAATTCTCGAGACTGAGAAGCAAAACGGTACTCTGCACGGTGTGATCGTTCAATTCGGCGGCCAGACTCCGCTGAAACTGGCCAACGCACTAGAGGCCGAGGGCATTCCAATCCTTGGCACCACACCTGACGCAATTGATCTGGCCGAAGACCGTGAGCGGTTCCAGGCCTTGGTTAACGAGCTGGGCCTGAAACAGCCAACCAATGGCATCGCCTCGACTGACGCGCAGGCGCTGGAAATTGCCGGTGAAATCGGCTTCCCTCTGGTGATCCGCCCATCTTACGTGCTGGGTGGCCGCGCGATGGAAATCGTGCGCGACATGGCACAGCTGGAGCGCTACATCGCTGAGGCGGTGGTGGTGTCTGGTGACAGCCCTGTTCTGCTGGACAGCTATCTGTCTGGCGCGGTGGAACTGGATGTGGATGCGATCTGCGACGGCAAGGACGTGCATGTTGCCGGCATCATGCAGCACATCGAAGAGGCTGGTGTCCACTCGGGCGACAGCGCCTGCTCGCTGCCGCCTTATTCACTGTCGGACGATGTTCTGACCGAGATCAAGGCGCAGACCTTTGCCTTGGCCAAGGGATTGAATGTGGTCGGGTTGATGAACATTCAGTTCGCCATCAAGGATGGGGTGATTTACCTGATCGAGGTCAACCCACGCGCCAGCCGCACGGTGCCGTTTGTCGCCAAGGCCACTGACAGCGCCATTGCATCGATTGCTGCCCGCGTCATGGCCGGTGAGCCACTCAGCAATTTCCCTCTGCGCGAGCCCTATAAGGCCGACGCCAAGTATGACGACGTGCTGCCTCTGGGCGACGCAATGACGCTGGCCGATCCCAACATGCCGTGGTTCTCGGTCAAAGAGGCGGTGTTGCCTTTTGCCCGTTTTCCTGGCGTTGACACCATCCTCGGGCCTGAAATGCGCTCCACCGGTGAAGTCATGGGCTGGGACCGCGATTTTCCTCGCGCCTTCCTGAAAGCTCAAATGGGGGCCGGAGTGGTTCTGCCCTCTTCGGGCAAGGCGTTCATCTCGATCAAGGACGCCGACAAGGGCGCATTGATGCTGGAGGCCGCTCAGGTTCTGGTGGCGCAGGGGCTGACCCTGGTGGCCACCAGCGGCACGCAGTCCTGGCTGGACGGTCACGGCGTGGCCTGCGAGCGGGTCAACAAGGTCTATGAAGGCCGCCCGCACGTCATCGACATGCTGAAAGACGGCGATGTGCAGCTGCTGATGAACACCACCGAAGGCACGCAGGCGGTACTGGACAGCAAGGACATGCGCGCCGTGGCGCTCTATGACCGGATCCCCTACTTCACTACCGCCGCCGGCGCCAACGCCGCCGCCCTGGCAATTAAGGCGCAGGCCGAGGGCGAAGTTGAGGTGAAAGCCCTACAGGGGTAAGTAAGCTCCCCGGAGACGCCCCAATGGGGCGTTTCGCTTGCGCACGGACGAAGCGCCAGATCGTAAGAAACTATAAAACCCCGGTCCCTGTGGCCGGGGTTTTGCCTCCAACACTCTGCCCGGCACCGCCGGCCAACGCCTGACCTTCCCACGAAAAGGCGTTTATACGCCTCCCCAAGGTCAGCCGTGGCCTTGAATTACAAGGCGAACCTGCCAGCCTTCCCCGGCGGAACCCTGCCGCTGACCTTGACCTCACAAGGTTAAGATGACCAAATTGCAGGCACTTTGAAAAACCCAGAGCGCCACGCCATGTACACTCCAGCCATCACCGGAACCGGGGTCTTTACCCCCTCTCAGATCATCACCAACGCTGAACTGGTGCAGGCCTTCAACGCCTATGCCGACCGCGTCAACACCGAGAACGCCGAGGCCATAGCCGTTGGTGAAATGGCCCCGATGGCGCATTCCTCCGAGGAATTCATCCTTAAAGCCAGCGGCATTGAGCAACGTTATGTGATGGACAAGACCGGCGTGCTGGATCCCGATATCATGTACCCGCACTTGCGCCAGCGTAGCGATGATGAGCCCTCAATCATGGCGGAAATGGCGCTGGACGCCGCGAAAAAGGCACTGGCCCAGGCCGGACGCACAGCAGCCGATGTGGATCTGGTGATCTGCGCTGCCTCAAACCTGGAACGCGCCTACCCCGCTATTGCAATCGAGATCCAGAATCTGCTGGGCATTCAGGGCTTTGCTTTTGATATGAACGTCGCCTGTTCCTCGGCCACTTTCGGCATTCAGGCCGCCGCTGATATGGTGCGTTCGGGCTCGGTGCGTGCAGCTTTGGTGGTCAATCCCGAGATCTGCTCGGGGCACCTGGAGTGGCGCGACCGTGACTGCCACTTTATCTTTGGCGATGTCGCCACCGCCACGCTGATCGAGCGTAAGGACCAAGCCCAAGGCGCGCACTTTGAAATCCTATCAACCCGCTGCGCCACCGAATTTTCCAACAACATTCGCAACAACAATGGCTACTTGCGCCGCTCGCGCCCGGATGGGGTCAAAGACCGCCGCGACATGCAGTTCATGCAAAACGGCCGCAAGGTGTTCAAGGAAGTGCTGCCAATGGTGGCCCAGCATATCGCCGGGCACATGGCGGACAATGACATTACCAACACCGACCTGAAACGGCTGTGGCTGCATCAGGCCAACAAGGCGATGAATGATTTTATCGGCAAAAAGGTACTGGGACGCACGCCCGAACCGGGTGAACAGCCCAATATCCTACAGGATTATGCCAATACGTCCTCGGCCGGATCGATCATTGCCTTCTCGCAACACTCAAACGATCTCGACGCGGGCGATCTCGGCTTGATCTGCTCATTTGGCGCCGGTTACTCGGTCGGCTCAGTGATCCTGCGCCGCCACGGGTAGTTTATCTGGCTGCCCAGTTGGCAAGACGCAAAGTCAAATCCGAATAACCCAGTGCACGCCGCAGGAGTGCTCCGCTTTTTTACCAGGCGACATTTGGAAGTTATGCGCCCGGGACCGAGGACCGGCCCATCAAGAGGAATTCAGGCCGCGTGTTCAGATCTGGCGCCTCAGGCGCTTTCCTCTTCCAGGTGCAATTTCATGTCGATCAACACATGTTGCAAATTCACCGTTTCGCGCAGCAGGCGCTTGGCTTCGTTGACAGTGATAATACCATCTTCCATCGCGGACTGATATTCTCCCATCAACATGGCAAACCGTTGGCTCAGGGCGATGACATCCGAATTCACCCCACCGCTGCTCGGCGCATTGGGCCTGCGGTCGTCATAGGACAGCGAGATTTTCTTGAGGTCTGCCAGTGCTGATGTCACATGCGGAAACGAGGACTCCTGTTCCAGCTTGGCAACCGCATCCACCGGCATAAACCGGTCTGCATGTTCCGCATTGTCAGAGTAGTACCGCCCCAGTGTTGCCTTGGATTTCCCGGTGATCTGGCAGGCTGCTTCGATTCCTACATCTTTAACCAGGGCCTCAGTGTGTTTTTTTAGATAAGTCCCAATTTCCGCCATCTATTGTGTCCCGGCTTTTAGTCTGGCGGTCCATGGGGAACCGCCCGAACTTTTTCCCATTATCGTCTTGTAATCGAAATGCAATACCTTTGCTATCCCTCAGGTTTCCGGGATCTTAAAGAGTGAATGATGGAATTTTCCCATTTGGTGCCTATTTGGGACTAGGAGTGTGTGAGTATCCTGATCCTTGGCCGGTTTTCGCGGTCAAAAGCGCTGCTTGTTTTGTCTTTTTCCGTCCATCCCCAGGGTCGTTCCGCCCGGTATGGTTAAGGCAGACAGGCGGCGCTTGTTTTCCCAAGTATGGCAAGCCGCAAAATATGGTCTTTCGCTGCAAAAGTGGTTTCAACCCTGCCCCCCAGCCGTTAAACCACGCGAATGGCAAAACTCTACTTCAACTACTCAACCATGAACGCCGGTAAATCGACGGTTCTTCTTCAGGCGTCACACAATTATCGCGAAAACAACATGGACACCTACCTGCTGACCGCCCGGGTTGACGACCGTGCCGGTGCAGGTCGCATCGCATCGCGGATTGGTATTGGCGCCGAGGCAGATGTATTTGTACCCTCAGATGATCTTTTTACTATGGTCAGCGACCGCATATCACAGGGAGAAATCGCCTGTGTTTTTGTCGACGAAGCGCAGTTCCTGTCCTCGGATCAGGTCTGGCAACTGGCCCGTGTCGTCGATGATCTGAACCTGCCGGTTCTGTGCTACGGTCTCCGCGTTGATTTTCAAGGCCAATTGTTTCCTGGTTCCGCAACACTGTTGGCACTGGCAGACGAAATGCGCGAGGTCCGCACCATCTGTCGCTGTGGGCGCAAGGCAACAATGGTCATTCGCCAGGACGAAAATGGCAATGCTATAACTGAGGGCGCGCAGGTTCAGATCGGCGGCAATGAGACCTACGTGTCGCTCTGCCGCCGCCATTGGCGCGAATCAGTTGGCGATCTGACCGCTGGGTAAGGCACCGAATCGGCGGCCCACCATCATCTTTTCATAAACACTCCGGGGTTTGGGGCAGCGCCCCATTCCCTTGCTTCAATCCGGCCCTTGCTTCAAACCGGATTGGGCAGCTCCCGCCCTGCGATAAATGCAGCGATATTGTCCAATACCATATGCCCCATGTCGCTTCGAACCTCTTCGGTTGCGGTGCCCAAATGCGGCAACAGGCTAACGTTGTCCAGATCCAACAGCGCTTGCGGGATTTGCGGTTCAAACTCATAAACATCCAATCCCGCCCCGGCAATCTGCTTTGCCTGCAACGCGGCGATCAGGGCGCACTCGTCAACCACTTCACCACGGGCAATATTGATCAGATGCGCCGACGGACGCATTGCTGACAGCACGTCACCATTGATCAGATGCCGTGTTTCGGCACCGCCAGGAACTGCGACCACCAGCACATCCACCTCTGCCGCCATCTGCGACAGATCCTGCGCACGGCGGGCCTCAAAATCCAACTTTTTGGCACTGCGGGCAAGATAACTCACCTTCATTCCAAACCCGAAATGACAGCGCCGTGCGATCGCCTGCCCGATCCGCCCCATACCGACCAATCCAACATGTTTCCCACTCAGATGCAGGCCCAGCATCTGGGTCGGATGCCACCCCTGCCACTGCCCCGAGCGCACCAATCGCTCGCCCTCGCCCGCTCGCCGCGCTGACATCAGCATCAGGGTCATGGCAGTATCCGCCGTGGCATCTGTGACTGCGCCAGGCGTATTTGTCACCTCAATACCCGCAGACATCGCTGCGGCCACATCGATATGATTGAAACCTACCCCAAAATTGGCCAGCAGCCTGCACCGGGGCTCTGGCACCCGTGAAAACACTCCGGCGTCAAAAGCATCGCCCAGCGTTGGCATAACCACGTCAAACTCAGCCAATGCGCGCTGCATTTCATCTGCTGACATCACTGCGGTGTTGCTGCGGATTTCAACATCAAACTCCGCCCGCGCCCGTGTCTCGACCTCGACCGTTAATGGCCGTGATAAGAAAACCCGCATCAATGCATCCTTCCACCCAAAGGCACCTGTCCGTCGGGACCGATCAGGCGGATTTCTCCACTGGCATCCGGCAGCCCAAGTACCAGCACTTCAGACATAAATTTGCCTATTTGACGCGGCGGGAAATTCACCACCGCCATCACCTGCTTACCGACCAGTGTTTCTGGCTGGTAATGCGCAGTTATCTGCGCCGAGGTCTTTTTCTCGCCGATCTCATCGCCAAAATCGATCCACAGCTTGATCGCCGGGGTCCGGGCCTCAGGGTAAGGCTCTGCGCGCAAAACCGTGCCCACGCGCACATCCACCTTCAAAAACTCATCAAATGAAATCTCAGCCACGTGACAACTCCACAGACCTACTGGTTGCGGCGCCGACAGCCCTGTTTAGCAAAGCTGGAAATCCACCGTTTTCATCCATCAGCACCTCAAGCGCCGCCTGTGTTGTGCCATTAGGACTGGTGACATTGATCCGCAGCTGGCTGGGGCTCTCCTCGGCGGCCTCGGCCAGTGCCCCTGCCCCTGCAACCGTTGCTTTGGCCAATTGCATGGACAGCTCCGCCGGAAGCCCCTGCGCCTCTCCTGCGGCCGCCAGGGTCTCGATCAAGTGGAACACATAGGCCGGTCCGGATCCGCTGACCCCCGTCACTGCGTCCATCTGAGCCTCGCTGTCCAAACGCACCACCTGACCCACCGCTGACAGCAGCAACTCTGCACCGTCCAAATCAGTCGCACTGGCAGCCTCGTTGCCGATGATCGCCGTAATACCCCGGCCGATGGCTGCAGGTGTGTTGGGCATCGCCCGAATGATCGGTGTGTCCCCACCTAGAATGTCCTGGAACGTGGCAATAGATGTGCCCGCAGCCACCGAGACAAACACCGTTTCGCCACCGCCCAGCAATTGCAGATTGGGCAGTGCTGCGCCCATCATCTGCGGCTTGACCGCGATCAGTACTATGGCCGGCACAGCTGGCAGTGGTTTATTGATCGCAACACCGGTCCCCTGCAGCCATTCTGACGGATACGGGTCAACCACTGACACCGACGTAGCAGGCAAACCGCCGTCCAGCCATCCAGCCAGCATCGCTGATCCCATCTTGCCGCAGCCCAACAGCACCAACCCCCGTGCTGCAATATCCGTCATATCCATATGCCCGCCCTTCCCTGTCTCTCACTTCAGAGCAGAGTGTTACGCGCGACCATAGGCCTCTGCAATGGCCACCTGCATCGCGTCCTCGGGCGAGCGATCACCCCAGACCATCAATTGGATCGCCGGATAATACCGCTCAGCGTTGCTCACGGCGCTGTTGATCATGGTGTCGATCTGCTCCGGCCCGGCGATCTGACCACCGGTCAGCACCAGCCCATAGCGATAGATCATCAGTTTCTGCTCGGCCCAATAGGTGAACGCACCGGCCCAACACTGATCATTCATCTTGTTGAGCAGTTCATAAAGCTTGGGCACCTTGTCTTCAGGTGGCTCCATTTCAAAACTGCAGACCATGCGCAGGGTTTCATCATAGCTCGACCAGGCCAGTGTCAGCGAATAGGTCCGCCACTGCGCCTCGACTGCCATTGCGATCTGGTCATCGCCAATACGATCAAATTCCCAGTCATGATGGGAGGCCAGATTCTCGACGATGTCGATTGGATGAATTTCATCGTCCAGGTGATGCTCGGAAAGGGTCACGGTGCCACCTCACAAAATCTCTAGCTGCACAGAACCCTTCGGCCCCACTGGCTAGCTGATTGCACAATTGACCGGGGTGTATCCCCCGTATCCATACCAGATATGGTGGAGCTGGAGACGTCCCGTGGCAACCCTTATTTTGGGGATAACTGCAATAAGTTGTGGATGAATGGTGCCTATGCCCCAAGATACAGGTCTGCTCACATGCCGCCAAATATCCAACATGCGGACCATTCCCTCAGACCCGCTAAATCTTCATCTTTTCAAAAATACTCAAAAAGCGACCCCGCACACACGGGACCGCTGCGAATTGACCAAACACCAGCACCAAAGTGCTGTCAGTCTTTCGATGCGCCTTCCAACGCCGCCAGCCGAGCAGCCAGCGCTTCGTTCTCTTCACGGGCCTTTTGCGCCATGGCGCGCACCGCGTCGAACTCTTCACGGGTCACAAAGTCGCGATCAGCCAACCAGCGGTCCATCAGACTTTTCATCGCTGTTTCGGCCTCGTCCTTGGCCCCCTGCGCAACGCCCATAGCGTTAGTCATAAGCTGGGAAATGTCGTCGAGGATCTTATTTCTGGTTTGCATAGTCTTCTCCATGTCTGGCTTGCACCCTATATGGGCAAGCAATTGGTCGACGGCAAGGCGTTGACTTTACATCCACAGCACAGGCATTCAGATTTCCATGTATGCAATGATCCAATTCCCCGACCTCTCGCCTGATATTTTCTCGATTTCCATTGCCGGGGTCGAGTTTGCCCTGCGGTGGTACGCACTGGCCTATATCGTCGGCATTCTCATTGCCTGGCGGCTGGCCCTTGCCGCTCTGAAACGGCCCGCTCTGTGGCCCGACCAAACCCCGCCCATGCGCCCTGAACAGGTCGAAGACCTGCTGACCTGGATCATTCTGGGTGTCATCCTGGGCGGACGGCTGGGATACGTGCTGTTTTATCAACCCGGCGTCTACCTCTCGGATCCCTTGCAAATCCTGAAGGTGTGGGAGGGCGGCATGGCCTTTCATGGCGGGCTGATTGGTGTCGTTGTTGCCAGTTGGATCTTTGCCACACGCCATAACATTCCCAAACTTGGCATGGCGGATCTGGTGGCGCACACGGTTGCCCCCGGATTGCTGTTGGGTCGACTGGCCAATTTCGTCAACGCCGAGCTTTGGGGCCGCCCCACTGACCTGCCATGGGGGGTCGCGTTTCCAGGCTACAGCGCACAAGATTGCGGTCAGGCCCTCGGAGAGATCTGCGCCCGTCACCCTTCGCAACTCTACGAAGCCATGATGGAAGGACTGTTGTTGGGTGCTGTTTTGCTATGGCTGGCTTACCGTCGCGGTGCCTTTCACAGGCCCGGCCTGATTCTGGGCGTGTTTCTCGCCGTTTACGGTGCCGCGCGTTTCCTTGTGGAATTTTTCCGCCAGCCAGACGCCCAGTTCATTTCATCCGGCAACCCGTTGGGACTGGCCTGGCAAATCGACGGGACCGGCATCACACAGGGTCAGATGTTGTCACTGCCGATGATCCTATTGGGCCTTTTCTTCATCCTGCGCGCGCAGTCCAGGGCAGCAGGTTAAGCATGAGCCTGCACAATCACCTGATTGCCCGGATCGATGTCGATGGCCCCTTGTCCGTGGCCGACTACATGACCGAGTGCCTGCTAAACCCAAAATATGGCTATTACACCACCCGTGATCCCCTGGGCGCAGCAGGCGATTTCATCACCGCACCTGAAATTAGCCAGATGTTTGGCGAGATGCTGGGCTTGTCGATGGCCCAAAGCTGGCTGGATCAGGGTTCACCGGCCCGGTTCACATTGGCCGAACTTGGCCCCGGACGGGGCACTCTGATGGCCGACCTGCTACGGGCCACCAAATCCGTTCCCGGCTTTCACGCGGCCGCGCAGATTGTCCTGATCGAGGCCTCGCCGACCCTGCAAGACAGGCAACAAGACGCCCTAAGCGCCTATCAAGTCCAATGGCAAGACACCGTTAGCGCGCTGCCCGATCAGCCCCTGTGGTTGGTTGCCAACGAATTCTTCGACGCGCTGCCCATTCGTCAGTTCCTGCGCGAGGGCACACAATGGCGGGAGAAACGGATTGGACTGAAGCAGGGTGAGCTGACATTTGGTCTTGGCCCTCTGACCGCGCAGCCTGTACTGGACCATCGGCTGACCGATACCAAAGACGGCGATCTGGTCGAGATTTGCGAAACCGCAATGCCGATCATCGCCACTGTCGCACAACGCATCGCAAGTCATGGCGGAGCCGCCCTGATTGTGGACTACGGCGATTGGCGCGCTCTTGGCGATACACTGCAGGCGCTGCGTAATCACCAATCCACAGACCCGCTAAGTGACCCCGGCCAGGCAGACCTGACCGCGCATGTGGATTTTGAGGCTCTGGCCCTGGCAGCCAAAACTGCGGGCTGCGCCTATAGCCGTGTCACCCCCCAGGGTATCTTTCTGGAGCGTCTTGGCATCACAACCCGCGCCCAAGCGCTGGCCGCTCCTTTGTCGGGTAGCGCACTGGACAGCTTGATTGCTGCACATCAACGCTTGACGCATCCACAGGAAATGGGAAATCTGTTTAAAGTACTGGGGCTCTACCCAGATCAAGCCACTCCGCCACCAGGATTGAACGCATGACGCTGGAAATTCTCACCTCTGACGCGCTTTCACCGATCCGACATGGATTTTTCACCCGCCGCGGCGGGGCGTCTTCAGGAATATTTCAGGGCCTCAACTGCGGTGCAGGTTCGTCCGATCAAACCGAGGCGGTTAATCTGAACCGCGCCCGCGTTGCCGAGGCCATGCAGGTCGACCCTCCCGCCTTGACCGGCGTTCATCAGATCCACTCACCTGATGTGGTGACAATAACAGGGCCCACAACAGAGCGTCCCAAGGCAGATGCCCTGGTCACCAATGTCCCTGGTATTGCCCTCTCCATCCTGACTGCAGATTGCCAACCGGTCCTGTTTGCGGATGCCCAGGCCGGCGTCATTGGGGCTGCCCATGCAGGCTGGCGCGGAGCCCTGGACGGGGTACTCGAGGCCACTCTGGACGCGATGGTAGCCCTCGGCGCGGACCGCACCAACACTGTGGCAGTGATCGGGCCAACCATCTCGCAACGCGCCTATGAAGTCGGCGAGGAATTCTTTGACGATTTCATGATTCAAGATGCTGACAACGCCCGGTTTTTTGCCAACGGAGATTCAGGAAAGTACTTGTTCGATCTGCCGGGACTGGGCCTGAATAAGCTGCGACAGGCGGGCATCGGAAACGCCGAATGGACCAATCACTGCACCTACTCCGACCCCGATCGGTTTTTCTCTTACCGGCGTGCAACCCACAGCAAAGAAGCCGATTATGGCCGCCTGATTTCCTGTATTCGCCTGTAAGTTCCGCGCTATCTCTATCGAGAATACTCCAGCATCCGCGCGGATTGCGGCAGCCTTGTAAAAATGCTGCCACATTTGACACCTTCAGCATGTCTACAAAGGCAGTAGATCCAAAATAAACAAGTGTTTTCAAAGCTTATTCATCAAGGCATCCGCCTCACCCAAATTTATGTCAAATTCCACCTAACAGCCACATTGGGGGCGCATTACACCATCATACCTTAGTCAACCGTAGCAATGGGCACTAAAGTTGCCCGGCAGGAGAAGTGCAATGACGACTAAAACAAAGTTCCTGAATTCAATCATTACAAGTGCACAAAATCACGACGTTGCCATGCCCTGGACCCGCGGTCCTGCCCGACGCGCATCTATTGCCCGCCGCCGTGGCCAAAGCACCGCCGAAACCAAGTCAGAACTCGTAAAACAGGCCTGATTTCCACGTTGGATGCTCGTGTGACATAGATTTTGCGGCCCTGTTTTATCAGCGCCGCGATCGGCAGTGCCGTCGACGATTTACTGGCTCAATTCACTGGCCCTTATGGACAAGCAACTCCGTGCTTACAGTATTTTTGGACATTACGGCAATATTGGTGCCGACGCCGAAAGCAGCCCGACGGACCAATAAAACACGTTAACCAGAGTCCGATAGTTCTTTTGACAAACTGATGTAATAGCCGCCATTTTTCTCAGTATAGAGAACCCAAACTGAGCATTCAGGTTTGCGGTGGAGGCCGACGCGAATGCACAACTGAAAAAGGTCTGACGATAATGACGATCCCTCACTCGTTACAACGCGCAGCAAATAATGTGGCGAAATCCAGTGCAATTTTGCAGGATCCCGCAACGCTGCGGGCCTCAAACCGGCCCCAGTTGCGACGGTTTGAGGTTGCCAGCCTTCTGCCCAACGGCAATGTCACTGAGACCCACCACATCGCACCAGCCCTGCCACTGTTCGAAGAAGCCTTTAGCGCCTTTTCCCGCGGATCGCTAGTGGACACTGAGGTCGGCCCGATTGCTGTCGAGGATCTGCTGCCCGGCGACCGCCTGCTGACCCAGGACGGCACCGCGCAGACTTTGATGTGGAAAGGCAGCAGCAGCCTGATCCCAGGACGTGCACCCCAACGGGGGCAAAACCACAAACTCACCAGTTTCATGGCCGACTGCTTTGGCCTGCAAGGACCAATGTCCTGTGTGATTGCCGGCCCCGCAGCTCGGGTATTACGAACGCCCCCTCACCTGCGGGCCATCGCCGGGGCCGCACCGCTGCTGACCCCAGTCCACGAATTTCACGACGGCATGACCATCGTAGAAACCGCGCCGCCCACCCCCGTTGAACTGTTCCATCTCTGCCTGGAAAACCATGCCGTGATCAAAATCGGCGGGATCGCGTTCGAAACTTATCATCCGGGGCCAAAGGCACTGCAACTGACCAGTCACGCCATACGAACCCTATATCTGAATATGTTCAGCCATATTGACCAGTTGTCCGATTTCGGTCCATTGGCCTATGGCCGCGCTGGTGACGGCCAGTTTGGCTCCCTGCCATCCTGACGCAACTCCAGACCTACCTGCGGCATCCGCTTTCATCTGGCCAAAAATATCCCGGGGGTGAATTGGCCTTTCGGCCAAAAGGGGGCAGCGCCCCCCTCTTCTTGCTTTTGCCTGACTAGAACTTCAGCCTCATAGCGTCAGATCCGGACGCGCCAGCATCAGCCACAAAATGGACAGCACTGCAACAAAGGCCGGAATGCCACATGCAAACCAGATGGCAAACAGGCGGAAGTACGCACGCGGCAACACCGCGCTTTCTTTGACCGCCCGCCGCGCCAGGTCGCGCAGGCGGATCTGAATCCAGACCACCGGCAACCAAAAAATCCCCGTCAGCACATACAGTCCCATTGACGCCAACAACCAACCCTCGGTCAGGTCCCAGCCCAGCTTCCAGGCCAACAGGGTCCCGGTGACAGGCTGCACGATCACTGCACTGGTGGTGAACAACAAATCAGCCAGAACCACACCGCTGGCCGTATGGGCAATAATGGCCGGATCTTTGCTGCGGTGCGCCATCAGCATGAAAAAGGCAATGCCCGCTCCAGTGCCCAGCAAAACACAGGCGCCAAGCACGTGCAGCCAGCGTAGTATCAGATCCAGATCCATCATCGCGATTGCAACAGTTGGTGGGTGATCAGCGATAAAATCACTCCGGGGGCAACCTTGATCATCGGGCCCAGCGGATCAAACCACAGGTCCGGTGTGAACACCGCAGCAGAGATCATATAAATCAGCGACACCGCGACCATTGCCAGACAGGCTCGCGCCGCCCAGGGACGCCACAGGATCGCCGCACCCAGACTCAGATCCACAGCAGACCAAAACACCACGGCAACCGTTGCCGCCAAAGGGGACCAACCAACATCGATCAGCGTGTCGGCTGCCTCTCTGACTTGCCAAAGCCCAATCCCCCCCGAGGCCAGCCAGAAAAAGGATAAAACCGCCACAGAGACTGGCATCATCAGCGCCATGCGCGCCGCCAATCGATGCTCTGGCCCAGACGGCATCGCTGCGTAAACATCCTGCAGCGAGCCCAGCATTTGCCCAGTCGCATGGCGATAGGGCCCTGGATCTCCTCCGATCCCCTCCTCCAGCACCTGTATAGCAGTTGATCGTAATGGCGAGCGCCAGCCCAATCGCCCCATCTGATCCGCCATTCGTCCAACCTGCCGCACCAGCCAAAGCGGCAAGGGCAGCGTCAATCGTGCAGGTGCAAAGCCCAGCCATTTGCGGGTCTCACTCACGACCTGACGCAGGGTCTGCGGCTCCTCTTCAACCAAATCATATTCTCCGGGTGGCAGCTGCCCTTCAGCCGCTGCAAGCACGGCCCCGGCGACATCCTGAACGGAAACCGATTGCACCCACACCTGTCCCAGCGCCATGGGCTGCACGCCCGGTACTGCCGCCAACATACGCAGCAACGCGGTGCCGCCATAGGCCGTGCGCCCGATCACCAATCCGGGTCGCACTATCCAAACAGAGCCGCCCAGGCCGCGCAACACATCGTCGCCTCGGCCTTTGCTTCGCATGAATTCGGTACTGGCCACCTTTGTCGCCCCAACAGCCGAAATCTGCACCACTCCAATCCCACGCTGCGCGGCGGCCTGCGCCAGTGCGGCCACGGCCCCATGGTGAACCGCCGCCAAATCATCGTCGCGGCTGTCTTGCAAAGCGCCTGCGCAATTCACCACCAGGTCAAACTCGGTCAGTATTGCAGTCCAGTCACTGACAGCCTGCAAATGACGCAGATCACCCTGCAGGAACCGGACTTCTGGCAGGACCCTTGCGGCGGATGCCGCGTCCCGGCCCATTGCGCAGGGGCTAAAACCGGCCTTCGACAAGGCGCGCGTCACTTCGGCGCCGATAAATCCATAGCCGCCAAGCACCAAAATCCGCGCGACGCTTTGTCCCTTTTCCTCAGCCATGCTGCCCTCTATCTATGCCACATAAAACGTCACTTGCAGGCCGTCCCATGCCCGATACCACCCCCGACAACCCCTTGAAACGCTTTGATATCACCGCGGATCAAATCAACCACGTGGTGACCGCCTTTTATGCGCAGATCCGCCGACACGCTACTTTGGGGCCCATTTTTGCCAACCATATCGCAGCGACCGACTGGCCCGAGCATGAAGACAAGATCGCCCGTTTCTGGCGCAATGCGATCCTGCGCGAGAAAAGCTATAACGGCAATCCCATGCGAGAACATCTGACTCGCCCGGATGTCAAAGCCGAACATTTCCCTATGTGGCTGGATCTGTTTCATCAGGTGCTGCACGAACAATTACCCGACCATCTGGCGCTGAGCTGGGCTGCACTGGCCGATCGGATTGGCGAGGGTTTTCGAGCGGGCATTGTCTCTATGCGCCAGCCCAAGGACCAACCGCCAAAGCTATTCTAGACCTCGCTCCCCGACTGTCAGAGCGTTCACTCGCTCTTCCCAAACAGCCCGGTCAGGGCCCGCTTAACCACGGCCCGCACCTTGGGCTTGCGCCCCTCTCCAAACGGCATAGGGCGGCAGACCTCCATTGCGGCGATGCCCACACGCGCCGTCAGCGCGCCGTTGATCAGCCCCTCGCCAAATCGTCGCGACAGTTTGGACAGGACTGTGCCGCCCAAAACTGGCTCTAGCAGATCATCACCCACCGCAACGGCCCCGGTGACCACCAGATGGGACAGAACCGCACGGGTTAGCCGCCATGAGCTAAAGAAACCGCCGCGTCCGCCGTAGATCTCGGCCACCTGCCGGATCATCCGCATCGACGACACCAGCGCCGTCACCACATCTGCCAGCGCCAGCGGCACCAGTGCGGTCACCGTCGCGACCTGACGCGCGGCCCCCTCGACTGTGCGCAAAGCCGCGGCGTCCAGGGGGACCAGCAGCTCTGCCTCGGTCTGGGTCACCACCGCATCGGCGTCCAGCAGCTCGCCGCGGCGTTCAGCCAGCCGGGCCCGACCCCAAGACAGATCATCCCGGCCTGCGTAAAATTTATCCAATTGAAGAGAATAGGTATTTGCAACCTTCAGATCATCGCCGATATCAGCCGCCCGGCGGCGCAATCCATCCACCCGTTGCAAACGCGCCAGCGCCGCCAGCTCCCGCAGGCCCATCAGCAGAGCCAAACCCAAGGCAACCACCAGCCCAACAGTCACCGCCCAGCCCAGCACCGGCAACCGGACAATCAAACCAGTGGCGAAATCCCAGGCTGCAACCGATACAACGGCACCAACCAAGGTCGCCACAATACTCCAGAACCACCGCACCAACCGCGAGGGTTTTCGCGCAGCCAGTCGCGCCGCCTGTTGCATCGAAGCGTCAGGGGCCGCCTGTGTCAGGTCTGGCACAGTGGGTGCTGCTGAGACATCCGGCGTTGGGTCCGTCTCCTGGATATCAAACAGCATCGGTTTATTGCTCATGCCTGATCTCCCGTCGGGCCATCCATCCATTGCAGGAAAATATCTGGCAGTGCTTCCTCGTTGCTTGATCCATCACTGCGGCCCACCTCGATAAACCCTTGGCGGTGATAGAAACGCCGCGCGGCCTCATTTGCCTCAAACGTCCGCAAGACCAGACGCGGGCTGGAGGCCTTGGCATTGGCCAACAAGGCCCGTCCATGGCCTCGCCCCCGAACTTCGGCCAGCAGATATAGCGAACAGACCTCTTCCTGATCCCGCGCGAGAAAGCCAATCACCTGCCCTTGCTCCTGGGCCACGGTGACCCAGCCGCGATCGATCATTGTGCGGCAAAAGCCAACCACCTCATCCAGGGTATAAAGGTTTGGCATCCAAGCGGTGTCCTGCTGAAACTGATAGACTATTTCCGCCGTGGCCTGTGCATCAAAAGCCCGCGCCTCGCGTATAATGCCGCTCATAGCAGATCTCCGATCAGGAATTCGGCGGCCCGGTCCAGCCGGATATGCGGCGGGCCGTCTCCTGGTTTCAGAGACAGCTTGGCAGGTGCAAAGGCCATCGCCTGATAGTCGCCATTCAGCCATTTATCAGCGCCGGTACGCGCCGGTCCCAACAATTGACCGGGGTCATCGGGCAAGGCGCCCGGATAGAACGCCGCTTGTTTGCCACTGTCCAGCAAGGTGCCCCGCACGCAGCCCAGGTCGGCCCCATCGTGGTTGCGCAGTTCTTCGGTTGTCGCCCGTAATGAGGCCAGCGCCAGAGCCGACGTCTGGGCGCCTGCGAACCTTGCGCGGTCCTGTGCATCGCGTGTCAGGGCCTCGATTATGGCGGTCATCTGAGGGTGCTGCGTGTGATGCAAATGGTCTGCCTTGGTTGCAGCAAACAGGATTTTCTCAACTCGCTTGCCGCGCAGTATCCGGGACAGCAAGGCGTTGCGGCCTGGACGGAAAGCGCCAAGAATATCCGCCATTGCATGACGCAGGTCTTCTAGCGCGCGCGGCCCAGAGTGAATTGCGC
Source organism: Parasedimentitalea marina (assembly GCF_004006175.1). GTDB lineage: Bacteria > Pseudomonadota > Alphaproteobacteria > Rhodobacterales > Rhodobacteraceae > Parasedimentitalea > Parasedimentitalea marina. Next base: position 3,245,172 of record NZ_CP033219.1, read on the forward strand.
TCAGCGCATCGACCAGCACCACTTGCCTGTCAATGCGAGAGAAATGATCACGAAAGAACGGCTGTACAACTTTACGCTTGTAGGCCTCGAACCGGCGCTGCATTTCGCGATGGATTGATCCGCGCTGAGACTTACCCTGAAACGGGATCGGCGCAAAGGTCAGCACAGGCGAACCTGCCAGATCTCCAGGCAGCAAGAACCGCCCCGGCGTGCAATCATAGAACCCATCCTGCCGCGCCGCTGCCAGATAGGATGAAAACGCCTTGGCCAGTGTCTGAGCTACTGTCTCGTCATGGTCAGCACCCGCATCGACTGCTTGCGCCTGCGCCAGAAAATCGCGCGCAGATCTACGTGGCCTGATCCGCTGCAAAACCTCGGCTGACCAGCTGTCATAGCTTTTGTCCAGCAAGGCCAGATCCAGCAACCATTCACCCGGATAATCCACGATATCGATATGAACTGTGCGGGGGCCCTGCAGTCCTGCCAGCAACCCGGCAGGCGCAACCTTCAGGCTCAACCGCAACTCGGATATCGCGCGTGTGCTTTCAGGCCACTGGGGGTCGGGACCAATCAACTTTGCCAGATGTGTCTCATAATCGAACCGTGGCACGGTGTCGTCCGGTTGCGGCTGCAAGAACGCCACATTGATCCGCCCATCCCGCACTGCGCTGAGCTGCGTCATACGACCTCGGTTCAGCAGATTGGCCACCAATGCCGTGATAAACACTGTCTTGCCCGACCGCGCCAGACCGGTCACGCCCAGCCGGATTGTTGGCTCAAATAGTCGCTCCGACACAGAATCGCTCACCCGCTCAATCCCGCGCGCAACCCCGTCGGCAAATGAAGAAATCACCAAAATCGCGTCCCGTCCCAATACCCTACCAAAAATATAGGCAGGCAGGGTCATCCTTACCAGTGCCAATCTTCCTGTAAAGACAGGGCTTGTGCGGGCCCCTCTGGCACGCTAGTTGCGCCGCCATGCCGCGTTATGCTTTGAAAGTCGAATATCAGGGGGCGCCTTTTGCCGGTTGGCAGCGCCAGAAAGATCAGCCCTCGGTGCAGGGTGCGATCGAGCATGCCCTGGCGAAACTCGAACCCGGACCTCATACGATTGCCGCCGCCGGACGCACAGATGCAGGGGTGCACGCGCTAGGTCAGGTCGCGCATTGCGATCTGACACGCGACTGGGATCCTTTTCGCCTGTCCGAGGCGCTAAACTACCACCTGAAACCCGCCCCGGTGGCTATCACTGCCTGTGTTCAGGTTGCTGACGACTGGCACGCCCGGTTTTCTGCATTGGAACGGCAGTACCTGTTTCGCATCCTGACCCGCCGCGCCCCTGTCACCCATGAGGAGGGCCAGGTCTGGCAGCTTAAAAATGACCTGGACGTCAATGCCATGCAGGCCGCAGCGGATCTGCTGATCGGGCGGCATGATTTCACCACCTTCCGCTCAACCATTTGTCAGGCCGAAAGCCCGGTCAAAACCCTGGACGAGCTGCGGGTCGAGCGGGTGAGCGGCTTTTCCGGTCCGGAAATCCACTTTCACGTCCGCGCCCGCAGTTTTCTCCACAATCAAGTGCGCAGCTTTGTTGGCACATTGGAGCGGGTCGGCGCCGGGTCATGGTCCCCCCAGGATGTCGGCGACGCCTTGGCCGCCTGCGACCGCGCCGCCTGTGGCCCTGTTTGCCCCGGCCACGGGCTGTACCTGGCCCGGGTGATCTATCCCGAACCAGTGTTCGACTGATCAGCCGGCCCAATCAGCAAGGACCAGGGCCCGATTAGGTTACTCTTGCACAGATTGTACCGCCAGAAATTCGACCTAGACCTATAGGCGCCTGCAAGAATTGCCTTCGGCCACAGCCCACCTAAGTGATACCCTGACCCTACAGTTGACCAAGTGGGGATCAGGCTGAGGACCCTCAGCCCATACAACATGGGATCGCAACTAAAGGTGCAACAATGCCCGATGACCTTCAAACCCTCGAGAGAAAAGTCCAAAACCTGGAGAAACAGCTGGTCGAGCAAAGCAAACTGTCAGAACAGAGGTTTGAGAAAAACAAACACAATATCAAGGACGTCTTATTCCAAAACGACAAAATGCTGGCCGCCAAGCTGAAAGCAAACCAACAGGAAGACGCCAAGCGAACGGCCGCGATCGAACAACAGGCCGATCAATCCGCCAAGAACGTTCAAACGCTCGTCAAGAAATTCAGTGAGATCGACGGCCACTTAAAAGCCACCGACTCGCAGATCAAAGCCAATACTGGCGACACTGAAGGCAATCGTCAGGCGCTGATCCGGGCTCGTAAATATGTCGACACCGAAGTCCAGGGCATCGCGTCTCAAGTCAAAGCCAACGCACATGAGGCCGAGGAAAACCGTCAGGCCCTTGTCCGGGCACGTAAATATGTCGATGACCATGACAGCTCGTTAGAAAAGAAGATCGATGAACTCAAAAAAGTCATTTCGGAAATGGAAAAAAGGCACGTCAAACTGGTCGACACCCAGATCAAGAATTACGACAAACTGATCCGCAAAGTCATATCGCAAGAGGTGGCCAAGGTGGCCAAAGGCAAACGATAATAAAACGGCCTGATGGCTGACGTCGCCGCCAGCGGACCTTGTCCCCGGTTGGTCCTAGATCCAACCAACCGAGGACCACTGGCTACATCTTTTCCTGGGTGTATTTTTTCAGCTCGACCCGCGCCACTTGACGCCGGTGCACCGCATCCGGCCCATCCGCCAGTCGCAGTGTCCGCACATGGGTCCAGGCCTGGGCCAATGGGGTATCCTGTGAAATCCCCTGACCGCCAAACATCTGCACCGCCTCATCGATCACTTTCAACGCCACCCGCGGCGCCACCACCTTGATCTGAGAAATCCACGGCGCCGCTGCACGCGCGTCGCCCTGATCCATGTACCAGGCAGCTTTCAGACATAGCAGCCGCGCCATCTCGATTTCCATTCGGCATTCGGCGATGATGTCGTAGTTGGCCCCTAGCTGCGCCAGCTTCTTGCCAAAAGCTTCACGCGCCAGGGATCGACGGCACATCTGCTCCAGTGCAATTTCCGCCTGACCAATGGCGCGCATACAGTGATGGATGCGCCCTGGGCCCAACCGGCCCTGAGCAATCTCAAATCCGCGCCCTTCGCCGAGTAGAATATTTTCCGCCGGCACCCGGACATCTGTGAACCGAAGATGCATATGTCCATGCGGCGCGTCATCATGCCCATAGACCTGCATTGGCCGCAGTACCTCGATCCCCGCAGTGCCTGCAGCCACCACAATCATCGATTGGCGCTGGTGTTTGGGCAATTCCTCACCCGCCGTCTTCACCATGACGATATAGACCTTGCAGCGCGGATCCCCGGCGCCACTGGCCCACCACTTCTCTCCGTTCAGCACATAGTCGTCCCCATCGCGCAGGCAGGACATCGCGACATTTGTCGCATCCGAACTGGCGACATCCGGCTCGGTCATCAGATAGGCCGATCGGATCTCACCGGCCAAAAGTGGCTTCAACCACTTCTGTTTCATCGCGTCCGAGCCGTAGCGCTCAAACACCTCCATATTGCCAGTATCCGGAGCCGAGCAATTAAAGACCTCAGCCCCCAGCGGTGTCTTGCCCATCTGTTCCGCAAAATAGGCGTATTCCACAGTGCTCAGGCCAATACCCCTGTCACTGTCCGTCAACCAAAAGTTCCACAGCCCCGCCGCCTTGGCTTTGGCCTTCAACCCCTCCAGGATTTCGGCCTGACGCGCGGTATATTGCCAGCGATCGCCTGTGTTGATTTCTGCGTGATAAGCGTCTTCCAGCGGCATCACCTCATCCCGGATCATGGCCGTCACCCGATCCAGTAATGCGCGGGTCTCCTCCCGCACGCTAAAATTCATATCCATCTGGACCTGCCTCCCAACTGCCGCGTCTATCTTACCTGAAACCATGTCCCAGACCCGCGCCGCTTGTCCACCTGAGTGACGACACGTAACATCGCAAATCAAACTCCCTCGTTCATCTGGCCATAAATATCCCTGCCAGAGGCCCGCCCCTTTGTTTACCAAAGGGGTCAGAAATACAGCGGCGGGCCCAGTTGGGCCCGCCTCCATTCTTTCACTCTAAACCGGATGATCCCGACAAAATTCGTCAGCCGACAAATTTCTGGTACTCGGCCTCGTCCATATAATCTTCCATCACCGACAAATCCGAGGCTTTGATCTTAAAGAACCAGGCCCCGCCCTGGGCATCCTCATTGACCAATCCAGGTGTGCTGGTCAGGCTCTCGTTGACCTCAACAATCTCGCCGTCCAGCGGCGACAGAATATCCGAGGCGGCTTTGACGGATTCAATCACCACAACTTCCTCATCCTTGGTGACTTCCATGCCGGCTTCTGGCAGTTCGATGAACACAACATCGCCCAGTTGCTCGGCAGCGTGTGCGGTGATGCCAACGATGATCAAATCGCCTTCAGGCAGTAGCCATTCATGTTCTTCGGTGAATTTCATTTTCTGTGTCCCTTTGACCCAAGGATTTTATGTTGCGACAAGCTAACAATCGCACTGACGCCATTCAAGCGGCAAACAGGCTAAGCACCCTGTGACCCACAGTCAGTAGAGGTTAAAATATTCCGCCTGCTCCCACTCGCTGACCGTGTTTAGATAGCGGTTCCACTCAAAACGTTTGAGATGCAAAAGGTAGTCCACAAACTCGTCGCCAAGCGACTGACGGAACAAGGGCGAGAGTTCAAAGGCCTGCAGCGCATCCCCCAAGGAGCGCGGCAATTGGCGTCCGTCCCCATCATAAGGTGACACTGTCGGAGCCGGGGCGACACGGCCATTGGCGATGCCCTCTGATCCAGCAATCAGCTGGGCCGCCAGCGCATAATATGGATTGGCAGAACAGTCCGGCGCGCGGTTTTCGACCCGGCTGGCGCTGTCACCCTCTAGCAGCAGTGCACGCAACATGGCACCGCGGTTGTCCTCGCCCCACTGAATTTTGTTCGGGGCCAGTTGGAACGGCAGATATCGCTTATAACTGTTCACACTTGGCGCGATCATAACCGAGGCGGCAGCGGCGTGTTTCAGCAAGCCAGCGATCCAGCCACTGGCCTGCGGTGTTAACCCGCCCCCCTCGTCCGGCATGAACAGATTACGGCCAGTGTTCAGATCCAACAGCGACTGGTGGATATGCCAACCATTGGCACAGGTGTTTTCAAGGCGCGGTTTAGCCATGAAACTGGCGTGCAGCCCGCGCGCCGCGCAGACCTGCTTAACCAGTGTGCGAAACATCACCATGGCGTCGGCCTGGGTCATCGGATCGGCGGGGTCAAAGGTGAACTCAACCTGACTAGGCCCCATTTCCACCTCGACCGAGCGCACCGCCAGCCCCAGAGATTGCGCATTTCGGCGCAGATCATCAAGAATGGGTTCCAGTTCACCATAGCGGGTTTCGGTCAAAAACTGATAGCCCTGCGCCAGATTGCGGGTCTCGATCGGGGTACCAGGGGCGCCGGATTGGTGATGCCCGGTGGCCCCATCAATCCGGTCAAAGACGTGAAACTCAACCTCCAGCCCAACCACCGCTGCCATGCCCTGATCCGCCAACCGGTCCATAGCGCTGCGCAACACCTGCCGTGAGCTGAACGGCACCGGGCCACCACTGCGAGTGACCACGTCACAAAAGATCCAGGCCGAATGCGGCGACCAGGGCAAGACCCGAAAGGTATCCGGACAGGGCACCAGCAAAACATCCCCCGCCCCCTGCATTGGCCCGGCATCTTTTCCGCCTGAAGACGACCACACATCAAAAGCAGTGCGGTGCGAGGTGTCTTTCAGCAGCAGCGTTGACGGCACTGCCATCCCGGCGTCAAACACCGAAGCAAAGGCATTGGCGACGATGGTCTTACCGCGCAAAATGCCATGCTGATCAACGAACAACACCCGCACAGTTTCGATGCCCTTGGACTGTACCAGCGCCACCAGCTCTGCCGCTTTGGCACGATCTTCTGCTGACAAAAGGCCCATTTGGGCTAGCTTACCGGCCTTGAATTCATTCCGCATGCTGCGCTCCCTGCAGTAAATGCTTTAGACAGACGCATCCCATGGGCAAGCCGAACGTCGCGCAGTATCAGAGTCTGCCGAGGCCTTGCTCCAGTTGCCGTCCTTGGCAATAGCATCATTGGACACTGGGCCAAACAAGGTCGTAAGGTCCAGAGCATTATGCATTGGCAGTGCCTCTTCGCGGCCCTCTTTGACAGCTTCAATGGCGGCGCGCAGCATCCGGCGATAGCGAATGATCCCCACATCGGTTTTGCCCAGGTGCTCTTGGGTTCGATCCTGTATCGCCCCCATGCTCTCGACAGCCCACTGATCGTGCACGTTGATATCCAGCCCCATCCCCGTATAGGTCTCACTGGCCTGTTCGGCAGAGTCATAGCCATAATTGTTCGAGGCATTTTTCAAAGGCATATAGCCCGGCAGGCTATGTTCTTTCAGTCTCTGATCACGCATCAAGTCCCGATCCACAGGGTCGGTAAAGCTGGTGAACATTGTATACCAATAGCAATTTTCATCATCTGTTGGCACATGCCACTGGGTGATGGTCATGTTCCGCGACATCGGAATACCGATCGATTGTGGAAAGATCTGGTTGGTGACACGCACATGGGTCTGACCATTGTCCAGGTGCCGCAGAGCGGTCAACCGCAGGCCATAATTGGTCTCCTCCACGCTGATTTCAGGACGCGGATAGTCGCGCAGCAGTTTGGTCATCGGAATGCCGGTATCCGCCGCCGAGTCGCGAAACTGCTTGCCGTAACCGTCCTCAGTCTCTTCTGCATCTTGCAAAAACCGATGCAGGAACGAAGCATGGGCCGGATCAATGCCAATCTCCATTGCCTGCAACCAGTTGCATTGCCAGTGGCCTTTGAAGGCAAATACATGGGTGCCGGGGGCACGAAAGCAGTCAAAATTTGGAAAAGCTGGCGGAGTCCCGGGGCCCATATAGGCCCATATAATGCCGTTCTTCTCAACCACCGGATAGGACACCGATTTAATATGCTCATGCATACGGCTGTCTTCGGGCTCTCCGGGTTGTTCAACACATTGACCGGAACGATCAAAATGCCAACCATGGAACGGACAGCGCAGCCCGTTGTCCTCTAGCCGTCCATAACACAAATCTGCACCACGATGTGGACAATGACGGCCGATCAAGCCCAGATCACCCTCGCCATTGCGAAACAACACCAGATCTTCGCCCAGTAGCTTCACCGGGACCACCGGGCGGGCTTGCTCCAGCTCATCCAGCAAGGCCGCTGGCTGCCAATAGCGCCGCAAGACCTCTCCGGCGTCGGTTCCCTGGCTCACTTGCGTAAGGCTATCGTTCATCTGCTGGCTGATCATTGTGGCTCCTGTTCGCTGACAAGTCGAAAATGCTGACTTGACTTTGTACGTATATCGCACTAATGGTACGAGTTACGACCAAACTGCAAGAGCAATTCAAAGCTGTCAAGGTTGGTTTGGAATTTCCACGAGGGGCCAGATGCCTAGCAAAGAGCAAGACCGTAATATTTCATCCAGTTTTGCTAAGGGCTTGGCAGTATTGGCCGTATTTGACGCCGCTAGCCCAAGCATGAGCCTGGCGGAAATTGCCCGCCGGACAGGACAGGATCGGGCCACTGCGCGGCGCGGCGCCCTAACTTTGGTTCAGGCCGGGTATCTACGTCAGGACGGGCGTATGCTGTCACTGACACCCAGAGTATTGGAACTGGCCGGAGGTTTCTTGCAGGCAAATCAATTTGGCCTGCGGGTGCAACCTGTGCTGGATCACCACGCCACCAGTCTTGGCGCTGAAATGACGCTGGCGATGCTGGACAATGATCAGGTGCTCTTGCTGGCACAATCAACCGTAGATCACGGCCCGGTGACCTATGGGTTCACTGCAGGCGCCCGTATTCCGCTACTCCATACCAGTCTGGGTAGAATGTTGCTGGCCTGCCTGCCATCGGATCAGGCAAATGATCTTGTGCAGAGAAACCATATCCCCGGTCACACAGAGCAATCGATCCAAGATCCCGGCAGAATCATCGAACGCATTGATCAGGCCCGACAGGACGGACTGGTTGTTACGGACGGGGAATTTGAAACCGGTATCATTGGATATGCAGTTGCGGCCTCGCGGCCTGGTGACACGCCAGTGGTTGTCGGCAGCACCGCCCCACGGGGGTTAGGCGTGCAGCATCGACCAGAAAATATCCTGCGTGAGCTTCAACTATGCGCTGCGGAACTGCGCCAGACGAAAGCAATCGAAGGTCTCTAGCCGCCTGCCCTGCGTCAGACCGTACTGATTTTGATCTAGCTGGCCCAAGTCAGGGCTGTAACACCCAGATACCATCTGCATTCTTACAGCGCCTTGTATGGATCAACACTGGCTTGTCTTTGCCACCCGCCGTAGCCTCATGCCTAATAGACACACAATTTCCGTTGACCGCATCCAGGGTTACGGTTCCAGCCGCACCACTATTGTTATTGGACCATTGCGCAACAGCGCCCACCTTGGGTGTGCCGCGGTCGTATAATCCAGCTGCATACTGCCCCATCAAGTCGAAATCCTCGCTGTTAAGACCGGTTTCGGCCAAAATGCGCGATAGTGATTTGGCATCCGCGGCACCGCTCACGACAGCCATAATGGCGCAGGCGCTAAGAAATTTTTTCATATCAGACCCTCAGAAATTCGATGCCATCTCGGCAGCTCGTCCCTAGCGATACACCGCGCTTTGCTTATTGTCCAAAGCCAGCTGAGCGATATTCAAATATTTGCGAAGGATGCTATCAGACAAGCCCATCTTTTGGTCGCGCAAAGACGCCCCCATAGTTACACCACACACATGAAAAAGGATCCGCCAATGGCACAGCCCAACTATCACACGCCTCAGGGTGGCCATCCGGGACAAGACCAGCTGCTAACCGACCGCGCCATGTTCACCGATGCCTATGCAGTGATTCCAAAAGGAACCATGCGCGACATCGTGACCTCGTTCCTGCCCGGTTGGGATGGCATGCGCATGTGGGTCATAGCCCGCCCCCTCAGCGGCTTTGCCGAGACTTTTTCACAGTATATTGTTGAACTGCAACCGGGTGGCGGTTCGGACAGTCCCGAGAGCGATGCAACCGCACAGGCCGGACTGTTTGTGACCCAAGGCAGCCTGCAGCTGACCATTGATGGTACGTCCCATACACTGGTGCCCGGCGCCTTCGCCTACCTTCCCGCAGGCGGGGATTGGTCTATCCGCAACGCGGGCACTGACCTGGCCTCCTTTCACTGGATCCGCAAACAATGGCAATCGGCCCCTGGGGTACAAAAGCCAACCGCCTATGTGCTGAATGAGCAGGATATCGCACCCAATGTGATGCCCGACACCGAAGGCCGCTGGGCCACCACCCGGTTCATGGATCCTGAAGATATGAGCCACGACATGCACGTCACCATAGTCACCTTTGAACCCGGTGGTGTGATCCCGTTCCTTGAAACCCACGTGATGGAACACGGGCTGTTCGTTCTTGAAGGCAAAGCCGTCTACAAGTTGAACCAAGATTGGGTCGAGGTCGAGGCCGGCGACTTCATGTGGCTGCGTGCCTTTTGCCCACAGGCCTGTTACGCAGGCGGTCCGGGCCGGTTCCGATATCTGCTGTACAAAGACGTCAATCGCCATATGCCACTCGGTTGATTAAACTGGGCTAATCAAACTGAGCCCTTTGCCATTGCATGTGCCGCAACCTGCGTTAAAGTTGCGGCACAGTGATTTATGCGGAGAAATGGCATGTTGAAACGAGTGATCCTGGCCGCCACACTGGCCATGACAATGACCCAAATGGCCCAAGCCAAAGAGGTCGAGGGCAAGCAGGTCACCGTTTTGGGTCGCAACTGGGTTGTTAAGCCTGTCAAAGAAGCAGAGGGGTGGTTTCGCGCCACTCGGTTGAACGTGGAACTGCTGCCATTTCGTCCATCTGCCATGATCGGTGCGCGCCAAGCCACCCGTGCATTTAAGGCCGCAACCGGCTGCAGCGCTAATATTGACACGATGGTGAAATCGATCGATGGCTCCTATTATGCCCGGATGATTTGCCCCTGATAGCACCTTCTAATCTGGAGGATGCCACGCATAAGCGCTGTTGAAACACAGCCTTCAAAAAATGTGATCAAATTTCAGATCAAGGTGGATTGAGCCATGCCTGATCCCCTGCCATAGTCACGATATGAAAATTGCAATAAACGGATTTGGCCGTATCGGCCGCGCGATCCTGCGCCAGCTTCTGACCACGCCACGCGGTGCCGGAATAGAGGTGGTGTTGATCAACGACATCGCCCCCTTGGACATGTGCGCCTATTTGTTCCAATACGACAGCACCTTTGGCCCCTTCCCCCATCCAGTGGAAATGGGCGACACCACACTGAACGTGATGGGGCGTTCAATCCCTGTCAGCCAGTTTTCTGACCTGACCCAGGCCGATCTGAGTGGCGTTGATGTGGTGTTGGAATGCACCGGCATTGCCCGCACTTCGGGCGTAGCCGAGCGCGGCCTGGCAGCGGGGGCACGTAAGGTATTGATCTCAGGTCCCTCGCCCGCTGCCGAGCAAACGGTGGTGCTGGGCGCCAATGATGCTGCGCTTGAGGGCACGCGTATTGTCTCTAACGCCTCTTGCACCACCAATGCGCTGGCACCGCTGATCAAGCTGGTGGATCAGGTTGCCGGCATTAAGACCGCTCATATGACCACCATCCACTGCTACACAAATTCGCAGCCCATGGTGGACGCTCCGCGTGGCGACTTTGCGCGCTCCCGCGGTGGCGCGTTATCGATGGTTCCGACCTCTACATCGGCGACTGACCTGATCGACACTGTTCTGCCACATCTGGCCGGCCGTATCAGCGGCGCATCCGTGCGCGTTCCCAGCGCCAGCGTGTCAGCCGTGGATCTGGTGGTGCAGCTATCGCAACCCACTGACGAAGAAACTATTCTCACCACATTGAAAGAGAGCGTAGCCAGCTCTTCCGTTTTGGGTTGGACCGAGATGCCACTGGTATCGTCTGATCTACGCGCCAGACCTGAATCCCTGATCATTGCGGCGCCAGAAACCCGCATGGTGGGCGACCAACAGCTGCGTTTGTTTGGATGGTATGACAATGAATGGGGTTTCTCTGCACGTATGCTGGATGTTGCACGGCGAATGGCCGCTACTTAGGCTTGACTGGACCCAGAACAGCAGCACCAAGCCGCCGCCCCATTCATCTTTTTCCCAAATACTCCGGGGAGCGCGAGGGGCTGGCCCCTCGCACCTTTTTCCTTAGTCGTGCGGCAACGAACCTTCACCGTGGCCCGCATGTCCACCCGAAACCTCGTCGATAGATTCATCTGCCAACTCCTGTGGCAAGACCAGATTCAACACCATCGCCAGCAGCGCGGCAGGCAACAGCCCCGAAGTCATCAGAATCCGCAAAGTATCCGGAAGGTGCTGCACCGCGCCGGGCTCAAGCTGCAGTCCCAAACCGATGGACAGCGAAATGGCAAAAATCACCATATTGCGACGGTTCCAGGCTACATCCGACAACATCGAAATACCGGCGGCAACAACCATGCCGAACATAACGATGACACCGCCACCGAGGACCTCGATCGGGATGGTACGTATGATCGCCCCGATTTTGGGAATCAACCCGCAGATGATCAGAAAAATTGCGCCAATGGTCACCACATGGCGGCTCATAACGCCGGTCATCGCGATCAGCCCGACATTCTGGCTGAACGAGGTATTTGGCATCCCTCCGAAAAACCCGGCAATGGCCGTCCCAACACCATCGGCGTATGTTGCTCCGGTGATTTCATTGTCTGTGGCTTCACGTCCGGCACCGCCCTTGGTGATACCGCTGACATCGCCAACGGTTTCAACCGCAGAAACAAAGGCCATCAGGCAGAAACCGATAACCGCCGCCGCACTTAGCTCGAACCCGTATTTGAAGAACTCAGGCAGGGCAAAGCTCTTGGCAAAGCGCCAGTTGTCGCTGATGCCTTGGACGGTCACCATGCCCATCATCAAGGCATAGAGATAACCGACCCCCAGACCGACCAGCACCGCCGAAATCGCCAGCATCCCACGAGCGAAGAACTTCAACCCTAGGGTCACAATGATCACAACCAGCGCGGCTGACCAATTGAGCAACGATCCGTATTCCGGCGCGCCAGACATCTTGGCCGGAACACCGCCGGCCGCATATTGGATGCCGACCTTCACCAGCATCAACCCAATCATCATGACCACCAAGCCAGTCACCAAGGGCGGCAATGCAAAGCGAATTTTACCGATGAACGTCCCCAATAGCGCATGGAACAGGCCACCGATAATCACCCCGCCATACAGCGCGCCAAGCGCATCAACGCCTTTACCCGCCACCAATGGGATCATGATCGGCAAAAACGCAAAGCTTGTCCCCTGGACGATTGGCAGCGCTGCCCCAACCGGGCCCAGTGTTATTGTCTGCAACAGTGTCGCAACGCCGGCAAACAGCATCGACATCTGGATCATGTAGGTCATATCCGGAAAGCCCATAGCCCCCGCATCCGAGCCAAATCCAAACCCGGCTGCGCCTGCCACGATGATGGCCGGCGTGACGTTTGATACAAACATCGCCAGCACATGCTGTATCCCCAGCGGGATCGCCTGCGACAGGGCCGGCGTATAATTGGGATCGCGCAACTGCTGCGGTGTCCCGATGCTTCCAGTGGTCATGTTCTTGTCCCTATTGTTAAATTCACTGTTGTCTAGCCACCTCTTTGGTGGGCGGCTTTGGTCTTAATCGCGTGATACGGTAAATGGTGTTTCGAACCAGTGTTCCTCAAGGTTAAGGCCCGGGCCGATGCGGTCAACGACGGCAAACAGGCCTGGTGCATGCAGTGGCGTCAGTACCCCATGCCAAGTACCGCGATGCAGGTTGATGGCCTGTCCTGGGACAGTTTCAAAGGCCAGTGGTATACCCGGTTTGCCGCCGTCGTCGACAGCAACAATGACCAGAAAGCTTGTCTGCGACATCGGAATAAACGCCTGACTGCCATCAGGGTGCCGTTCAACCATCTCCAGTTTGTACGGCAGGCTGCGGGGCTCGGCATCAAACAGTGAAATTCCGGCACTCCCGCCTGAGAACTCTAAGTTCGCCAAGTCGTGGTGGCGCCCACAAAGGCCCTGATTGATCAGTTTGTCAGGCGCTGACTTTAACTCTAACACGTCGCCAAAAGCGGCAAAGCTCTCGGCGATCAACGGTTGGGTAAATAGTGTTTTCATTGATAAACGCACCCCTTGAAAGGGATGCGTTTGGCCCGGATATGCCCCGAAAAAAAGTATAATTGCATCATTGTTTCAGCATTCCTCATGATGGCAGGATATCCCGTAACCGAAACTCGGCAATCCGCTCTACCTGCTTGCAGGCCTCGGAGAATTCTTGTTCGCGGCTGTTATTGATACGGGTGTGGAACGCTGCCAATATGCTGGCCTTGTCGTAATCGCGCACCGCAATGATAAAGGGAAACCCGTATCTTTCGACGTATTGTCCATTCAATCGGGTGAAGCTCGTGCGTTCGTCATCAGTCAGCAAATCCAAACCCGCCGCTGCCTGCTCGCCGGTGCTTTCGGCTGTTAGCCGTCCTGCCGCGGCGAGCTTGCCAGCCAGATCCGGGTGCGCCGTCAGCACGCCCAGCCGCTCGTCTGCACTGGCCGAACGGAACATCCGCGCCAAGGCATTGTGCAGCCCGCCGGCAGTGTCATGCGCCGGGCCCAGCTCTAGTTCAAACGCACGCTCGGCAATCCAGGGCGAATGCTCAAAAATCGATCCGTATTTGTCGACGAATGTCTGCAGATCCATTTGACTGGGCCGCTCAAACCGCTGATGCGGGTGGGTCGCTGCCCAATGCTTGGCCACATCGATGCGGCGTGGACACCAGACATCATCAAACCCCTGGATATAGTCAATGAACCGTTTCAAGCCGGCAATCTTGCCCGGCCGACCAATCAACCGGCAATGCAGCCCGATTGACATCATCTTGGCCGCTCCTGCCTCGCCCTCAGCGTAGAGCACATCAAAAGCGTCTTTCAGATATGAGAAAAACTGTTCGCCGGTGGTGTAACCAGGGGCTGTGGCAAACCGCATGTCATTGGCTTCCAGCGTATAGGGAATAATCAGCTGATCGCGTTCGCCCTCTTCGCGCCAATGGGGCAGATCATCATCATAAGTATCCGAGATATAGTCAAACCCGCCCTCTTCGCTGACCAACCGCACTGTATTGGCACTGCAACGTCCAGTGTACCAGCCCGTTGGACGCGTGCCGACCACTTCGGTATGCAGGCGGATCGCCTCGGCAATCGCGGCGCGTTCCTCATCCTGCGCCATGTCTTTGTGTTCGACCCATTTCAACCCATGGCTGGCGATCTCCCAATCTGCGGATTTCATTGCCGCCAGTTGATCGGGGCAACGTGCCAGCGCTGTGGCGACACCATAAATAGTAACGGGTACGTCCGCCCCGGTGAATAACCGGTGCAAGCGCCAGAACCCGGCCCGAGCGCCATATTCATAGATCGATTCCATGTTCCAGTGCCGCTGCCCCTGCCAAGGCGCTGCGCCGGGAATATCTGACAAAAAGGCCTCGGAGGCCGCATCGCCATGCAGGACGTTGTTCTCGCCGCCTTCTTCGAAGTTCAGTACAAATTGCACGGCCACTTTGGCCCCACCGGGCCACTGGGCGTTCGGCGGCGTAGCACCATATCCAATCATGTCACGTGGATATCTGGTCATATAACTTGGCCTTTCAACCTAATGGATCACCCCTTACTATTGCAGAAGAGGTCGGCAGTTTTTCAAATTTTACAAAAGACACTGTCAAATCCGCCAAGTTTGCAACTGCAGCCGCTCTGCGTCAGGAGTGGGATCAAGCAAAAGGAGACCCCAAAATGACCGGTTATCTGACGACTCACGTTCTGGATACGGCCCAAGGCTGCCCGGCAGCAGGGCTGAACATCACGCTCTATCGCATTGACGGCGCGACCCGCACCCAGCTGGCAGAGCTACAAACCAATGCCGACGGGCGCACGGACACACCAATCCTGCCGCAAGAAGGCTTTGCCATCGGTACCTATGAGCTGGTTTTCGAGGCCGGAGACTATTTGCGCGCTGGTGATCAGACCTTGCCCGAGCCGCTGTTTCTGGATCAGGTCCCCATCCGTTTTGGCATCAGCGATGCCGACGCCCATTACCACGTACCGTTGCTACTGTCGGCCTTTGGCTTTTCCACCTACCGCGGCAGCTGAAGCGTCCCAGGATCTGCATCTGACACCCAGAGCGAGTGATCTCAGCTCTGGTCTTGCCCTGAGCCGGCAAGCAGGTGGTCAAATTTCGAAATCTCAAGTGGCCAGACTTCGCCATCTTCAGAACCGCCCAAGACGCTCGAACTGGTCAACCCGAAGGGCACACCGGATCAAAAAGGCTAATACTGCGTCCGCCCTCATGCGCTCCCGTCCGGCAGGCCAGCATCACAGATGCAGGTCTACCCGTTGGGCATGGCACCTGCGGTGCGCGAAAACATAGTAGCCAGACTACAAATCAGAAAATGCCCTGAAAAACCACCATAACCACGACACTGGCCACCCAATAACCTGCATCAACTCCCCGCGCATAGGCACTGTTCTTTCGAAACAACCCGCCAGCGTAGCCCATGACGGAAAACGCAACCACTGCCAGAATAATAGTAAGCAACGCATTCGACACGGCGGTAACGCCGACCAGCCAACTGACCAGAAACAGGCCCAGTATCTGAAACATCATGGCCGCCTTGGGCATCTCATCAGCCGACCCCATTGAAACCCCGACACCGTCAGCCCATTTTGTGCCAAACAGCTTGGGCGAGTACCAAAGCCAACCCAGCAGGAACGCCGCAATAGTCCCTGAAAAAACTCCGATCCAACTAACACCCTGAAAAAGTTCTGCCATGTATCTAACCCTTTTACTATGTGATGCAGACCGCACCTCTCGCTATTTAACCACAAAGTTAATTAACGAGTCAACGCATAGCTGACACCAGCCAGATACCCCGGAACTTCTGTTCCGGCATTCAGAAAACAGCCAACGACTGCGGATACGAACCACACCGCGCTTGCGCGGTGCCATGCTCAAACCCTGCACTGGGCTGTCAGGCCCATTCAGGGGCGGGAGACCATCTTTGCAACGCGAGCCTCGGCTTCACGAATGCTCCGAGCCATGTTCTCGGTCATAAAGTCCATGAATAGACGGGTTTTAGGGTCCTGATGGCGACGGTGTGTATACAGGCAAGCCATCTGAACCGGCACCGGAGGCGTTTGTGTCGCCACCGGGATCAGCCGACCCTCACAAATATGCTCCGCCACTTCGAACACCGGTTTCAGTGCAATACCCTGGCCGGTCAACGCCCAGTCTGTCAGAACGTCGCCGTCATCACACTCATATCGCCCTGAAACTGCATATCGCTTAGGGCCTTCTGGGGTGTCCAGCATCCATTGGAACTCCGCTGCACCGGGATATCTCAGATTCAGACAGGCATGAGTGCCACTGATTAGATCTGCACCATTCTCAGGCATGCCCTGCCGCGCCACATAGTCTGGCGACGCACAAAGCACCCGCTGACAGTCGGTGATCTTGCGGATTCTCAGATTGCTATCTTCGGGCTGACCCAGGAAGAAGGCCAGATCCAATCCTTCGGTGGTCAGGTCCACCGACCGATCTGTCAAACGCATCCGAATGCTCATTTCGGGATACTCGGCCAGGAAATCCGGCACTTTTGGTGCCACCAATCGGCGCCCAGCCCCCAAAGGCGCGGCAATAAACAACGAGCCGCGCGGCACCTCGGTCAGGTGCATAACTTTTGCCTCGGCGGCATCCACCGTCTCCAGTATCGTCACCGCACCGCTATAATATGCCTTGCCCTGCTCAGTTGCGGTCAGATTGCGAGTGGTGCGCTGGAACAGACGGACCCCAAGATAATCCTCAAGTTGCGATATCCGTGCCGAGGTGACCGCCGGCGAAATGCGCAAGTCCCGGCCGGCCGCCGACATCGAGCCAAGTTCATAGACCCTTACAAAGGTCCGAATGTTATCAAGATAGGACATTGTTCCATTTTTTTTGATACAGTTTGATAATATGCGGGAATACCGAATAATGCACGGCTTGCCTAGAGTGGCGGCAGACAACAATTACGGGGCCTCCAATGTTTGAACTTTTAATGATGTGGGATTGGTTGAGCTTTGCTCTGCGCTGGCTGCATGTGATCACCGCCATTGCCTGGATAGGTTCCTCGTTTTATTTCATTGCCTTAGACCTTGGTCTACGCAAGGCTGCCGACCTGCCTGCAGGGGCCCATGGGGAAGAATGGCAAGTGCATGGCGGTGGATTTTACCACGTCCGAAAATATTTGGTCGCACCGTCCGAAATGCCCGAGCACCTGACTTGGTTCAAATGGGAGAGCTATTCGACCTGGCTTAGCGGCGCGGCCTTGCTGATGGTGGTCTATTGGGCCGGCGGAGAACTGTTCCTGATTGATCAGTCCAAGGCGGATCTAACACTGTGGCAAGGTATTGCGATCTCGGCGGCCTCGTTGTCGGTGGGCTGGCTGATCTATGATCAACTGTGCAAATCCGGTCTGGCCGAGCGTCCGACCCTGTTGATGGTACTGCTGTTTGTGCTGTTGGTGGTGATGGGCTGGGGCTTGAACCAGGTGTTCACCGGTCGCGCCATGATGCTGCATTTGGGGGCCTTCACCGCCACCATTATGACCGCCAATGTGTTCTTCATCATCATGCCAAACCAGCGCATCGTGGTGGCAGATCTACAGGCGGGGCGCACGCCTGACAGTAAATACGGCAAAATCGCCAAGCTACGTTCGACCCATAACAACTACCTGACCCTGCCGGTTATCTTCCTGATGCTGTCGAACCACTATCCTCTGGCCTTTGCCAGCCAGTACAACTGGCTGATCGCGGCGCTGGTGTTCTTGATGGGGGTAACCATCCGCCATTACTTCAACACTTGCCACGCCCGCCAAGGCAACCCCACATGGACCTGGTTGGTCACCGCATTGCTGTTCCTTGGCATCATCATCCTGTCGACCTTTGGTTTGGAAAACGAAGGCGACGCCGAGGACCAGGCAGCTCTGCGGGGCACTGCATTGGTGATGGCCCAGACCGAGGGTTTTGAAGAGGTTCATGAGCTGGTGCTGGGGCGCTGCTCCATGTGCCATGCGCGCGAACCATTTTGGGACGGCATCCGCCGCGCGCCCAAGGGGATACTATTGGAAACCGAAGCTGACGTTGCCCGGCAGGCCGATGCGATTTACCTGCATGCTGGTGTAACCGATGCGATGCCGCCTGCCAACGTGACGTTCATGGAACCCGAAGACCGGGCCGCCATCCGTCGCTGGTTTCGCGCAGCCCAGATGTAATCGGCGCGGGGGGCAGCGTTGCCCCCTACAGACCCAGGTTGACCTGTCACCGAACAGAGCGACGCCCAGAAGATGAATTCTCACCTTCTACCCCCTCTCCTGGTGTGTTAACCGTGATCCCACCGCATACATCTCTGCTGTTTTCCAGAGAGGTCGGATTATTCAGGCAGCCCCGGAGCCCGCCGATGTTTTTTTCTCGGCGCTTACGCCAGATCACACGCGCATTTGTATTCAGCCTTTGCAGTATGGGCCTGTCCCTGCCGAATACGGTACAAGCAGCCAGCACCGACCTAACGGCTCCGGGCGCAAGCGAAGAATTGACCGCAAGGCTACGCGACGCTTCGGCCGTTATGTCGGTTCAGCCCGACATCGATGTGCAGGGGCTTTTGGCGACCGCGCTGTCCGATTATCGTACATTGGTGCAGGTTCTTTACGACACCGGCCATTTTTCGCCTGAGGTGCATATTCGGCTCGACGGCCGGGAAGCGGCCTCTATCCAGCCGCTTTATCCGCCACGATCCATCGATGCGATTGTCATTACAGTCAATACCGGGCCAAGGTTCACCTTTGGCACCGCCGGTGTGACACCGATGCCCGACCCAAGCGAAGTGGAAATCCCCGAGACTTTCGCCCCCGGACAGCCTGCCAGCACCGGCGCCATTCGCGACGCCAACCATGCTGGACTAAAGGCATGGCGTCACGCTGGCCATGCCAAGGTCGCGCTGGAATCGCAGGACATCACGGCCAATCATGTGCAGGCCCGTATCAATGCCACCCTGCACCTGAACCCGGGACCACACCTGCGGTTTGGTCAGTTGCACCAGACCGGTGAAACAGCCGTGAACCCCGAGGCGATCCGCCGGATCGCAGGCTTTCCCACTGGTGAGCCCTATCATCCGGACGACCTGGCCAAGGCTGCAACACGATTGCGCCGCACCGGCACCTTTTCCGCAGTCTCAATGACCGAAGCCCAACAGCCCAATCCCGATGGCACGCTGGATTTCACCGCCGATTTCGAAGACCTGCCCCAGCGACGCCTGACATTCGGGGCCGAGCTGAGCTCGAGCGACGGGCTAGAGCTGACCGGCACCTGGATGCACCGCAACCTGTTTGGCAACGCCGAAAAACTACGGTTTGAAACTCGGCTTAGTGGCATTGGCAGCAGTAGCGACCTGGACGGGCGCATCAGTCTGCGCCTGGACCGCCCAGCCACCTTAGGCCCCGACGACAACACCTATTATCTGCTCGAGGTCGAACGCCTAGACGAAGAACACTATACCGCCACCCGCGGGTTGGGCGCCATCGGTGTGCGGCGGGTGTTCTCGGATACATTGTTTGCCGAAGGCTCGCTTGGGTTTGAATCCATCCTGGCCGAAGACGTATTTGGTAAACGCAGGTTCAAGTATGCGCAGGGCAATCTACGCGTCGAGAAAGACGCGCGCAACAACCGGGTCAGTGCAACGGATGGCTACTATCTGGATGCGCGTCTGGTGCCCTTCCTCGGGCTGGACGGCAGTAAATCCGGCGCACAGATCAAACTGGACGGGCGGATCTATTACGCCTTGGGCGGCTCAAACTCCGTGGTACTGGCAGGCCGGGTCCAACTGGGGTCGGTCATTGGCCCGAACCTAAGCGAAGTGTCCCCCACAATGCTGTTCTTCTCAGGCGGAGCGGGTTCTGTACGCGGCCATGAGTACCAATCACTGGGTGTTCCAGTCACAGGCGGCACCGCCGGTGGTAAAGGTTACCTGGCCCTGTCCGGCGAAGTCCGTGGCAAAGTCAGCGAAAAGATATCGCTGGTGGGCTTCTATGACCTTGGACTGGTGGACGAAAGCAGCTTGGTCTCCGGGTCCTCGCAACGCCACGCAGGCGCCGGGCTTGGTCTGCGCTATGACGTCGCGGGCATTGGGCCGCTCCGGCTGGATCTGGCCTATCCGGTTGATGGCAGCAGCAGCGACGGGGTGCAGTTTTACATCGGCATAGGACAAGCGTTTTGAACAGATTCCTCACGTACACTCTGGCCGTCACCTTGGCTGCAACACCTCTGGCCGCCCAGGACAGTGGCAGCGAAGAGGCCGGCGGGTTTTTGGTCGAATTCCTTGAGGATTCGCTGTCAGGTGACAACCGTCAGATCAGCGTGATTGGGATGGAAGGTGCATTTTCGTCCTCGGCCACGATCAAGCAGATCACTGTATCGGATGATGATGGCATCTGGTTGACCATCGACAACGCGGTGCTGGATTGGAACCGGCTGGCGCTGATCCAGGGCAAATTCTCGGTCAATGCCCTGACCGCCGACGCTGTCCGCGTCAGCCGCAAGCCCAAGCCCACCCCGCCAGACCCGACACTGCCAACGCCTGAGGCCACTCCATTTCAGCTGCCGGACCTTCCTGTCGCTGTTGAGGTCGGTGAAATCCGCGTGAACCAGATCGAGCTGGGCAAGGAGCTGATGGGGACTGCTGCCAGCCTGTCACTGAACGGAGCGCTTAAGTTGGCGGATGGCGCATTGGACAGCGACCTAATGGTGGCGCGACTGGACAGGCCCGGTGATCTGTTGCGCCTGGATGCGTCCTTTGTCAATGAAACCAGTGTGATCACATTGGATCTGGCCCTTGAGGAAGCCGCCAGTGGTTTGGTCTCAACGCTCATTGATCTGCCCGGTCGCCCGACAGTTCGGCTGTCGGTGCAGGGCACAGGCCCTGTCGACAACTTCAACGCCAACCTCGAACTGGACACCAATGGAACCCGGCGTCTGGACGGGCAAGTGGTTCTGGCGGCCCAGCCTTTGGGCGACTCTGAAACCCCGAACGGTATTGATTTTTCGGCCGACCTAAACGGTGATATCGACCCGTTGATCGCCCCCCCTTACCGGCCCTTCTTTGGTCCCGGCATCCGCGCCAATCTAAAGGGGCACAACGGCCCGGATGGCCGTATCACACTGGATAATCTGGTGTTGCGCACCCAGGCCTTGCAACTGACTGGTGCTTTGGAACTGGCCCCCGGCGGCGTGCTTGAGACCGCCAACATCAAGGCCGCAATCACACCGCCCGTCGGTCAGGCGGCGGTCCTGTTGCCGGTTGCCGGCGGGTCCACGACATTGGCTGGCATCGAATTGACGGCGCATAAAACCGCCAGTTCCGACTGGCAGATCAAGGCGCTGCTGGATCGATTGAACCATCCAGGGCTGTCGCTGGCGCGAGCCGAACTGAGTGCTGCGGGGACGTTGGAGCAGAGCAATGGCTTTGCCATCAGCGGTGACATTGATGCGATCCTGACCGGGGTCAAGCCGGACGATCCGGCCCTGGCCCAGGCCCTTGGCGACCAAATCAGCTTTGCGGGAAATCTGGCCACACAGGACGGCGCAGGGCTGAAAATCACTGACATGGCGCTGCGCGGCAGTGACTATCGTGCCAGCGGCGATGCTCAGATCGAGGGGCTGGACACTGGGCTGAAAATCACCACCGACCTGCATTTAGATGCGGAGGATCTGGCACGGTTCTCAGGGCTGGCAGGCCGGCCAATCGGCGGCGCAGTCAATGCGGCGGTCAAAGGGTTCACGGCCCCTCTGTCGGGTACGTTTGATATCGACTTAGCTGTGCGGGGGGATCAGTTGAGTTCGGGTATTGCCCAGGTCGACTCGCTGATTGCTGGTATCACCACGCTGAATCTGCGCGCCGCGCGTGGGGCAGATGGGCTGCGTATCGACCAGTTTGATCTGACCAACCCGGCCTTATCAGCATTGGCACAGGGCCAACTGGACAGCCGGACCGGATCCCTAACCCTGTCCGCCCGCCTAAACGACATTGGCCCGCTGGTCCCACAAACCTCTGGCCCACTAGAGCTAAGCGCTGATGTCACGCGGGACGGCGACTCACTGGCTGGCAAGATGCAACTGCTGGGCCCAAATGCCTCGCGCGCAGTGCTGGATGGAACTATTGATAGCAGCGGCGCAGCGGATATGGTTTTTGAGGCCGCACTTGAGGATCTGCAGCGGTTTTTGCCGGAACTGGCCGGCAAACTATCTGCACAGGGCAAAGCCAGCCGCCGCTCTGGCATCTGGCAGGTCGACAGCAATGTGACCGGCCCCGCAGGTATCGACACCTCCGTCACCGGCAGTTGGGACGAGGCCAAATCCACTGCAGACATGCGTGCCACAGGCCAGTTGCGCCTGGATGCCGCCAACCTGTTCATCACGCCCAACTCGGTGCGTGGGGTGGCAAAGTTCGATATGTCCCTGATTGGCCCGCCCGCACTGGAATCGCTTATCGGCACAATTTCAACCACTGGCACGACATTGGCAATTCCAGGTGCCAAGCAACAGATCGAGGCGATCACGGCCACCATTTCGGTTGCGCAATCAAGCGCCAGGATTCAAGTCTCGGCACGGCCACGTGAAGGTGGTGCCGTCCGTATATCTGGCCCGCTATCGCTGGCTGCACCGTTTGATGGCAACATTCAGGTGGCTTTGGACAGCGTGGTTCTAACTGACAACCTGATGTATGAAACCGTGCTGAACGGCGCGCTTGGCTATAGTGGCCCGCTGGCGGGCAACGGACGGTTGGCCGGGCACATCAATATCGGTGAAACCAACATCAATCTGGCCGCCGCCGGTGGCTCGGTAACTTCGGCGCCAATCCCGCCAATCCGCCACCTGAACGAGCCCAGCACCTCACGCCAGACCCGAGCCCGCGCCGGGTTGATTGATCAGGCCAAACCCGGCAGTGGCCCCGACATTGCACTGGATATCATGATCAACGCCCCTGACCGTATTTTTGCGCGCGGACGTGGATTGCAGGCTGAATTGGGCGGTCAGATCCATGTCCGCGGCAGCACCGCCAATCTGGCCCCTTCCGGGCAAATCGGCCTGATCCGCGGCAATTTCAACCTGTTGGGACGCCAGTTGGAACTGGACGAAGGCCGGGTCACCCTGCAGGGCAATCTGGTGCCTTATCTTGACTTCAAATCCACTGCCAGCACGTCCGAAGGATCGGCCACGATGGAAATCTCAGGCTTGATAGATGCGCCGGTGATCAAGGTCTACTCGGACCCTGCCCGCCCCAGCGAAGAGGCTTTGGCCCTGCTGTTGTTTGGCGACAACATCCAGGATCTATCCCCCCTTGCACTGGCGCGCATGGCCGGTTCGCTGCGAGAACTCAGCGGCCGTGGCGGCGGAACCGAAGGCGCATTGCGCGATGAAACCGGGGCCGATGAGGCCGCCCTAAGCCTGAATGGTCTGGGCCTTGGCGGCTATGTCGCCGACAACGTCTACACCGACTTTAACGTCAACACCCAAGGCGAGAGCGAATTGAACATCAACCTGGACCTCACAAAAAGTGTGACGGTCACCGGCACTGTCGAAAGCGATGGCGACACCGGTGTTGGGTTGTTTTTCAAGAAGGATTATTAACGCCGGACACCGCCTCTAGCGCCACCCGCGCAGAGCCGCTGACCCCGGCGGCGTCGTCAGTGATAACCCACAGCGGGATCTGTTGGCACTGCTCTTGCAGCAAACCATCCCCCTGAGAAAACCCCTCAAGGAACTGCATTTGCGCGGACGAGCCGAGCAGCGCACGCGACACGCTACCGGCAAAAAACAGGCCTTGGCCGGGCATGTAGGTCGGAACCAGATTATACGCAAACAACCCCAGCAATTCTGCCCAGGTTTCTACTGTATGGGCAGCTGCACTGTCTGAGTCGGCTTGGTACTCTTGCATCAATTGCGCTCCGCCAGCAATCGCGACACCGCTCATTGCCTGATGAAACCGCACAAGCCCATGCCCGGAGAACAGATCCTCGTTGGTGTTAAACCCCTTCGGATCGCGCCCCAATGCCGTCTGTAGCTTTCTGTAGACCGAGGCCGGCAGATCTGCGTGCCCCATCTCTGCGCCGGCTGTATGTGTGCCGGCAACCAGGGACACGTTGAACCCAGTGCCCAGTCCCACCACCAGCGACTGATCACCCAATTGCGTTCCCGCGCGCAGCGACGACAGTTGACCGGGGCTTAAGACCGGCAATGCATGACCTAAGGCGGCCAGATCATTGATAAGATCCATCCGCGCGCCGTCCGGTAACTGCAGCCGCGCTGCCAAGCCGTTTGCATCGCCGTGCCATGCCCGGTTGGTCAAACGATACTCATCCCCGTAAACAGGTCCGGCAACGGCAATGCACGCGCCCTGAAACTCGGGCAGATCGGGCTGGGCGCGATAGGCGGTCAGCACATCCTCAAGGCTGGTGAAGCTGTCGTTATCAAAACTTTTCAACGCGGTAACGCCGATTTCCGGGCCCGCCAATGCCAACCGTGTATTGCTGCCGCCAACATCGCCGACCAGTACCGTGACATCCGTGTTCATCCAGCTGAGCCCTTATTCGTTCTATCCACAAGGAAATGGTGCGGCAAATCACGCCCAATTGCAAATGCTCAGGGGATCTATGTTTGCGCTCACATGCCAATTGCCCAATTTAGCGCCAGTAGTCAACATCGGGTGAGTGTGGTTGCCATAAATGCAGCTCTGTCCAGCCCGAAAAGCGTGAGAATACTGTCAACGGTCACCTCCCTTGCGCCGATTTGATACGTGATCTGCCCCAACGGCGCATCTGTAGGGGTTGACCCAGAGTGGTGCGATGGCCGATGACCGTCAGAGGGGCCATCTGTATCTGGCCACCATCAGATCATAACGCCGCGCGATGCGGACGAACCGCTAAGCAAGGGCCGGATGAATAATACCAAGGCGACTATAACCGATGACCGGCTGGCCTTGGCCCGCCCATTATTTCAATCGGATGTGGCACTGGCAGTGACGGATCCACTGGGCACGATGGCTGCCCCTTTTGCGGATGAATTGGCCTGTCTGTCGCCAAACGCAGTGGACAAGCGGCAGCGCGAGTTTGCCGCTGGCCGTGCTGCGGCCCGTAGCGCGATGGCGGATCTGGGGTGGCCGCCACAGCCAATTCTGGTTGGTAAGAACCGTGCGCCCATCTGGCCCGTGGGGCTGACCGGATCAATCACCCATACCTTAAGTTGCGCCATGGCCGTTGTCGCCCGCAATAGCGATGTCCTGGCGCTTGGTATTGACGTCGAAGAAGACACGCCACTGGAAGATAAGTTGCTTCCTGCGATCTGCTCCGACCTTGAGCAGGACTGGCTAAAACGTCAGGCCAATCCGGGCCAGTTGGCCAAAGTTATTTTTTCTGCAAAAGAGGCGGCTTACAAATGCCAGTACACTGTCAGCCAGCGTTTTTTTGGCTTTGATGGCATGAATTTGGAGCTAGATCTGGCACATGCTTGCTTTCAGGCCCGCTTTACTGCTGATCAATTGCCCTTCGCCAAAAACGACATAATTAGCGGGCGGTTTGCCATTGGCGCCGGGGTGATCGTAACCATGGCCGAACTGCGCACCTAAGGAGACGCCGGGATGAGTTGGAGCACGATTGTCGGCTCGGTTATCATGATCGGGCACAGCCTGTTTGGTCCGGACAACCCGCGCATGCTGGACCAGCTGCTGCAGGCGCGCAGTGAAAACCCGGTGACCGTCGAGGCGCAAATCCTCAATGGCGCTCCGCTGCAGTACAATTGGGAGCACGCCGACAAGGCCGAGGGCATCAACGCGCGGGCGCGGCTGCGCCACCCTGCGGACGCGGTGATCGTGACCGAGGCGATACCGCTAGCCAACCACCTGAAATGGAGCGGCACCTCGGACGCGGTTGCCCAGTTCTATGAGCTGTCAGCTGCCGCCAATCCGGATGTGCAGTTCTACCTGCAGGAAACCTGGCATAGCTTGCGCAGCGGCAGTGGTGAGCTGGTCGAGTTTGACGACGGCATGGCCACGCCCTGGCGGGACCGGCTGGAGCAAGACTTGCCGCGCTGGCAAGGCGTGGTTGACCGGGCTAACGCCAAAACGGGCGGCCAGATACAGTTGCTGCCAGCGGGACAGGCGATGGCACGGTTGGATGATGCCATTCAGGCGGGCACGGTGCCGGGGATAACTCGCATTCAGGACGTTTTTACCGATGACATCCACCCCAATGACATTGGGTTCTATTATTTGGCCCTGCTGCAATATGGCGTGCTGACCGGGGACACACCGGTTGGCTTACCCCACCAGCTGACCAACCGCTATGGAGCGCGCTACACCGCACCGTCTCCCAAGCTGGCCCTGCGCTTGCAAAAGATCGCATGGGAGGCAGCTCAGGGGTCAGAAAGCCGCACCGCCCTGCCCCCCGACCCCGCTCCTCTTCCCGAGGAGCCCACCCTGGCCCGGCTCAACCGTGCGGTTTCAGCCCAACCACAGGGCGCCCCGACTGTTATGCGCCAACCGGTCGCCATCAATCTCGCTGCGATTGCCGACTGGAGCCCGCAGGCGCCGTTTCTGGACCATTTCAAAACTGCCCGCCCCTGGGTCGGCCATATCGCAGGACAATGGGGAGGCGTCGGGCATGATGAACTGGCAGAGGCGGGCTATCTTGACCCGGACGGCTGGCCCACCGCTATTCCACCCGAATTGGGCTCGGTTGGGACCGTAATCCTGACTGATCTGCCGGAAACAGCCCTGTCGCTGGCCGGTCGTTACCTGCTGCGGTTTGACGGCGACGGCATTGTCGAGGTCTCGGGGCGCGGCCGAAACGTGCGCTACGGCGATCAGCAGGTCTGGTTTGACTATACCCCCGGCCCTGGCCCTGTTGAAATCCGTATCCAACGCACCGACCGTGCCCGTTCCAATAACTATGTGCGCAACATTAGTGTTGTCAAACAAGAGCACCTGGACGCCCATGCCGTGGGAGCCCTGTTTAACCCGCAGTGGCTGGCGCGGCTGCAGGGGTTTTCCGCGTTGCGGTTCATGGACTGGATGGTCACCAACAACTCTACTCACGTCGGGTGGGAGAATCGCCCGCAGATGAGTGATTACACCTGGGGGCGTAATGGTGTCCCTGCCGAGGTCATGCTGGCGCTGGCATCCCAATTGGGCGCCGATCCCTGGTTTACCATGCCCCATGCCGGCAATGACGGCTATTTCCAGAATTTTGCCCAATTGGCAGCCAGTCGGCTGAGTGATGAGCAAAAGGTTTATGTCGAATATTCGAACGAAGTCTGGAACGGGCAATTCCCACAGGCGCAATGGGCCAAGGATCAGGCTGTCGCGCGCTGGGGAAGTGATGATCTGTGGATGCAATTTTATGGCGGCCGCGCCGCCGAGATGGCGCAGATCTGGAGTGCAGTCTTCGGGGATCGTGCGCCAGAGCAGTTGGTGCGCATCCTGGCCACGCAAACTGGCTGGCTGGGGCTGGAACAACAAATCCTGCAAGCGCCGCTTTGGGTGGCTGAACATCCCGACCGCTCGGCCCCCGCCAGATCCTTCGACGCCTATGCAGTAACCGGCTATTTTGGCGGTATTTTAGGATATAAAGAGCGGGCTGACGTGGTACGGGCCTGGATCGCCGACAGTACAGAGCGGGCCGTTGAAGAGGCCCGTCGCAAGGGCCTGAAAGGCGATGCAAAGCGCAATTTCATCACGACCCATCGTTATGATGTTGCCAGTGTACAGGCAGGACTGGAGCTGCGGGATGGACTGATTTCGGGTGACCCTGTCGACACTGTAGTGGATTTACTCGGACGGGTGCTGCCCTATCATGCCGACATTGCCGCCGAGCACGGATTGGACCTGATCATGTATGAAGGCGGCAGCCATGTGGTCGGCATCGGCCCTATGGTGGATGACAAGGCTCTGACCGGGTTCTTCACCCACCTTAACTACACCCCGGAAATGGGCGCACTCTACGCCGAGCTATTGGCCGGCTGGCAGGCTTTGGGGGGGCAGATGTTCACTGCATATGTTGATGTGTCTACCCCTGCCAAATGGGGCAGCTGGGGCATGTTGAGGACACTTGACGACGATAATCCACGTTGGAATGCGCTGGTCGCAGTAAGACAATAGCCGACAGATCGCAATATCGCCACGGCCTGTATCTCTGACCGCGACACCAGAAATGGCGTGATTATTCTGCGCGAAATTGCCCGGGACTGTGGCCGGTCCAGCGCTTGAACGCATCATTGAAACTACCCAACCCCGAATATCCCAGTAAGAATGCAATTTCAGCCAACATTAGATTGCTGTCACGCAGATAACTTTTCGAGAGAGAAATGCGCAGACCCTCTAGCAATTGAAAAAAACTGGTGCCC
This sequence comes from Parasedimentitalea marina, assembly GCF_004006175.1. Lineage (GTDB taxonomy): Bacteria > Pseudomonadota > Alphaproteobacteria > Rhodobacterales > Rhodobacteraceae > Parasedimentitalea > Parasedimentitalea marina. The sequence goes on from NZ_CP033219.1 coordinate 3,273,856, forward strand.
TCGGCGGCCAGCTTTCGCGACAGCGTGCGCGGGCTTAAGCCTAATCCGCTGGCAACGGTTTCCAGCGTCACTGATCCGGCCCCAAGCTGCTCAGCGATTGCGCGTTCGACTTCGACCACCAGACCTGGATTCTGACGCGCCATATCGGCCAGGATCTTGTCGCCATACCCCTGCAAAACAGACAACAGCTGCTCATCAGCCGAGGTCAAAGGACGCTCCAAGTCCTCCAGAGCAAATGTAAAACCGTTACTCGCGGCTCCGAACTCAATTTTACAGCCAAAATGATCCTCAATTTCGGCAATTTGGTTGCGCCTGTTGTGCTGGAACCGGACCATCCTTGGTGACACCCGATCCACCGTAAACTGACGTATCGTGTGCAAAAGGCTTGCAGCCGAAAATTCAACATACTGGCGGCGTTTCAGACTGGGAGAAATCGCATATTCCCAGTCAATCATCCCGGCATCCAACAACTGGGACTTGTCAATTTCCAGCGCAGGGCTGGCGACCCGTGAATAACGTGCAAAATTTGCCAGAAACCCGCCAACAGTTGGGGCAGCCAGGCCAACATAGCAAATAAGCCCAACGCGCCGAATATCCTGATCCTTGCCAAACTGGAAACCGAGGTTTTGATTCTTGGTCAGCAGGGCAGCCCGTTCGAAAAACTGTACACTATCGGACAAAGCACACATCGGTACGGTTTCCGTCAGTAGCGTCGAGTCGAAGTTGGTCCCACGAAAGATATCCTCCGCAGCAAAGCCGCGCTCTATCAGTCGATTCGCCAGCATACTGGCGAAAATAGCTAAATGCTGTTCGGCTGAGCCAGCCATATGTAAGGGTCTCCTTTTAACATCAGCCGTATGGTGATCCTCAAACGCCAAATCTGGCATAAGGTGTTCAGCAGACCCGCAAATTCCAAAGCACTGGCGCCTTTCAGGTCGGATGACAAATCAGCAATTTCACATCGCCTATAATTTAGCTGCCAGACAGGTCAATACGATTATCAGTTGGCAGATCAGGTCGTCATTCAAACTTACTTTGCGAAAAGAGACTCATTTGATGGCAAAAAATCAAGGTCCGACTGAATATCGTTAACATTGGGGATAAGGTATGGCCAGTGTTCAACACCGTATCTTCCAATACTTGGCATCGGCGACTGACCCGTCTCTTGAGAGCAATACATGGCCAAGTCGTCGCTCTTAAACCGTGCGATATTGCCCTGGGCTAGAGCCAGTCCAACGCTTAAAGGCCTCATTGAAACTGCTCAGTCCGGAATACCCAAGTAAAAAGGCAATTTCCGCAAGGACAAGATCACTGTCACGCAGATAGCTTTTGGACAGGGATTTACGCAGGTCTTCCAGGACTCGAAAAAAGCTGGTTCCTTCGGCAGCCAGCTTGCGAGACAGGGTCCGAGGGCTCATCCCCATTTCGATTGCGACATTATCCAGAGTTGCCGCCCCACGGGCCAACAGATCGGCAATGACGCGCTCAACCTCAAATACCAGCCCAGGCAACTCACGGCTTTTTTCCGCCAGGACCTGATCCCCATAGTTTTGTAAGACCTTAAGCAATTGATGGTCAGAGGAAATCAGTGGCAGTGCAAGGTCTTCAGCCCTGAATTCAAAGCTGTTTCGAACGGCCCCAAAGGAAATCTTGCAGCCATAGTAAGCTTCCAGTTTGTCCACATTTTGGCGCCTGAGGTGCTCAAAACTGACTTGCACCGGAACGATGTCAGACCCAGAGAAATGGCGCAGAGTATTCAGAAAAATTGTGCTGGTATATTCAACGTATTGGCGCCGTTCTACGCCGGGGGAGATACTGAATTGCCACCCCACTACCCCATTGTCCGGCAAGTGGGAAAAGTCCAACTCCAGAACATCGCTGTAGATCCGGGAATAACGGGCATAATTAGCAAGGAACGCAGCCACATTTGGAGCTGCCAGCCCCACATAACACACCAGTCCCACCCTGCGGCTGTCTTGGCCCTGCGCAAGCTGAAATCCAAATAGGTCATCGTTGGTCAACAAGGCTCCCTGCTCAAAGAAGCTCATGACATCCTGGGCAGTTGCAATCGGGGACTCTAGTTGCATCAATGTGTCGTCAAACGCCGTTCCACGAAATACAGTGTGCTGATCATATCCTTGTTCAATCAGACTACGAGCCACCATCTTGGCAAACACTGCGGTATGCTGTTGGTCGCCACCTGCCATCGTTACACCTCGTCTATACAACTCATATCGCCCCTGACGTGTATTTCCAGTCGCCTTCTAGGACATGGAGCGAGCACGCCAGCTCCACTAAACAGGCACCACTCCCACGAATGAGGAACTGGTTCGACACATTAACTAGGGAGTAACCTAGGGCAGTTTCTCGTGATGGCAGAAACTATTGCCACGAGGGGGCGCCTGGCGGGTTTCACAGTCATACAACGCCGTTGAAATTTATGCGGCAAACAGTGGACCAGACAATTCCCAACGTTTTCCAATCACTGATTTTGACCCGGTGGTTCAATTCTGAGCAATGCGCGGCGGACTATCTCCCCGACATCTCCCGCCCGTCGCCAAACATCCAAGGACGTTCGGCTCCCGTTGGGCCTGGCGCCGCGCTTGCGCGGCGCCAGGCCCAAGACCGCAAGGTGGATCTGCGTTAGCAGATGCTCCGCGCGGGCGCGGGAGTATTTGGGCTGTGGACTGTATCTCCGGGGTAACTCGTTCTTTGGGGCCCCTTTTCTTCCATTCTTCCATTCTTCCATTGTTCAGATCACCCCAAATATTCATCGACAAGTCGTAACTGCCCCGCGCGCGTTTCTCCCATCCAAGCTATCAGCGGCCAAAAGGGCACCACGGATCGGATTACTTCATCGAAACCCAATCCTGCATGATGCGTTCAAATGTTATTGCGGCGTCTTCAAAATTTCGGGTCAGGGCGGCGGTCAGGCTGGATTGCGCCGAGAAATACTGCCCTACCTTGCAGATTTGTACCGCAAACGCAGGGTGAACCCCCGCGTCATCATATTGACGGATATTCTCTTTCGAAAGCCAGCCACATTTTTGAGCCTCTTTGAGGATCAGCTTGAAACGTTGCACACAATGAAGGGCCAGGTAGACCGACAAGTATTCCAAGTAATCGGCAATCTTGTAACCACAGCCCGGGTCAAAGGCATCAATCATCACGTCAACCATCAGATCCGGCACGATTGGCCAGGCTTCGTCACCAATCAGCCAAGCAAAATCCTCAGCACCATGACGCAGCCCGCAATATTCAAAGTCAAACCAACTTAGGTGCCCCCCTGCGCCAACCGCGGCGTTGCCCGACCGGCAATCCCATTTGACGAACTGACATCCAGGGCAGGACACGGCCAACGCCACCGCATCGCGATCAAATGTGCTGCAAATACCACTGGAATAAGGCTGCAATGCATCCACCGAGTTGACGATATCGGCCACCCAATCTTTGTTGGCCCCCAGATGCGGCAGAACATCACTCAGATCCGTTTGACGCGCTGCGGATTGATACCGGAATATGCCCGCCACCGCATCAGCAGCCAAGTCCAGTTGCTTGCCGCTTCCGTGGAGCACGATTTCCTGATTCAGGCGGCGGCGGCCAACATCGGACTGGAACAGGATGTCACCCACCACGCCCAAAACCCTGGGAATATTACCTGTGAACGGGGCCAAACGGTCCAGTGTAAAAGCCTCGAGGTGGGTGCGGCGAAAATCGGATCGCAGAGTCGCAATCACGTCTTTGCCCTCAAAATGCAAACGGACTGAAGATCGTCGCTCACCGCCCGGTGTCGTCACTCGCGCGATGCGTTGTCCAAAATGCTGCTCGGCTGTGTCCACAATGCGGCTGATACGGCTTTGGTTGCTGTCTTTCACCACGAAAATACCCTTTATTCGCCGTCCCTGGTCATTCAGCCGGGCGAGCGCCCAATACAACCCTGCACTGTCCTATAATATCAGCATTTTTTGGGGCTGAATTGCGGCATTGTTATCAACCGCAGAAAAAAAATTCGGTCCCACCTGCCAGTACACAACATCACATTTCAACACTATTTGGAAACAATCCCGCTCTGAGCAGGACATTGTCTCCACAATTTCCGAAATTAATCTCAATTCACCTCAAATGAAGTTAAAAGTTTGTCAGCCCGGCTTCTGGCCGCCTAGGGTGCCTGCGAGCTGAAGATCTGGTGATTATTGCAGGGACATCTGCGACAACTTGCTAATATCAGGCAGATTGGTTGAGACCCGGGGGGGGGCAAAACAATGATCTGGGGACACTGGGGAAGACATGGGTTCCGCACGGAATTTGAGGGCGATCCGCTCGGCCGTGAGTGCCTCGGAGCCAGTGCATGCTGCGCAAATTCATATCATAACGGTGGTGTAGAAGGGCGCGGATTTCACCATTGGTACGACAGTTTTCTCGCAAAACAGAACGTGCCGGACACCAAGACCACCTGCGATCTTACCCAAGGGACCTCGGGCTTGAATGGACAGTCATCCAGTGCTGGAATTGCTCCGGTGTTGCGCTCGCGAAAATAGAATAAAATTTATCCGGAAGATCTCGGATAACACAGACGACGGTTCGTTTGCCCATTGGTAGACCATCGTCACCCGGGGGGGCAACTGGGGAGGTGCCCCTCCACCCTATCTGCAACGGCTAGCCGGCATCCGCCGCGTCCCTCCAAGTTTTTCTGGTTGAGACTAGCACGACGCCAGATCCTCAACGAAGCGGCGCCGTTTGAAACAGGCGGATTTTGATACCGCCATGCGCCACTGCGGCCCCTGTGGGCAGGAACGGCAGCGCGGTTGCATTGGCCAGCCCAGCCTCGCTGGTCACAATACCCACCCGCCAGCCGGAAAAACGAGCGCTCAGGGTTTTGCCCAGCGCACCGTACAGCGCATAGAGCAGCTTCTTGTTGCCAATTCGCGCCCCATAAGGTGGGTTAACAATCACCAGTCCCGGGGGGCCATCTGGTGGCGTCAGATCGCTGACCGCCTGATGGGTGAAGACCGTGCACCCGTCGACACCGGCGCGCCCGGCGTTGGAAATGGCCGCATCAACGACACCTGCATTGCGGTCAGATCCGTAGAACCGCAACTCGGTCGCTGTCCCCTGCCCAGCTCCACGCATCTTCTGCCAGGCTGCCTCGTCAAAATTGGCCAGTTGCTCAAAGGCGAAGCTGCGGCTGCGGCCCGGGATCAGACCCATTGCAATCTCTGCCGCCTCGATCACAAAAGTGCCAGAACCACACATCGGATCCACCACCGGCTCGCTGCCATCATAGCCACATTGGCTAAGAAACATCGCCGCCAGGTTTTCGCGCATTGGCGCCTTGCCTACGGCGGGTTTGTGGTTCCGTTTGTGCAGCGCCTCGCCTGAGGTATCAACGCTGATGATACAAAGGTTATCATCAATACGCACCTTGATGCGCACATCTGCCTCGGCTGAAATCGGCGCGCCAAGTTCCTCGCTGATGGCTTTTTCAAACCGTTGGATGGCAGCCCCTGCGTGATAGATCTTGGACTTCTTGTTGGTGACTACTTCGACCTTGACCGGCACATCCGGGCGCAGCACATCGCCCCAGGGGAATTTACGGGCACGTTTGTCCAGTTGGGCCAAATGAAAGGCGCGTATTTCGCCAATGCGCGCCAACACACGTGCCGCCCCACGCAGCTGCAGATTGGCGCGCCAGACGTCCGGCCAGGTGCCTGAAATGGTGACGCCTCCGGGTTGGACCGAGGGTGATCCAAAGCCCTTTTCGCGGGCTTCATCCCGTAGTGCCACCTCCGTTCCCGGAGCTGCAACGAGGAAGATATCAAATTCTGTCTCTGTCATCATGGCCACTGCATAGACCGAATTCCACAGCGCAGCGACCGTTATTTTAAGAGCCGCCACCCTAGCGTCACATCAGAGAATCCGGCGGTTCACGGCAACGAGAGTTGTTTTAACCTTCGATCACCTTCGAAAAATATCAATAAAAAACAATATGTTATTAGAAACTAAAAAATTAGTTTGACAAAAACGAAGATCAAAGGAAATCTATGGGCCAGTCAGGTGCCGCAGAGCACTTCTGACATATTATACTTAAGGGAGGCGACAAGATGCGCAAGTATCTTCTCTCCGCTGTTGCAGCGTCTGCTGTAGTTGCGGGATCAATAGGGCATGCCGATGAGGCCGCTGCCAACAAATGGATTAACGAGGAATTCCAACCCTCAGTTTTGACCAAGGACGAACAGCTGGCAGAAATGCAGTGGTTCATTCAGGCTGCACAGCCTTTTGCCGGCATGGAAATCAACGTGCTGTCCGAGGGTATTCCGACACATGGATACGAGTCCGAAGTTCTGACCAAGGCCTTTGAAGAAATCACCGGCATCAAGGTCAACCACCAGATCTTGGGTGAAGGCGAAGTTGTGCAGGCGGTTCAGACCCAAATGCAAACGCAGCGGAACCTCTATGACGCTTACGTCAATGACTCGGATCTGATCGGCACCCACTCGCGTCTGCAACTGGCCTACAACCTGACCGACTTTATGGCAGGCGAAGGCGCTGACGTGACCAACCCGGGTCTGGATCTGGAAGACTTCATGGGCACCCAGTTCACCACTGGCCCGGATGGCGACCTGTACCAGCTGCCCGATCAGCAGTTTGCCAACCTGTACTGGTTCCGCAAGGACTGGTTCGACCGAGCCGACCTGCAGGAAGCCTTCAAAGCCAAGTATGGCTATGATCTGGGTGTTCCGGTCAACTGGTCTGCCTATGAAGACATCGCCGAGTTCTTCAGCAAGGACGTCAAGGAAATCGACGGTACCGCCATCTATGGTCACATGGACTATGGTAAGCGCGCGCCTGACCTTGGCTGGCGTATGACTGATGCCTGGCTGTCGATGGCCGGTGCTGGTTCGAAAGGTGAGCCTAACGGTGTGCCAATCGACGAATGGGGCATCCGCATGGAAGCCGGTTCCTGTAACCCATCGGGCGCAAGTGTCACTCGTGGTGGGGCTGCAAACGGTCCAGCTGCGGTTTATGCGATCCGCAAATGGGACGAATGGCTGCGGGCCTATGCCCCTCCAGGTGCTGCGAGCTTTGACTTCTATCAGTCACTGCCAGCCCTGTCGCAAGGCAATGTTGCTCAGCAGATCTTCTGGTACACAGCATTCACCGCCGACATGGTGAAACCACAGTCCGAAGGCAACAACACTGTTGATGCCGAAGGCACGCCACTGTGGCGGATGGCACCTAGCCCACACGGCCCATACTGGGAAGAAGGCCAAAAGGTTGGTTATCAGGACGTTGGCTCCTGGACGATCCTCAAGTCTACTCCTCTGGATCGTGCCAAGGCAGCATGGCTCTACTCGCAGTTTGTGGTCTCCAAGACTGTGGACGTCAAGAAAAGCCACGTTGGTCTGACCTTCATCCGCGACAGCTCGATCAACCACGAGAGCTTCTCGGAGCGGGCTGGCAAACTGGGTGGTCTGGTAGAATTCTACCGTTCGCCTGATCGTGTTGCCTGGTCGCCGACTGGCATCAACGTGCCTGACTATCCAAAGCTGGCCCAGATCTGGTGGCAGCAGATTGGTGACGTCAACTCGGGTGCGTTCACACCACAGGAAGCCATGGATCGTCTGGCCGAAGAAATGGACATCACCATGGGCCGCATGCAGCGCGCCGATGAGGCTGCCAATGTCTACGGCGGATGTGGCCCACGTCTGAACGAAGAAAAAGACGCGGACTGGTGGATGGCCAATGGTGGCGCCAAGCCAATGTTGGACAACGAGAAACCTGCAGGTCAGACCGTCAACTATGACGATCTGGTTGCCCGCTGGGCCACTGAGTAACAGGTCCTTCCTGATGGGCTGACCCCAGCAAGTGTTCAGCCCATTCGCCCCAGAGATCCCTTCCGGTCTCTGGGGCACATTATCCCAAAGAATGCGCAACATCGCGTGCAACTGGCCACCTGCCGGAAAGCCCCACCAAGATGGCTCTCGAATTAAAATCTGTGACCAAGCGCGTCGGCGCCAATTTGCATGTCAAGGAGACCTCCCTGATCCTGCAACCTGGTCACTTCAATGTCCTGTTGGGCGCAACCGGATCTGGAAAAACCTCTCTGATCAAACTGATGGCTGGGCTTGACCCCCTAGCCAGTGGCGAGATCTGGATGGATGGTCAGAACGTATCCAAGCTCAACACCCAGAAACGCAATATCAGCCTGGTGCACCAGTTTTTCATCAACTACCCGCACATGACGGTATACGAAAACATCGCCTCGCCGCTGAAAGTCGCGGGTATGGCCAAATCTGAAATTCAAGGTCGCGTCGAAGAGGCGGCAGATATTTTGCAGCTGCGCCCAATGTTAAAGCGGATGCCGCATGAACTGTCCGGTGGCCAGCAGCAGCGTACCGCATTGGCCCGCGCCATTGCCAAGGAAAGCAAGGCCGTGTTCTTGGACGAACCGCTGGCCAACCTTGACTACAAACTGCGCGAAGAACTGCGTGACCAACTGCCCGAATTGTTTGCCGGTCGCGGTGCGGTGGTGGTCTATGCCACTTCGGAACCCGAAGAAGCCCTGTTGCTGGGCGGTCAGACCGCACTGATGGAAGACGGCCATGTGACCCAATTTGGCGTCACCGCCGACATCTACCGCAACCCGGCCAATGTTTCCGCTGCTGCTGTTTTCTCGGATCCGCCAATCAACACAGCTGAAATTACCAAGCAAGGCAGCAACGCCACCTTGGGTTCCGGTGTATCCTGGGCCATGCCCGGCGACGCTGCAGGGCTTGTGGATGGCAAATACACCATCGCCATTCGCCCCCATCACGTGCTGCCGATGGTAACTGATAAAAACACAGTGCGCCTGTCCGGTCAGGTCCAGGTGACCGAGCTGTCCGGCTCAGAAAGCAGCGCCCATTTCGATATGGGCAGTGGCAGCTGGGTTTCTCTGGCAGCTGGTGTTCACCCCTACCTTGTGGGCGAAACCCATGATTTCTATATGGACCCATCCGCGTGCTACGTTTTTGCACCCGATGGCTCCCGCGTGGCGTGAGGCGCAACAATGGCTAAAATTACACTCTCAAGGCTGCGTCACAGCTATTACCCGAACCCATCCGAACCCTCGGACTATGCTCTCAAGGAAATCGATCTCGACTGGAACGATGGTGGTGCCTATGCGCTGCTGGGCCCGTCTGGTTGCGGCAAATCCACCCTGTTGAACATCATCTCCGGTCTGCTGGTCCCGTCAGAGGGAAGTATACTTTTTGATGGAGAGGACGTCACCAAACTGGCCCCGGACAAGCGCAACATTGCGCAGGTGTTCCAGTTCCCGGTGATCTACGACACCATGACTGTCTACGATAACCTCGCCTTCCCGCTGCGCAACCGTGGCCGTGACGAGGACACCGTCAAGCAACGCGTCATGGCCATCGCCGAGATGTTGGAAGTCACCGATATGCTGGACACCAAGGCCGCTGGTCTAAGTCCGGACAACAAGCAAAAGATCTCGATGGGACGTGGATTGGTCCGCGAGGATGTCAATGTCGTGATGTTCGATGAGCCGCTCACAGTGATCGACCCGCATCTGAAGTGGAAGCTGCGATCCAAGCTGAAGGAACTACATCAGCGCATCAAAGCAACGATGATCTATGTCACCCACGACCAGACCGAGGCCCTGACCTTTGCCGATCAGGTGGTGGTGATGCAGGACGGCGAAGTTGTTCAGATCGGCACCCCGGTTGAGCTGTTTGACCGCCCGGCCCATACCTTTGTCGGCCACTTCATTGGCTCACCTGGCATGAATGTTCTGCCCTGTACTCTGACTGATGGACAGGCCTATTTCACCGACCAATTGATTGCGCTGGAAGGTGCCATATTGGGCGAGCCCAAGGGCCGCACGGAAATCGGCATTCGCCCCGAATTTGTGACACTTGCAGCCAGCGGCTTGCCCGCCACGGTCAGCAAGGTTTCGGACGTCGGCCGCCACACAGTGGTGGAATGTGACGCAAACGGCAGCAAGATCAGCGCCATCATCGAAGGTGCCGGACCCGATAGAGGCGCCCCCGTGTTTCTAAATTTCCAACAGAACCAGACGCGACTGTATGTCGACGGCTGGATTGCCACCCAATCGCAAGAGGCACTGTCATGAAAACCGTAAACCAGAAGGCCTGGTTCTTTGTGCTGCCCGTGCTGGTGCTGGTCGCCTTTAACGCACTGATCCCGATGATGACGGTGGTCAACTATTCGGTGCAGGAGACATTCGGTAACAACGTGTTCCTGTGGCAGGGGTTGGACTGGTTCCAGCAGTTGCTGACTGAAGAACGGTTCTACAAGGCGCTGGGACGACAGTTCTTGTTCACCGGCTTGATCCTGATAATCGAAATTCCACTGGGCATTGCCATCGCTCTGGCGATGCCACGTCAAGGCATCTGGGTGCCGGTATGTCTGGTGCTCATGGCACTGCCCATGCTGATCCCATGGAACGTTGTTGGCGCAATGTGGAACATCTTCACCCTGCCCGACATCGGGTTGCTGGGCTACTTCCTGAACAACGTGCTGGGCATCAACTATGACATGACCCAGGACCCAATTGCGGCCTGGATCACCATCATCACCATGGATGTCTGGCACTGGACCTCACTTGTGGTGCTACTGGCCTACGCCGGTCTGGTCTCGATCCCGGATGCCTATTATCAGGCTGCAAAAATCGACGGAGCCTCCAACTGGTCCGTGTTCCGGTTCATCCAGCTGCCTAAGATGAAACCAGTTCTAACCATCGCCATCTTGTTGCGGTTCATGGACAGTTTCAACATCTACACCGAGCCCTTTGTGCTGACCGGTGGCGGTCCCGGCAACTCGACCACGCTGCTGTCTATCGATCTGGTGAAACGCGCCCTTGGCCAGTTTGACCTCGGCCCGGCTGCTGCGATGTCGCTGATCTACTTTGCAATCACTCTCTTGGTTTCTTGGCTGTTCTACACGCTGATGACCAAAGACGACCTGAACTAAAGGAGACCGTGGAGATGAAAAAACGATCCATCGTCCCAATCATTTACATCCTGTTCCTGCTGCTGCCGATCTACTGGCTGGTCGCTATGAGCTTTAAGACCACAAACGAGATCCTGGGCGGGTTCTCACTATTTCCTCAGACCTTCACGCTGGAAAACTACAAGGTGATCTTTACCGATCCGACCTGGTACTGGGGTTATATCAACTCGATTTCCTATGTGACGCTGAACACGGTCATTTCGATCACCGTGGCGCTGCCAGCCGCCTATGCCTTCAGCCGCTACCGCTTTCTGGGCGACAAGCAGCTGTTCTTTTGGCTGCTGACCAACCGCATGGCACCGGCGGCGGTGTTTGCCCTGCCTTTCTTCCAGCTCTACTCGGCGTTTGAGCTGTTCGATACCTATCTGGCCGTGGCGCTGGCGCACTGCCTGTTCAACATCCCGCTGTCAGTGTGGATCTTGGAAGGGTTCATGGGCGGTGTGCCCAAAGAACTGGACGAGACCGCCTATGTGGACGGCTATTCCTTCCCCCGGTTCTTTGCGACTATCTTTATCCCGTCGATCAAAGCCGGTGTCGGCGTTGCTGCCTTCTTCTGCTTCATGTTCTCCTGGGTGGAACTGCTGCTGGCCAAAACGCTGACCGCAGTCGCAGCCAAACCTATTGCGGCCATCATGACCAAAACCGCATCCAGTGCGGGTTACGAGCTGGGACTGTTGGCAGCCGCAGGCACTTTGACAATCATACCGGGCGCGATCGTGATCTATTTTGTCCGTAACTATATCGCGAAGGGTTTCGCGATGGGGAGGGTATAATGTTTTCATGGATGGCCTGGACCTGGCCCACAGCATTGGTCTTTATCGGTATCTTCTCTGCGATCGGCGTGCTGATCCTCCTCGAAATCCGCACGCCCGGCGGCGACGAACGCAAAGGTGTGCTGGGACTTGTGACCACTCGCGGTGACCGCTTGTTCATCACCCTGCTGGGCACCAGCTATATCTTCTTGGCCTGGCTGGGCCTGATCGGAATGCCGCTTTGGGGACCACTGGTCCTATCAATCGGCTGGGGGATTTTCTGTTTTCGCAAAGTCTAACCCGGCGGTGCGCTTTTCGCGTCAAACACTAAATATCGGCTCTGAGGGCAGATCTACCCCTCAGGGCCATCTCTGCCCCCCCTGCAATCCCTTCCAAAAGGCGCCGCAGCTGTGAGGATATATCACCAAGCAACCCACTGAACAGAGCGCGCGGAAGCGCACAATTTTGTAACAGTCGCCGCGTTTGCCGCATCATCTAAGAAATTAGTTTTCAAAAACGCGCCCTTTGCCTAAGATGGCGAAACGACAAAAAACGGACCGGACACCAGATCCCATGCGAAAAAAGCAGGACAACTCGCTTCTGACCGAGGTTGAACTAGAATTCATGACCGTGGTCTGGGCAACTGGTGGCGGCACTGTGCGTGACCTATCGGCCGAGCTGAACAAGCTGCAGGAGCGGGCCTATACCTCGGTTGCAACCGTGCTCAAGATAATGGAGCAAAAAGGGTTTCTGACTAGCGAGCGCATAGATCGCTCATTGGTCTATCGCCCCGTAGTGCCCAAGGCAGACTATCAAAAAACCACTCTCAAAAACCTTTCGAGCAAACTCTTCAACGATACCCCTGCCGCGCTGGTGGCGCGACTGGTCGAGGATGAAGAGGTGACCGACGAAATGCTCGTGGAAATGCGGGCACTGTTGAATGAAAGGCTGGGGGACAATGCAAGCTGAGGCTCTGTTAAACGCTTATATCGACCTGAACCTGTTGCTGCTGGTTGGCGCAGTTATCTGGCTGGGATTGCGACGACTATTGACTCGCCACGGATTGGGCAAGGCATTCTTGCCGCAGCTAAAGCTTCTCAACCGTCTGACTGTGTTGCTGGTGACCGCGCCCCTGCTGGCGCTGGGGTTCACCACCTGGGTCTTTCCACATCCACCGAACATCTCGGATATGCTGGTGTCACAATTTCTACAAGGAAACGTCAGCCTCAGCGCCACCCATTTTGAAACCATCATAGGTCTACGCGAAGATCTGGTGCGTAACCTGATAACGCAACAGGCGGGTTGGGCCCACGCATTGGTGCTGCTGTTTTCCCTTGGCGCTGCACTTTGCACGTTGCATGTGATCACCTCTGTCCTGCGCCTGCGCAGCTGCCTGCGCGATGCCTTCTTATGGAAGAGGATCGGACCTGTGGAGCTGCTGATCAGCGACACCGCCACCGTCGCCTATTCCACCCGCAGTCTGTTCCGGCTTTATGTGGTATTGCCCTCGGCATTGCTTCTCGACACGCGTGACCTGCGGCTGACCATTGCCCATGAATTGCAACATTTCCGCCAACGCGACATCGAGTGCGAATTTCTGCTGGAAACTCTGCGTCCGCTGCTATTCTGGAACCCGGCCTATTTTCTGTGGCGCAGCGAAGTCCGCACTTTGCGCGAATACGCCTGCGATCAGGCCCTGATGGCGCGACCTCACTTTGATGCCCGCGCCTATTGCGAATGCCTGATTCGCGCCTGCGCCATGGCAGCAAAGGACCGTGTGTTCTTTAGCCGCCGCAGTCCAGCTGTCGCCTTGGTTGATCGTCGCGAGACCAGACGCAGCGCCACACTGGAACAGCGCATTCTGGCAGTGACGGCCAAAAAAGATCAGCCCGACTATACTATCAGCTGGGCGCTGCTGTCTGGCCTGCTGGTCGGCGCAGTCATGATTTCCACCCTGCTGATGCAACGCCCCAGCGACTGGAGTCATGACAGGTTGATGCTGTCGACCATCGTCAACCTTGAACGCATGGCAAGCCGCAATACTGCCGGCCTGGGTACAGCGCATAGCCCCATTCAGATCACTTTGGAATAACGGGTCTAAAACGGTGCAGCGGTGGCCTGAATCAGGCCTCTTTGGCCAAACGCTCTTCGAGCACCTCAAATGGTACACCGGGCTCATCTTTGGCGCCGCGGATCACCAGCGACGTTTTGACCGAGGCCACATTTGGTGTGGTCAGTAGCCCGCCTGTCAGAAAGCTTTGAAACGTGCTCAGATCTGGGGCGACGCATTTCAAGATGAAGTCCACCTCGCCGTTCAGCATGTGGCACTCACGCACCAGCGGCCAGCTGCGACATTTCGCTTCAAAGGCGCTCAACTCAACCTCAGCCTGACTTTCCAGCCCCACCATGGCAAAGACCTGCACCTCGAAACCCAGTTCACGGGCGTTGACCTCGGCATGGTAGCCACGGATATAGCCTGCCTCTTCTAACGTCCGCACCCGACGCAGACAGGGTGGCGCAGAAATGCCCACACGTTTGGCCAGCTCTACATTGGTCATGCGCCCATCGGCTTGCAACTCCGAAAGTATCTTGCGATCAATCGGGTCCAGGCGTGTTGTGACCATGTTCAGCTCTCCGTGAAAATTTCATTTCTTATATCACCATGGCCAGAGCGCGCAATTATATTTCGTGTTAGCGCAATTATATTTGCCGAACAACGACATCACCCAACTGTCACCCCAGTTTGGCCAATCCACCCCTTTCCGGGGGTTTAAGACATACCGCAGGGCGGCTATATGAGATGCCAATCAGCGGGCTGACCGCGTTGCTACCATATTTGGGGATACATCGATGACTGACACGCGCCACACCAAGGTTCTGATCATTGGCTCGGGACCTGCGGGATACACCGCAGGCGTTTATGCCAGCCGCGCCATGCTAGAGCCAATCCTGGTCCAGGGCATCGAGCCCGGCGGACAGCTGACCACCACCACGGACGTAGAAAACTATCCCGGCTTTACCGAAGTGCAGGGCCCCGACCTTATGGTCAAAATGCAGGACCATGCACAGGCGATGGGCTGCGAGATCATTGGCGACATCATCACCGAGCTGGACACCTCCAAACGTCCCTTCACTGCCAAAGGGGACAGCGGCACGGTCTATTCGGCTGATGCGGTCATTCTGGCTACCGGTGCACGGGCCAAATGGCTGGGGCTGGACAGCGAAGAAAAATTCAAAGGCTTTGGTGTCTCAGCCTGCGCCACCTGTGACGGGTTCTTTTACCGGGGCCAGGAAATCGTCGTCATCGGCGGCGGCAACACAGCCGTCGAAGAGGCGCTGTTCCTGACCAAGTTCGCCTCGAAGGTCACATTGATCCACCGCCGCGACGAATTGCGCGCCGAGAAAATCCTGATCGACCGCCTGATGAAGAACGACAAGATCGTACCGCTGTGGTTCAACACCCTGAAAGAGGTCGTTGGCACCGAAAGCCCACTGGGCGTCGAAGGCGTCATTACCGAAAACGTTCAAACCGGCGAACTGACCGAGATCCCATGCAAAGGCGTCTTTGTTGCCATCGGCCACGCCCCCGCCAGCGAATTGGTCAAGGATTCTCTGGACACCCACGCGGGTGGGTATGTGGTGACCAAACCGGGCACAACCGAAACCAGCGTTCCTGGCGTGTTTGCCGCTGGTGATTTGACCGACCACGTCTATCGCCAAGCCGTGACCTCGGCCGGTATGGGCTGCATGGCCGCGCTTGATGCCGAACGGTTCCTGTCTGAACAAGACGACTGATGTCGCCACACCACGTGTGACATTGAGACGTGAAAGATTGCTATGCTGACCGGAGATTTTTCCGGTCAGCATACACACCAGAAACAACAAAGCTCGCTCTTCCAACTTGGACTTTGGCGCAGGTATTGGGGATTAGTCTTGACCTGAACAGTGGCATCCAGCACCCTGATCCAGACCAACCGAAGAGATAGACCCATTGGCGCAAGCAATCTGGCAGGGTAATCTGGTTCAGCGCAGCAGGACCATAAGCGGGGTTTTCCTGCTTATCTTTGCTTTTTTTCACTTTCTGAACATAGCGGCCGGTCTTGTTTCGCCCGAGTTCATGGCCCAGGTGCAAGAAGTCCGCAAGCTATTCACAGGCCATCCTCCCGGTCAAATCATCCTGTTTTCCGCGCTGTTGGTGCATGGAGGTCTAGCCCTTTGGCAGGTCGCCAGCCGCCGCACCCTACGCATGACCGTTGCTCAGGCCGTTCAGCTGTTCTTTGGCCTCGCGATCCCGTTACAGTTGATCCAGCATGTTGTTTTTACAAGCTACGCTGATGGCGTTTTCAACGTCGAGGACAAAATGTCTTCGGTCATTTTGTTGATGTGGAACTCTCCGGAAATCTGGCACCAATATCTGCTGCTGCTGGTGGTCTGGGTGCATGGCTGCATTGGCTTGCATATGTGGCTGCGGATCACCACCTGGTGGCGGCCTCTTGTTCCCTATTTGATCGGCTTTGCTGTCATGGTGCCCACATTGGCGTTGGCAGGCCTGATCACCGAGGGCCGCAGGATGTGGGCGATCTATATCGTTCCGGGCAATGCAGAGGCGATCCAAGAGGATTTCAACTGGCCTGACCTAACCGAGTTCGCCCATCTTTATAGAGTGTACGAGGTGAGCCTCTGGGTCTTCTTCGGCCTATTAGGGGCAGCCATCAGCACCTATTATTTGCGCCAGCTTGTCCGAAAACGGCAGTCGGTTCGAATCCGTTATGAAGATGGCCCAGAATTAACCGTAGAGCGCGGTTTGACTCTGCTGGAGATTTCTCAAGTCAACGGGGTACCACATACATCGCTCTGCGGTGGTAAAGGGCGCTGCACAACCTGCCGGATAACGATCACCGACGGAAGCGACAGCCTGCCCGCCCCCAGCCCTACCGAGGCGCGTTCCTTGTTGGCAGTTAAAGCGCCGGGAAACGTCCGGCTGGCCTGCCAGATCTATCCGACTTCAGCCCTTACTGTGAAACGCGTTTACCGGCCCAAAGGACGCCGCCAAGTCCATTCCGCACAAGGCGAAGAGAAGACCATCGCGGTGCTGTTTTTGGATATCCGTGGTTTCACCTCCCGCTCTGCCGATCTGTTGCCCTATGATGTTGTGTTCCTGCTGAACCGGTTCTTTGACGCCATCGTGCCCGAGATCACCCGCGTTGGCGGCAAAGTAGATAAATATATGGGCGACGGGTTACTGGCCCTGTTCGAAATGGACAGCCCCGAGGCCTCGTCTCAAGCGGGTATCACGGCCGTCGGCAACATCGGCGTAGCCCTGGCGCGGTTTAACAGGCTGTTGGCATCCGAAGGGGACGACCCGGTGCGTATTGGAATGGGGCTGCACACCGGAACGGTCGTGCTAGGTGAAATCGGCACCACAGATAATGCGCCGCGCACGCTTATTGGAGCCACTGTAAACACCGCCAGCCGTCTTGAGGCCAAGACCAAGGAACTTGGCGTTGAGCTTCTGATATCCGAGCGTGTGGTGCAAATGGCCAGTTTTGCGGCTCATGAGGCTAAATTCCAAGTCTTTGAGTTGCGTGGCGTAGACCAACCAGTGAGCGCGCTCCCCGTCCCGCATGCATCTGTGCTGGAAATGCTGCTATCGCCGCATCCGGATTCGCCTGACCCGCTTTCAAGTCAGCCCTCACACCTATAGAAACCGCGAAAATATTTCCTCCCGCTTCAAGTCAGCCCGGAAACAGTCCCTCCTGACGCCAAATCGGCACATTTCGTCCTTTTTCAGCGCATACGCTAGACTTCCCTAACCCCTCCGGGGTATTTCGCCCCAGAAAACCAACCAGTCCTATGCAGGACGTCTTCTTTTGCAAGTGATGAGAGATTTCACATGACAATGATTAGTAATCTGGCGCCAGTTCCAGAACTTTATGTTTCCTACGACTCTGCCCAGAAATTAAAGATTGAAGCGGGAAATCTTAAAAGCCACGACCTGTCGCCACGCCAGATCTGCGACCTGGAACTGCTGATGAATGGCGGTTTCAACCCTTTGAAAGGCTTCCTGTCCGAGGAAGACTACAATGGTGTTGTCAATAACATGCGTCTGGCAGACGGTCAGCTTTGGCCAATGCCCATCACCCTGGACGTTTCGGAAGACTTCGCCGCCTCGCTTGAGCCAGGTGAAGACATCGCTCTTCGAGATCAGGAAGGCGTTATTCTGGCGACTATGACCGTCACTGACAACTGGGAGCCGAACAAAGCCCTGGAGGCCGAGAAGGTCTTTGGCGCTGACGACGATGCCCACCCTGCCGTCAACTATCTGCACAACCAGGCTGGCAAGATTTACCTCGGTGGCCCGATCACAGGTATCCAACAGCCAGTGCATTATGATTTCCGCGCTCGCCGGGACACACCAAACGAGTTGCGTGCTTATTTCCGCAAACTGGGCTGGCGCAAAATTGTTGCGTTCCAAACCCGCAACCCGCTGCACCGTGCCCACCAGGAGTTGACCTTCCGCGCCGCCAAAGAGGCCCAGGCCAACCTGCTGATCCACCCCATTGTTGGCATGACCAAACCGGGTGACGTGGATCACTTTACCCGCGTGCGCTGCTACGAGGCGGTTCTGGACAAATACCCGGCGTCCACCACCACCATGAGCCTGCTGAACCTGGCCATGCGTATGGCTGGCCCGCGTGAAGCCGTCTGGCACGGGTTGATCCGCGCCAACCACGGTTGCACCCACTTTATCGTTGGCCGCGACCACGCTGGACCCGGCAAAAATTCAGCCGGTGAAGATTTTTACGGCCCCTATGATGCGCAGGATCTGTACCGCGAATTCCAGTCCGAAATTGGCTGTGAAATGGTCGACTTCAAGCACATGGTCTATGTGCAGGAACGCGCTCAGTACGAACCCAATGATGAAATCGAAGATCGTGACAATGTCACCGTCCTGAACATCTCGGGCACCGAGCTGCGCCGCCGTCTGGCTGAAGGTCTTGAGATCCCCGAGTGGTTCTCGTTCCCTGAAGTGGTCAAAGAACTGCGCCGCACCAAGCCACCACGCTCCAAGCAGGGCTTTACCGTGTTCTTCACTGGTTTCTCTGGCTCGGGCAAATCCACCATCGCCAACGCGTTGATGGTCAAGCTGATGGAAATGGGTGGCCGTCCGGTGACGCTGCTGGACGGGGATATCGTGCGTAAGAACCTCAGCTCGGAACTGGGCTTCTCGAAAGAGCACCGCGATCTGAACATCCGTCGCATCGGCTATGTTGCGTCCGAGATCACCAAAAACGGCGGCATTGCCATCTGTGCACCCATCGCGCCTTATGCCACCACCCGCCGGGCAGTTCGCGAAGACGTCGAAGACTTTGGCGCCTTTGTCGAAGTCCATGTTGCGACTTCTATCGAAGAATGTGAACGCCGCGACCGCAAGGGACTGTACAAGCTGGCCCGCGAGGGCAAGATCAAAGAATTCACCGGTATTTCCGATCCTTACGACGTTCCATCGAACCCGGAACTGTCAGTGGAAACAGAAAACCTCGAAGTTGACAACTGTGCCCATCAGGTTTTGCTGAAACTGGAAAGCATGGGTCTGATCGCAGGCTGAACTAGACACATATAGCATCACAGAAAAGCGGCGGGGTAACCTGTCGCTTTTCTTTTTGGCGGTATCATTTATTCAGGTTTTCCATTTTAAGTTCCTGTGTAAAATAGCGCATTGTTAGCCAAACACGGTCGCCCATGCACAATCCTATTAAAACCCATGTCTTTACCGATGTGCCGGAGAGAATGTTTCTCAAGCAGTCACCGGGCCAAACACCTGTGGTGGGTGATGTCACGTTGACGTTTGGGCTAGATATTCCCGACGACATTGACGTGTTGATTGTGTTCAACCGCGCCTCTTATTCGTTGGAAACAACCTTACCCAAAGGGCGCACCGTGTTTGTCGCTGCAGAACCGGACGTCATTCACCCCTATAGTCGCCGCTTCCTTGATCAATTCGGAATTGTGCTGACAACAACGCCTAAGCCACTGGGCACGGAAAAATGGCACCGCAGTACCTGTTGGTACTGGTTTGCTGGCATCAATTTTTCTAATTCAGAAGATGCACCCCCAATGCGTGACCATGATTGGTTTTCAGCGCTTGAAGTACCAAAGAAATCAAACAAAATCTCGATTGTGACCTCGACCAAGGTTCACACTGACTATCACCGCAAACGGATGCGGTTTGTTGAGACGCTGATCGAAAAAATCCCGGACCATCTGGAGATATACGGACGTGGTTTCCAATCCATTGATGACAAAGCAGACGCAATGCTGCCCTGCCGCTATCATTTGGCAATTGAAAACGGTGACGGGCCGCATTCATGGACCGAAAAACTGGTGGACCCGTGGCTATGCTGGGCTTTCCCGTTCTACGCCGGTTGTGACAACGTCGAAGACTATTTTCCACGTCAAAGTTTTGAGTATCTTGATCTGGCGCAACCCGAGCAAGAAGCCGATCGCATGATCCGCGACATCCAAAACGGACGTTGGCAAAATGCAATGCCCGCGATCACTGAAGCCCGGCAACGGGTTCTTGAACAGCATAACCTGATTGCTCTGATTGGCGAGTTGGCCACCGCGGCTGCCCAAATCCCATTGCCCGCTCAGCCACAGAAGCGCCGTCACATCTGGTCCGAGCGCTCTTTACTGCCAGAAAAAGGTTGCCGCGGCAGCCTACCAGAATGGGCTTTTAGAAACACCATCATGATGTTTGACCCCAAGGCCGAACTGAAAACCGT
Organism: Parasedimentitalea marina; assembly: GCF_004006175.1. GTDB lineage: Bacteria > Pseudomonadota > Alphaproteobacteria > Rhodobacterales > Rhodobacteraceae > Parasedimentitalea > Parasedimentitalea marina. The sequence goes on from NZ_CP033219.1 coordinate 3,294,428, forward strand.
AGCGCTGCGGCGCTGGCTGGAAAAGCGCCGCACCGACCGGCGGGCACAAAAGCTGGCGCAATTGGAAGATTCCCGTTAAAGGAGCGGCACATTCGCCGGTGCAAAGGATCTAATGTTGAAAGCGAAACGAGGCATGCCCCAGGACAACCCGACTGTTGGAATTCTGGCACCTGCAGCGAAACTCGGGTTCGTCCCGCATCTGTACCCGCTGGACAAATTACACTGGCCCTTGGGGCAACCTGAACGACTACTAGGCAAACAACTCAAAGATTTGGGCCGCAAGGATCACTTGTTATTGCCCCCCCGCAGCACGTCGTACTTTCGGCCCAGCTTCGGCACCCGCGCGAAGGTGTCTGTGATGGTCCTGGAGCCACGCATTGTCCAAGAACGCCACATCCAAAAGCTCCTTCGGTTTCACTGGCGGTTTCACAAAGTCCTTGCAGCCGTCGAAGATGACCTTATTGCACATATTCCTAATGGTGTGTTTTTCCCATTTGGCAGCACCTGGGTAGACAACGTGGACAGTCTGGACCTAACTAAATCCCGCATGACATCGCTGATTGCCTCGGCGAAACGATCGCAACCAGGCCATCTCGTCCGTCATAATATTGTCGATTGGGCACGTGCCAACGAAATGGATCTGGTCGCACTGGGCGGCGGATACCACCCCTTTGAGAACAAACACGAAGGGCTAGCGCCTTATCGTTTTTCAGTGGTGATCGAAAACTCAAACGAAACCAACTACTTCACCGAAAAGCTGATCGACACCATTCTGTGTGGTTGTGTGCCAATCTATCTGGGTTGCCCTAACATCGACCGTTTTTTCGACACGTCGGGTATGATCATTTGCAAAGATGAAAATGACATTCGCCACGCCGTTGAGAATGCCTCAGAGCAGCTTTACCAGTCAAAATTACCCGCATTGCAGGCGATCCGGGATAAAGCTGCCCATTGGGGTGATCTCGAAGGCCGCGCAGCGCGGGCTCTTCTGGCGAGCGATGCCTAAAGCCTTACGGGACCTCAGGCAAATCTACCGTGCCACGCATCAGGACAAATCCTTTACCTGCAACCCGGATACCGGTCATCGCCTCTGCCGGGCCGACGCGGGTTACCTGGGCCTGGCCCGGGCGCCCCATGCCATGCCCCTGCTCGGCGATGAAGGTGTCCTTGTTCATCATCCCGTGCCGCCACAGATAAGCACCCATGGCCCCTGTGGCCGAGCCGGTGAACGGATCTTCGGGTGGGCTGGGTGGCGCCAGCAACAACCGTGCATAAGTGTCCCCGACAGGCGTTGCTCCCTGTAGCACCACCAAAAACGGTTCCATCATGTCAATCCCGTTAGCCCCAAGCACTTGCCCGACTTTTGCCAGTGCCTTTAGGTCAAGCTGCGCTGCAGTCAGGGCGGTGTGATCCTTTAGTACCGTGATGCAGAATGGCAGCCCGGTGGACACTTTTTGCGGCTGCCCGACAATTGCGTCCACAGGCAACGACACTGCTGCCGCTACCAATGCAGGGTCAACGGTTGGGCCAAACTCTGGGGCTATCTGGGTCATCTCAATCAGATCGCCATCCAATGTGACTTGAACCAGCCCAGCGCCGGTTTCCAAAACCAACTGCGTACCGTCAATCAATCCGCGATCGCGCATCGCGGCAACTGTGGCAATAGTTGGGTGACCTGCAAAGGGGATTTCACGGCTGGCCAAAAAATAGCGCACCTGTATGTCCGCCACATCCGATGGACCAGTAAACGTGCACTCCACCAGCGAGGTCTCGCGGACATATGCTGTGCAAACCGCCTCGGGCAAATCAGCGCCACCATGCACCACCGCGCAGCCATTGCCACCAAATGCCCGGTCCGAAAACGCATCTACCCAGTCGAAATCAAATCTGCTCATTTGCGTACCCTTTCACCGCCGACCAAAACCCATGATTTCAGAAAATCAACCAACAGCATATCACCTGTCGTCGCGTTCTCGTTGGTCGTATCTGTGACACGGTCAGTACGGTATATCCAGCCCCCCAGTCAGGTCAGTGGACAGGCACAGGCGCATAGTCATTCTGACGCGCCAGGACGAAAGCCATACGGCGGTCAGCAACCAATGCCAGTTGCTCTCCCTCGGCGTCGTGCAGCGCATATAGGTGAGTTCGCCCCTTGGCCCCCTTTTGCACCTCTTCCGGAAGATCCGCGACATCCACGGTTTTCACATAGGCCGCGCGCGGTTCAGGACCGTTGTGTTCACTTGCTACCTGCATCATTCACTCTTTCTGATATTGATGGTCTGAACCACGGTTTCCGGGCGCGAGCGGGTTAGGTCTACGTGAAGCAAACCGTTTTCCATAATAGCATCTCCAACTTCGACACCGTCTGCCAATACAAACATGCGCTGAAACTGACGCGCGGCAATGCCGCGGTGCAAAAATACCCGTCCTTCGCTGTCTTCACCTTGCCGTCCGCGGATCACCAGCTGTCGATCCTCGATGGTAATGGCCAGATCCTTTTCCGCAAACCCGGCCACAGCCAAAGTAATCCGGTAGGAGAAATCCGACGTTTGTTCGATGTTATAGGGGGGATAACCCTCGTTACCCGATTTGGCCGAACGCTCTAGCAGACGTTCCAGCTGCTCGAACCCCAGCATATGTGGGTAAGAGCCCAGAGTGAGTTTTGACACGTAATTCGTCCTTCAAAGCGTAAGCGACGGTAAGCGCAAACCCCATTGTGGCAGCCTGCACTGTGAATATGGGAAGAAACTAACATTTTAACAAGTGCAAGGCGTACAGGGACTAGGCGAAAAGAACGTAAACGCGTACCCTACGGCGACGACTTTCTTCACTTTCCGAGTCACCAATGAACGCCCCTACTGATATTTCTATGAAAACCGATGATGTGCTGAAGGTGGAACTCGAAGTGTTCCGCCGCCAGCACCGTGACTTGGATGAGGCTATTCACGCCCTGCAAGACAAGGGCACCGGCGATCAGCTAACGCTCCGCCGTCTGAAAAAGCAAAAGCTGTGGCTTAAGGATATCATCGCCCAAATCGAAGATCGCCTGTTGCCAGATATACTTGCCTGAGGTCGGGACAGGTCTCTTCATTATTCCTTTGATCCGCACGGCATGGGTGAGAGTGAAGCTGTCCCTTACCCCAGCTTTTCAGCTGCTTCTGCCTCCAGCACAACTTGCACGGCCTGAAGCACCAATTGCATATTGGATACAGCCTCTGACACCTGCTGTTGCAATTTTGACCGGGTTACAAATAACCCACCCAGCTCCATCGGATTTCCATCGCAAGACAACGCGACATGGGTTTCATCCCAGGACCTTACCAGCGAAAACAACCGGCAATTGGGCAACTCGGCATTTAGTCTAAGGATATTCTCCAGATAGGGCTCAAAACCGTGATCATTGGCCTTTTCTCTCTTGCTGGAAAATGCACGAAATTCTTCGCCTTTGGGACATTTCTTTCGGGCTGTCTCTATGAAATTTCTGGTGCCAACCAATGGCCTGCGAAAATGTTCACTGCGCGTCCGCTCCTCCGTTGTTACTACCAGACTATTCCTGTTTTCCGGATGCTTCAGTAAAATAACCAAGCCAGCAAAAAGGGTTTTGGGGCTCTTTCCGCCTGTTGTGATGTGGATATCGCGACTGCTCACAGAGACACGGCCAAAGTCACTTTTTAAACTATCCTCAGATCGCGCAACGCGACCCGAGGGAAGCAGCCCGGTGTCCAGCAAGTCCTGCACCCCATGAAAGGTACGGCTGTATTCAAACCCCACCGCCTTGGCCACTGTCGGTAATAGTGAAGCAGAGAACGTTTTACGAAGAAAACCACTGACAGAAGCTGCTCCAATAAATGCTCCAATCAGTGGCAAGAATGAGAGTCCTAACTCTTCCGGATTGCTAGCATAAACCAAATGGGTGCCCCAAACACCCGCCAATAGGATGCTGAGCACGGCAATCCAAGACAATATTTGGCCCATTTTCAAGGCGCTAAGCGCGCCCTGAAGCTGGCTGTCTATGCTAGGCTCGCCTGTAAGTTCATAATATTTTGTCATAAATACCCTATACCGACCACTGGCCACTCAATCCTTAGCCGTCACGTTCCACGTAAAATTCTAATCCTGATTATTGCCCAGATACAGTTTTACCTGAGTTATCCAAAGCCACCTAAAGTTTCACCAAGTTGAACACTGCAAAATTGGTGGCACTGTTCAATTGGTAAAACAAGAACTCCCGCCTCCTTGGCCCCCACGGCTACGCCGCAGGATCCGCAGAGTTGGGCCAGGCAGCGCGCCAGTGCGCGCTGCGGTTGCGACCAGACACCACCCGCGCCGCGCACTGGCGCGGTGCCATGCCCAACGGGAGGACGGGCATGTTTCATGCCCAAACGACGGGCGGGAGCCTCTGAGATAGAATACTGCCGCGCACCGCCAATGCCGCATTGCCTCAGGCCCCGTTTTCCCTATAGTGCCCGCTTCTCTTTCACCCCGGCAGAGGCATCCCGCGCTCTGCAGTAAAACAAGGGACAGGGCAAAATATGGCCGACATCAAAGTGGGTATCATCATGGGCAGCCAGTCGGACTGGCCCACCATGAAAGAAGCCGCCAATATTCTGGATGAGCTGGGCATTGCTTATGAGGCCAAGATAGTCTCGGCTCATCGCACACCCGACAGGCTGTGGAGCTATGGCAAGTCTGCCGCTGACCGTGGCTTGCAGGTTATCATCGCCGGCGCTGGCGGTGCTGCGCATTTGCCAGGCATGGTGGCCTCCAAGACCCGCGTTCCAGTGGTCGGCATTCCGGTTCAAACCCGTGCTCTGTCCGGAGTTGATTCACTGTATTCCATCGTTCAGATGCCCAAGGGATTCCCCGTTGCCACAATGGCAATCGGTGCTGCTGGCGCGGCCAATGGCGCCTTGATGGCCGCTGGCATCCTCGCATTGCAAGACACAGCTCTGGCCGAACGGCTCGATGCCTGGCGCGCCGCCCTGTCGGCCTCGATCCCTGAGGAGCCAGTAGATGACTGATGCCCTGAAACCCGGTGCCACCATCGGCATTCTTGGCGGTGGCCAGTTGGGCCGGATGCTGTCGGTTGCTGCCTCTCGCCTGGGCTTTGTCACCCATATCTATGAACCCGGCGCCAATCCGCCCGCTGGTCAGGTGGCCGACCGTGTGACCACGGCAGGCTATGACGACGCCGAGGCGTTGACGGCCTTTGCGGCCTCGGTTGATGTGATCACTTATGAGTTTGAGAACATTCCAACCGCCGCGCTGGATATTCTGGAAAGCCAGCTTCCAATCCGCCCCGGCCGCGAGGCCCTGCGGATCAGTCAAGACCGGCTGACCGAGAAGAATTTTCTGCAAGGTCTCGGCCTGACCACAGCACCCTTTGCCGATATCACCGATCAGGCCAGTCTAAACGCAGCACTGGCGGATATCGGCGCCCCGGCGATCCTGAAAACCCGCCGCTTTGGCTATGACGGCAAGGGACAGGCACGGATCAAGACCCCTGATGATGCCCCACAGGCATTAGCTGACATGGCCGGAGCCCCTGCTCTGCTTGAAGGTTTCATCAGCTTCAGCCACGAGGTATCAGTCATTGCTGCGCGCGGATTGCAGGGCGATGTCGCCTGCTATGATCCCGGTGAGAACGTCCACACTGACGGCATTCTGGCCACCACAACCGTTCCAGCCAAACTCTCCGCCTCTCAGCGCATGGATGCGGTCCTACTGGCGGCACGTATCCTGACCGAGCTGGACTATGTTGGCGTCTTAGGGGTCGAGCTGTTTGTCACGCCTCAGGGCCTTGTGGTGAATGAGATTGCGCCACGGGTTCACAACTCCGGTCATTGGACCCAGAACGGCTGCAGCGTGGATCAATTTGAACAGCACATCCGGGCTGTCGTCGGCTGGCCGCTGGGCGATGGTCAACGTCACAGTGATGTGGTGATGGAAAATCTGATCGGCGCCGACATGGATCGCCTGCCGGATCTGGCAAAAGAGGTCGATTGCGCCATTCATCTATATGGCAAAGCTGACACCAAACCTGGCCGTAAGATGGGCCACGTAAACCGGATCGTTCGCAACAAGGCATAAGCCTCGGTTGCCTGCCCCTTCAACACCCGCCCTTCGGCGGGTGTTTTCATGTGGCACCACAGATGTTTGATCTCACACCAGCAGGATGGTTTGGCCAATGCAGGAAGCCAGGTCAGCGTGTCTCAGTCTCGTCTCCGGTCTCGTCATTACCACAGCCCAACCCATCGCAGACCTCCTCGATGATGGCATGAACCGAGCCAATCCAACTCATCGTTTCGTTGAAGCTCCCGAATTCGATAAAATGCAGCGTCTGCACGATGACCTTTGAGTTGTTCATCATAAAAGTATGAGTGACAGGTAGCGTCAGATGGCCAACCATGCCCTCGATCATGGTGGATTTGACCGAGACCTTGCCATCATCCGGGCCGTCAATCAGATTGGAAAAAACCGGGCTGATGCTGCGATTGCCTGCAATCACACCCAAGGGAAAATCCACCGCCGGCAAGCGCTCAGGCACCCCGTCAGGACCCGTACCCAGCTGCATGCCCGCCGGACCGTTCAGCAGGCCAAACACTTCCCAATCGCCCAACTCGTCCACCAGTTCACTGCCGTGGTTGGGTGGGCCAAGCATAACCGTGCGGCCCAACTGCCTGGGCCGGTTGTCCTGCAGCCAATAGCGCAACAAAATGCCGCCCATTGAATGGGTAACAAAATTGACCGGCCTGTCGCCACATTCTGCCACCGCTTTCGGCAACGTCAGATCCGCCAGCTCCGGGATCGGCAGATCTGTCGATGGGTAGCCTGGCACCACCACCTTGTAGTCCCGTGCTTTGAAGACCTGCTCCATCACTGCAAACGACGTTTCGGTGCGGGCCAGCCCATGTAGCAGGATCACACATTCACCACTGTCGGCGCGGGCCGGAGACAGTGGCAGCAGAACCAAGGCGATAGCCAGAAGGCACGATTTACAGTTTCTCATGATATGCAGATAAGCCCAAAAAGGACGCCGTGAAAGCCTTTATCAGCGCGCTTTCCTTGGCGACAAGGTGATGACCAGCGCGATCCCGCCCAGCACGGCCAGCGTCCCGATGAGCAGTTGCAGCGACAGGCTCTCTCCCAGGCCGATCACCCCGGCCAGTATGGCAATCACCGGAACGCTCAACTGAACCGTAGCCGCGACAGCCGGTTGCAGTTGCGGCAATACCCGGTACCACAAGGCATATCCCAACCCTGAGGTTACAGCCCCGGATACAATCGCCAGCCCTGCCCCTGACATTGATATCGCAACTGGTTCGGACAGCACCCAGGTCAGTGGCAACACCATGACCGTCGCCCACATGAAGTTCATTGTCGTTGCTGCCAAGGGCGATTGCACCTGTCGCCCCAGCAAACTGTATATCGCCCAGCCCAGACCTGCGGCGACCATGCAGGCCGCTCCGATCAAAGGCACCTGAACTGACCCAGTGGGCCAAAGTACATAGGTCAGCCCCGCAAAGGCCAGCAAAGCCCCCAGAACCTGTCCCGGCGCCACCACAGACCCACGCAGCGCACCCCAGCCGAACATGGTAATCTGCACAACGCCAAACAGGATCAAAGCACCTAACCCGGCGTCCAGATTACGATACGCCAACGAAAACCCGATCATATACAGCGCCAATGAACCGCCACCGACCAGACTAGCCCGGACAGGTTGAGAAAGGTCTTGCTGGCGCCATCGACACAGTGCCAACAACGTGACCATCCCGGCAGCCAGCCGGATCTGCGCAAAGCCCATCGCATCGATTTCACCTGATCCAACGGCCAATCGGTTCAGTATTGAATTGCCAGCAAACGCCAGCATGACCACCACAGTCAAAATAATCAGCCGCATACCCGACCCTCATTATTGGTCGGTTCGACCCGACCTAGTTGTCCAGAATACGCAATCCTGTATCGCCTTGACCGCAGGTATAACAGCAATCTGTGCATCCGCTGACATCATTCATTCCGACGCCCCAATAACTTTCAGATTCCCCACGCACCCAAGCGCCATAACAGATTTTCTCTCCACTACTGCATTCCAAATTGTACGAGTGTGAGTCGTAGTCCTTCAATAGGTAAACCTGGCCATCACCAGGCCAGGCGCGATTGTAATCCTGACTGTAGAATTCCAGGCTCACGATATTGGGATGTTCACTCCGAATTGTCCATTTCAGGCTGTCTGCGAACGCCGGCCCGCTGAGCGCCAGCACTGCTATGACACCGGCTAGAATACTTGATACCTTCATCGTTCCCCCCATCGATTTCCAATTCACACCACTCCAGTTTACGGCAGAGACCCCAAAACGCAAAATGACCGCAAAATATCGCGGTCAGTTTCCAGTCTGTCGATCTTATTTCCGGCTGGTTACGCAGACCCCACGCTGCCTGGCCGCCGCAGTTGACGCAAATTGAGGCCGCTTTTTCAGGCGGCCTCATGACTCAAAACCAAGGCGGTATGTCCAACGGGGAGCGGTCCCGTATCGGCGGAAGGCCGATATCCTTGCGCATATGAGCATTCAGCGGCGGCGACAGCATTGCGACCGGGGTTTTGCGGACGAACAAATGGCGCAGCAAGGCGCTCAGCACCCGCCACTTACCAAAGTCCGAGGTGATTTGGGTGAGCGCCGTATTCAGGTCGGCAAACGGGTTTGTAGGTTCAAGTCGTGTCATGATTTGCAACCTCCGCATAAAACGGAGGACTCCTTGGGTTGGTTGGGAAAAGACTGGACCTTAAACAGACGGCGCACTGCCGCTGGTCAGACCCATTTAGACTTCAGATATGAAGAGACGTGTTCCGCCGAGGCAGGATCAGCAGGTCCGCTGGGCAGCCATCGCTATCCAATTGCCAACAGATCTGAGGCGGTAACTTATAACGAAATTGGTCATGAAACGCCTCCTGTGGCTATGGGTTAAACACAGGGATGCTGATAGCACACGACGACACACAACCATAGAGTGCGGATATTTTGACCCGGCAAGCGTTGCACAATAGCAACTGCCACTCCACATGGCTGGCTTCACAGTCAAAACCATCTAAGACTAAGAACAGAGCCGACCATTTAAACAAGCAATTTCAGGACAGACGATGATCAGAGATTTAGTAAATCCATTTGACTGGAGTGGCGTCGTTTATCGGCGTACCTATTGGATCGCGTTATGCCTCTATTTTTCAATTGCACTGGGATGTCTCTATTTAAGATCCCAGGGCCAAGCTGAGGCCTGGGCCTTCGTAACGACATTGGCTGTGCTTCAACTGTTGATCTGGTCAGTCCTCGTCAGGCGGCTACACGACATGGGCCGCAGCGGAACGTGGAGCCTACTATTCTTGGTCCCCTTCGTCTCAGCCCTTGCAGCACTTTGGCTTGGCTCCATAAGATCAAAACCGCATCAAGCAAGCCGGTGGATCAAAAAACCTATCCATCTCATTGGTCAATCTCTGCTTATCGCCGTTATTGCGCTTGGACTAAGCCGCGCTTTCTGGGCCCCTTATTGGATTCCGTTTGGAAGCATGAAGCCAACGTTGCTCGTTGGCGATTTTATCATAGTCTCATTGATCAACGAGGCCGATTCACTACAACGTGGCGATGTGGTCATTTTCCGGCACCCCACCAATAACATGGAGTTCATAAAGCGCCTGATCGGCTTGCCCGGAGATACCGTCCAAGTGCAAAATGGTCACTTGCATATCAACGGCACTGCTGTTGGAATAGAAAATGCCGGAGAATTTGAAGAACCCATGATCCGTCAAAGGCCATTGTCCCACTTTCCCCGCTGCGCAAATGGCTCAGTAGGTCGTGGCGCGGTCTGCCTTAAGTCTCAGTTCATTGAAACCCTGCCGGACGGGTCACAGCACCGAATCTTAGATATCACCAATCAAAGGGTCGACCATACAGGTCTCTTCCGCGTCCCCGAAAACCACTATTTTGTCATGGGGGACAACCGTGACAATTCCACTGATAGCCGCATTCCGCAACCGGCTGGTGGGATCGGGTTTGTGCCCAAAGCAAACTTAGTTGGGCGTGTGGATCTGGTCTTGTTTTCGTCAGCTGGGAGCTCGTTGGCTCAGTTCTGGACCTGGCGAAAAGATCGCTTTTTCATGTGGGTGGACTAAGCCGGTTGGGTAATCAGCGGCGGGCAACAAATTTGACGTCAAGTCGCGGGCCTCTTTCTTGCGCCCTTCGATTTCGGCCGTCCTAAAGGTGTCTAAAATTGCGGCATCCATATGCGACCCTTTAGCTACAGGCTTGATATAGGTTCGATGTCCATAGGTAGCAGCTAACTTCCGCCAAACAGGCGCTTCAAGAAGCCTTTTGGCTTTTGCTGAACTTTCACGAATCCAGAGAAACGAACAGGTACAATCCTAATCGAAGCGCCAGCTAGATCCTCTGGCTTAGTTCCGTCTTCTAGTGCTTTGAAAATGGCCCCAGCAACCGAACCTTTGAGTAACAAAGCATCCAACTCATCTTGGGTCACTTTCCCTTCGACAAAGGCTTTTTGCAGGCAGATACAAACTGCTGTTTTCGCAAGATCCAATGATGTATTGGAATCAAGTTCAACCACCTTTGAAATATTTGGAATGTCAGGATTTAGGGCAGAAACTTCCAAAGCAGCGTCGCAAATGAGATCAGCAGCTAGCAAGATCCGCAAATCAGTTGTTTCTTGCTGAGTTTCGGCAGTTTCATTGTCAATTACCGAGCGAAGTTCCCTGAAATTGAGTGGAGAAGTCGCTATGGCCAATTTTTCTTCGTGAGTAATCATGTGCTTAAAATTCATTTTTTGTTTTTGGACAGAGATTATTCCAAGTTTGAAGCATCAGAATACAACTCAACAAGACATTCAACAAAAAAGAGGCCGCCCGAAGGCGACCTCAAATTCATCCGGTAGGATGGCGTGACTTTCCCTTTCGGCAGACCTTCCCAAAGGAAGGTCGCCTGTCGGGCATCACAAGTCCAAAGGACTTGTGATTACATCATGCCGCCCATGCCGCCCATGCCGCCCATGTCAGGCATGCCGCCACCGGCTGCACCGCCGTCTTTCGACGGTTTGTCAGCGATCATAGCTTCGGTGGTGATCAGCAGACCAGCAATCGAAGCTGCGTCTTCCAGCGCAGTACGCACAACTTTGGCAGGGTCAATAACACCAAACGCGAACATGTCACCATATTCTTCGGTCTGAGCGTTGAAACCAAAGGCGCCGTCGCTGCTTTCGCGGATTTTGCCAGCAACAACCGCACCGTCAACACCAGCGTTCTCAGCGATCTGACGCAGAGGTGCTTCGATGGCTTTACGCACGATGACAATACCAGCGTTCTGGTCGGCGTTTGCACCTTCCAGATCAGTCAGGGCTTTACCAGCCTGGATCAGAGCAACACCACCACCAACGATGACGCCTTCCTGAACAGCGGCACGTGTCGCGTTCAGAGCATCGTCTACGCGGTCTTTGCGCTCTTTGACTTCAACTTCGGTCATGCCGCCAACGCGGATAACAGCAACACCGCCGGCCAGTTTGGCAACGCGCTCTTGCAGCTTCTCTTTGTCGTAGTCCGAAGATGTTTCTTCGATCTGAGTGCGGATCTGAGCAACACGTGCTTCGATCTCGGCCTTCTCGCCAGCACCGTCAACGATAGTGGTCTCGTCTTTGGTGATTTCGATTTTCTTGGCTGTCCCCAGCATGTCCATAGTAACGGACTCAAGCTTCATGCCCAGATCTTCAGAGATCACCTGACCACCGGTCAGAATTGCCAGGTCCTGCAGCATGGCTTTGCGGCGATCGCCGAAACCAGGTGCTTTGACAGCAGCAATTTTCAGGCCGCCGCGCAGTTTGTTGACAACCAGAGTTGCCAGGGCTTCGCCTTCAACATCTTCAGCAATGATCAGCAAAGGCTTCTGCGACTGGATCACCTGCTCGAGCAGAGGCACCATGGCCTGCAGCGACGACAGTTTCTTTTCGTGCAGCAGGATCATGCAGTCTTCGAGGTCTGCAATCATCTTGTCAGCGTTGGTCACGAAGTAAGGCGACAGGTAGCCGCGGTCGAACTGCATGCCTTCAACAACATCGGTCTCTGTTTCCAGGCCTTTGTTTTCTTCGACGGTGATAACACCTTCGTTGCCGACTTTCTGCATCGCGTCAGCAATCTGCTGACCAATGGCAGCTTCGCCGTTGGCAGAAATTGTACCCACTTGCGCAACTTCAGCCGAGTCTTTGACTTCGCGAGCCGACGCAACGATGCCTTCAACAACTTTAGCAGTTGCCAGATCGATGCCGCGCTTCAGGTCCATTGGGTTCAGGCCAGCAGCAACCTGCTTCAGACCTTCGCGAACGATCGCCTGGGCCAGAACGGTCGCAGTTGTTGTGCCGTCGCCAGCTTCGTCATTGGTCCGGGAAGCGACTTCCTTGACCATCTGAGCGCCCATGTTTTCGAACTTGTCTTCCAGTTCGATTTCTTTGGCAACGGATACACCATCTTTGGTGATGCGCGGTGCGCCAAAGGATTTGTCCAGAACCACGTTACGGCCTTTGGGGCCCAGGGTTACTTTGACAGCGTCAGCCAGAATGTTAACGCCGGCCAGCATACGGTTGCGGGCATCGGTGTCGAATTTGACGTCCTTAGCAGCCATGTTTTATTCTCCTCGAGAAATCTGTGTTTGTAAGCAATTGTGGGATCAGAGAAGCAAGGTGGCTTACTCGATGATGCCCATGATGTCGCTTTCTTTCATCATCAGCAGCTCTTCGCCGTCGACAGTGACTTCGGTGCCGGACCATTTGCCGAACAGGATAGTATCGCCTGCTTTTACCGACATATCGATCAGCTCACCGCTGTCTTTGCGAGCGCCTTCGCCGATGGCGACGACTTGGCCTTCGCTTGGCTTTTCTTTGGCGGATTCAGGAATGATCAATCCACCAGCAGTTTTTTCTTCGCTTTCAGTGCGACGAACCAGCACGCGGTCGTGAAGTGGTTTCAATGCCATCTTTGCAGCTCCTTTAAAGGCTCAAAGGTTAAAAATCTAAGACGTCCTACTCTCTGGCAGGGGTCGTTATCACTCACATCAAGCGAGTGCTAACGAGGGATAGCTAGGCAGTGCATTGGCTCGAGTCAACATCGCCTGCGCAGTTTTTTCATACGTTTGTCAGATCCCAGCTGTAGGCCCAGTGTTTTAAGCCCTTTGAGCCTTCCGGAGATAGCGCATAAACGCCGGTTGAGACCTTCTCAAACCAGCCATAATGGTTATCACGCATTAATCCTGTGGCCCCAGCAACCCCGGTGGCCTTAGCAACATCCCGTCCGCGGGCCGGGCTGTTGTCGGCTAGGTAAGCGGCACAGCGCAGGGCGTCTTGGCGATACCCGGTCACAATTCCATGCCGCGTTGCACCGCCGGCATTGGGATCCCCCTGCAACCTGTCAAACTCACGCAGCAGGCGGGTCTGTTTCTTCTTGGATTTGCGCGGTGCATAGGGGCCGGGATCACATTGAACTTCGGCGCGGCCATCAGGCAGCACGGTGATCAACCCCAGGCCCAAACGGCGACACAGCGCCAGATTGTCCTTTAACATCCGCCGCGCCTGCTTCCCCTTGGGTTTGGGCACTGCGATGTAAACCAAATCCGACACTGCGAGCCGGGTGATCGCCTGATGGAACAGCGATAATGAAAACCGCAGCTTCAGTTCGACCACCACCACAGGGTCATCACCACGACGTGCCACCACATCAGCCGCCCCGACCTCGCCCTTGACGGTATAGCCCTGACGTTCCAGCAGTGCCTTGATTGGTGGATAGAGTTGATCTTCACGGTCCATGGCAACTGCTTGGCAGGTGATGCGCTCAATATCAATCAGTTGTGTCGTGATGGTGCCGCTAAAACCAGCTTGCTACTCTGGATTCTGATGTCAGCTAAACACGTCTTGCTGCTCTCAAAATCGCCACTTAAGGTGCTGACAATCTATTTGGAGACATGACATTGCATTGTTTTGCAACTTTCCTTTCTAAACTTGCCCGCATCACGGCTAAATGGGCCCAGCGCAGGCTCACGACCGCCGTCATTTTAGTGTTTTCCCTCACCATTATAGGCTTGATCCCAAATCAGGCAGAGGCAGCCTGCAGTGGCAAAGACTTGCGCAGAAGCCTGAGCCCCGAAGCACGTGCGCAATTGGCGCAACAGGCTGCAGCGATCCCATACAGCCAAGGCAACCACTGGATCGCCTCGCGCAATGGGCAACGCATTCACATCATCGGAACACAGCATTTCGGCGATTCCCGCATGCATTCCGTCATGCGCAACATGCGGCCACTGATCAAAGCAGCTGACGTGGTCTTCCTAGAGCAAACCACGGTGGCCATGGAAGCCTATTCTAAAAACGGAACAAGGAAGGCGCGGGACTACCTGCTGCCCAAGGGAACAACATTACCAAATCTGATGTCGAGCGAAGACTGGGCCGCTCTCCGCATGATGGCACCGCTTCTGGACATTCCGGCGGATATAGCCCCGCATTTGCAACCCTGGGTCTATACGATGCACTTTGGCGGATCGCGCTGCAACGTCCGTGGCTTTACATCACGGCGTGGGTTGGACGCCCGAATCGAACGGTATGCCATACGCAACAAAATTCCGGTTGGTGGATTGGAAAACCCCGGGGACGGCGTCAAAGCATTCTCACGGCGACCGCTACGCGATCAGGTGAAATACCTGAAGTTCACCATGCGCGGCAGTGCCGAAAATGATGACCATCTGATCACCCTTCGTGAATCCTATTTCGACGGCAGGTTGGCCGAGGGCCGACTGCTGTCACGCCAACTCCGTTTCAGCAATCAAGGGGTATCACGGCGTGAAGCCGCCCGTTTGATCAATCAGCTGGACCGGACCTTATTGGACGGGCGCAACAAGGCCTGGATGCCTGTTATTCTGGGTCGCAAAGAGCCAGTGGTCTTCATCGCCGTTGGGGCAGCCCATCTGCCCGGCAAAAACGGTCTACCGGCCTTGCTGGCACGCAGAGGTTACGATTTGCAACGCGCCGAATTCTAACAATCCGCAGTTTCAGGTGGGCCAAGCGCCGCATTGCATGGCTGGCGGGGTGACAAGTGTGTTCACCCTGCTATAAGGCGCGCAAACTCCCCCGTTGTTTATAGGATAGCATGATGACCCTCCAGATTTTTGGCCACAAATCCCCGGATACAGATTCCACCGGCTCGCCCCTCATCTGGGCCTGGTACATGAACGAAATCAAAGGCGTCGCCGCCGAGGCAAAACTGCTGGGCGAGCCCAACACCGAAGCGCTGTTCATGCTGGATCGCTGGAATCTGGATAAGCCCGAAATCATCGCGGATGTTGCGGACGACCAGCCGGTGATCATCGTCGACACCAACAATCCAGCCGAGCTGCCCGCAAATATCAACGGCGCCGATGTTCAGGCGATCATCGACCACCACAAGCTGGTTGGCGGATTGGAAACCAAAGGCCCGATCGACATCACCATCCGCCCATTGGCCTGTACAGCCACCATCATGCTGGACCTGATCGGCAAAGACGCCACCAAGATGCCCAAAGAGATCATGGCCGCTGCCCTGACCTGCATCCTGTCCGATACCCTGGAATTCCGCAGCCCCACAACCACCGATCACGACCGGGCGGTTGCCGAGCAACTGGCAGCTGATCTGGACCTCGACATAGCGGAATACGCCGCCGAAATGTTCGCTGCAAAATCCGACGTCTCGTCGTTCTCAGATGCTGAACTGCTGCGGATGGACAGCAAGGAATACGCCGTCGACGGCACCAAGTTCCGCGTCAGCGTGCTGGAAACCACCGCTCCGGCTGTGGTTCTGGACCGCAAGGCCAGCCTGATGGACAGCATGAAAACTGTCGCAGCTGAGGACGGCGTTGAGCAGGTTCTGCTGTTTGTCATCGACATCCTGAACGAAGAGGCCACCCTGCTGGTGCCCAACGATCTGGTCAAAACTGTCGCCGAGAAAAGCTTTGGTGCGACTGTCGAGGGCGACACCGTTGTCCTGCCCGGCGTGATGAGCCGCAAAAAGCAGATCATCCCCAACCTGAAGGTCTGATAGACTGCTTTACATATGATGATTGAAAAGGCGCCTTACTGGGCGCCTTTTTCATATCCGATCAAATATTGATTGCCTGCTCAACAAGGCCGCGCCTAACCTGATTGCAGCCCGTAATTTTGGGACCCTAAATTTTCAGAAAGGCTTTCTTATGCGAAATTTCTTTTTGGGTTTCATCGCCTTTATGGCCACGGTCTCCGGCCCAGCCTTTGCGGCATCAAACTGCGAGACCCTGTGTCAGGCTGAATTTTATCAAACAGCAACAGCCACGATAGTTCGGCAATTGATAGACGATGGCGCAGACGTCAATGCCACGGACCCGGATGGAAAAACGCCATTGCACTGGGTTGCACGGGCCACTCCGGAGGCGATCCAAGCTTTGATTGCAGCGGGTGCAGATGTGAATGCCAAGGACAATCTGGACCGCACCCCGTTTCACTTTGTTTCTGCTATGGCAGCGCCCGAAATTGTGGTTTTATTCCTGAACGCCGGTGCGGATGTGAATGCAAAAACTGCAAATTACTGGACGCCGCTGCATGGTGTTGCCAAATTCGGCTCGCCAGAAGTTGTCAAGATCCTGCTTGAGGCCGGCGCGGATGCATCAGCCACAAACGAAATGGCAGAAACCCCGTTTGATCTTGCTGCCACTAATGAGCGCGTAAAAGCGTCTCCTGAATATCAAATTCTTCGAGAGGCAAGTGGGCATTAATGCCTGACCAGCCATACGGGCTGAAAACCGTTACAGTCGAAACTGCCCGCCCAAGCAGATCATGGTATCTTCGCATGGATATTGACGGTGGATTACGTCATACCTCGTTCAAAGCCAGCTCAAGGACGAACTATGACCCAAATCATCTCCGCCCTCACCGAAGTGTCAGACCGATACAAAGCGTTGTTTGTTGATCTTTGGGGCTGTGTTCACAATGGCATCACCGCCTACCCCGAGGCCGTTGCCGCGTTGCAGGCCTATCGCGCGTCGGGCGGCATTGTGGTTCTGGTGACCAACTCGCCCCGCCCGCGCAAAGGCGTGGCCCAGCAACTGGCGGATTTCAACGTGCCAGCAGATGCCTATGACACCATTGCCACCTCGGGCGATTCTGCGCGCTCGGCAATGTTTCGCGGTGCGGTTGGCGACAAAGTCTATTTTATGGGCGAATGGCACCGTGATTCAGGGTTTTTCGAACCGCTGAACCTACTGGACAGCCCTCACAACATCACCACCGTTCCCCTGGCCGAGGCTGAGGGCATTGTGTGCTGTGGGCCGTTTGATCCCTCTGCCGACCCCGAAGTGAACCGCGCTGATTTTCTATACGCCAAGCAAAAAGGCATGAAACTGCTCTGCGCCAATCCCGATATTATTGTCGATGTGGGCGAGACCCGTGTCTGGTGTTCCGGTGCCTTAGCTAAATTCTACACCGAAATGGGCGGTGAGAGCCTGTACTTCGGCAAACCGCATCCGCCGATTTACGATCTGGCCCGCCGCCGGTTGCTGGAACTGGGGCTCGACATTCCTGACGCCGACGTACTCGCCATTGGCGATGGTCCCCACACTGACATCTCGGGTGGCATGGGCGAAGGCATTGATACGCTGTTTATCTCGGGCGGATTGGCCGCAAAAGAGACAAAAACCGCGCCTCAACCCGATCCCGAGGCCCTGAAGTCTTATTTAGAACAGGAAGGATCAGCCCCGACCTATACGATTGGACGGTTGCGCTAGTCCGATTGGCTCTTGATTTTCTGCAGCTGCGAAGCAATAAAGTTGCGGAACGTTGATATTTGACGTTTCATAATTTCAAGAGCGCGACTCGGAGGGCGATATGTTGGACAACCAGCCACGCGGCACCATCTGCATCGAAGACATCGAAATGGGCATGACCCGTTCGTTGCAGAAAGTCGTAACCGATCGCGACATCGAGATGTTCGCCGAGGTCTCGACGGATCATAACCCGGTGCATCTGGATGATGACTATGCCCGTGACACAATATTTCAGGGGCGTATCGCGCATGGGATGCTGACGGCTGGGTTGATCTCGGCGGTCATTGGCGAGCAATTGCCGGGTCATGGCACTGTCTACATGGGGCAATCGCTCAAGTTTCTGGCCCCGGTGCGCCCCGGCGATCTGGTCCATGCCGAGGTTGAGGTAATCGATATCGATATGTCCAAGCGTCGGGTCAAGCTGGATTGCCACTGCAGCATTGGTGGAAAGAAAGTTCTGATTGGCGAGGCCACGGTGCTGGCCCCCTCACGCAAATTCGACTGACAGCTACAACTGTCCATCACTTTACCCGCACGGTTCATGCCCAAAAATGGCAATACCCTGCCTTGAGAGATCTCTGCAGGGCATTGCCATTTCAATTTGACCTAGGCCGCGACCGTTGCCGCCAGGTATTTATCAACCCACTTGGCGTTTTCCGACAGCTTATCGTGCAATTGGCCGTGGCGGCGATGTCTAACAGCACGCACCCTCCCTATATCGCAAACGAGCGTTTAACTGCCAAGTACCGCAAATCCAGTTGCCCCCGGCTCTGTCTCCATTACAATTTAACGGCCCGGTAATTTGACCGCCGGTGCAGTTATTGGTTCTGAGGATTGGATATGTTTAAACTAAAGTCACTTTTTATCGGCGCAGCATTGGCAGGCATGGCCACAACTGTCCCAGCTGGGGATGCTCCATTTTTGCAATTTGGTGAGTCCGAAGGCTGGATCGTAATGATCGACACCGAGAAAAACTCTTGCCTGATTGAAAAATCCGATGGTCTGGGCAACGTGGTGCAGATGGGCCTGACCAAGGACCGCAGCATCGGATATGTCGGCGTGTTCACCACAGCCGAGACCGACATCAAACGCGATGACACGCAGGCGGTTCTGATCTCGTTGGACGGCAATCTTTATGTCGGTGAGGCAAAAGGCATGCGCGGCAATATCACCAAGGGCTATTCAGGTGGCTATGTCTTGTCTGATGACCCCCAGTTTGTTGACGATCTGGCCCGCAAGCATGTCATGGAGGTCTTCCCCGAGAAGGCATATGGCTTCTCGGTCAATCTTGACGGCACCTACAAGGCCATCGAAATGGCACGGGCTTGCAATAAAGAGCTATTGGGCTAAGCCCAAAGGGCGGGCATTACGCTCGAAACACCAACAGTTTGACCCACCGCCCCAATGGACTTTGGTGCGGTGGTTTTGAGGTCAAAGAATGGCCTGACCGCTGTCAAAGCGCTGATCTGGCGGCACCCTCATTTGTGAATATCAGAACGAGGCATTGTGCCACCTGAGGCGATACAAATGCACAGCGTGATCAAAGCTGACGGCCCTGCCCTGAAACACGCCGCTTGAACAGACTGACCACTGCAGGTACGGATGCCAAATGCGCATCATCCGAGACTATCAGTTTGTAGAACCCCAAGACCGCGGCGCCAGCGTTGCGATTGGCAATTTTGACGGCGTCCATCGCGGCCACCAGTCGGTCATCGATCTGGCCCGGCAAGCGGCCCCTGACGCTCCACTTGGGGTGATGACCTTTGAGCCCCATCCGCGGGAATACTTCGCCCCCGAAGCCCAACCGTTTCGGTTGATGTCGCCCGAGGCCCGCGCCTCGCGGTTAGACAAACTTGGCGTAAAGCGACTGTACCAGCTGAACTTCAACGCAGCACTATCCGGGCTAACCCCCGAAGAATTTGCTCGCGACGTGATCGCCGAGGGCCTGGGCCTAGCCCATGTAGTGGTTGGCGCAGATTTCTGCTTTGGCAAGGGCCGCAGCGGCTCGCCGCAGGATCTGCAGCGCTTTGGTGATCAATATGGTTTTGGTGTGACCATTGCTCCGCTGATGGAGTATTCTGATCATACCGTATCCTCGACGGCGATCCGCGCTGCGCTAAGCGAGGGCCGCCCCCGCGATGCCGCCGCAATGCTCAGCCATTGGCACCGGATCGAAGGCGAGGTCATTGGCGGCGAACAGCGTGGCCGAGAGCTGGGCTTTCCCACAGCTAATATGTCGATTGACGGGCTGCATCCGCCCGCCTTTGGCGTTTATGCGGTCTTGGTGGACGTGTTGGATGGCCCCCATGCGGGTAGCTATCACGGCGCGGCCTCCATGGGCGTCCGCCCAATGTTTGACGGCGATCACCCTAATCTGGAGACTTTCATTTTTGATTTTTCCGGTGATCTGTATGGGACAACGCTGTCAGTGGGATTGGTTGCCTACTTGCGACCTGAAATGAAATTTGACGGGCTGGAAGCATTGATCGAACAAATGGATGCGGACTGTGCTAAAGCCCGCGAGATATTGGCCAAGGCATGACGGATGCAATCGAACGCACCGGGCTTGCCAAACAGTTCTGGGAAAAGAAGCCGCTGAACAAGCTGAACACCAAGGAGTGGGAGGCGCTTTGTGACGGCTGTGGCAAGTGCTGCCTGAACAAGCTGGAAGACGAAGACACGGGTGAGGTCGCGCTAACCCGGGTCGCCTGCCGCCTGCTCGATGATTCCAGTTGTCTGTGCGCCCAATATGACATCCGCCACAACTTTGTGCCCGAATGCATCGTGCTCAAGCCTGACAACCTGGACACCCACGCCTATTGGATGCCACAAACCTGCGCCTACCGACTGTTGTGGGAAGGCAAACCGCTGCCCGAGTGGCATCCGTTGCTGAGTGGCACGGCCGACTCTGTGCACGCCGCCGGGGTCTCGGTCAAAGGCTGGACAGTATCCGAATTCGACACCCCCGAAGAAGACTGGGAAGATCACATTATCGAGGAACCAATCTGATGTTTTTTGCCTCTGACAATTCTGGCCCCGTTCACCCGCAGGTTTTGCAGGCGTTGACGCAGGCAAACTCTGGCTACGCAATGGGCTATGGTGCCGATGCCCAAATGGATGCATTGCGTGATACAGTTCGCACTGTATTTGAGGCCCCCGAGGCGGCGGTCTTTCTGGTTGCCACCGGCACCGCAGCCAATGCGCTGGCGCTGGCGACCCTGAGCCAGCCCTATCAGACCGTGTTCTGTTCGGATGTAGCCCATATCCATGAGGATGAGTGCAACGCGCCCGAATTTTATTCGGGAGGGGCCAAACTGACGCTGGTGCCTTGCGGTGACAAGATGTCTCCGCAGGCCCTGTGCCTGGCGATTGAAGGCGAAGAAACCCGAGGCGTGCATGGACCACAACGCGGCCCAGTGGCAATCAGTCAGGTCACTGAACGCGGCTCGGTCTATTCGTTGGAAGAATTGCGGGCGTTAACAGCCGTTGCAGGTGAATTTGACCTGCCGGTGCACCTGGATGGCGCGCGTTTTGCCAATGCCATGGTAGCGCTGGGTTGCACTCCGGCTGAAATGAGTTGGAAGGCGGGCATTGATGCGGTCAGCTTTGGCGGCACCAAGAACGGCTGCATGGGCGTCGAGGCAGTAATCTTTTTTGATCCAAAACATGCCTGGGAATTTGAGCTGCGCCGCAAACGCGGGGCGCATCTGTTTTCCAAAAACCGTTTTTTGGCTGCACAGATGCTGGCCTATTTGCAGGACGATTTGTGGCTGGACAACGCCCGTAAGGCCAATGCCAACAGTGCCTATTTAGGTGAAGGTTTGCACCAGGCCGGAGCCGAATTTCTGCACAAGCCTCAGGCCAACATGATTTTTGCCTCCCTGCCCCGCGCCAGTCACCAGCGCGCCTTTGATGCGGGTGCGTCTTATCACCTGTGGGATGGGCCGTTGGCGGGTCAAGGTGATGAAATGGTTGGCGCACGTTTCGTTTGTGACTGGTCGATCAGTACAGCTCAGATTGACGAATTTCTGGCGTTGATTTGATAGCCAGACGGGAATGGGGGCCA
The DNA here is from genome assembly GCF_004006175.1 of Parasedimentitalea marina. Lineage (GTDB taxonomy): Bacteria > Pseudomonadota > Alphaproteobacteria > Rhodobacterales > Rhodobacteraceae > Parasedimentitalea > Parasedimentitalea marina. Next base: position 3,316,352 of record NZ_CP033219.1, read on the forward strand.
GCCCCCAAACCCCCGGGATATTTTAGGCCAGATGAAATATGGATCCTGTTGGGGCGGCGCAGATCAAATCTGCTCAATTCTAGACTGCTATGTATTCCAAAATTTTCTTAATGCTGCGGCAACTTCTGCAGGGTGAGAAATCGGCACCATGTGACCTGCCCCCTCAATCACCGCGAGACTCGCATTCGGCAGATGCTGAAGAAGACCCGCATTAACCGCTGATATCACCGGGTTTGTATCCGCGCCATGCAATAGCAATGTCGCCATGACCAGGCCATCCGCCCCTCCCGGAGCCAGCAGGCCTGTTCGATCCGTCAGGATCGCCGGATCACAAGCTGGCACGATCTCGATAGCCCGCACCATTGCAGCACGTGTGGTTTCAGGCAGGTCTGGCCATTTCGGCGCACCCGAGCTCCACATCCGGTTGAACAAGCGGGCCGCCACCATTGGCTCGCCGGCCTTTAAAGCATCGGTAAAGGGACGGTTCTGCTCCTTGAGGTCGAACAGTAAGCTGGCATTTTTAGCTGCTGCGAAAAAAACCGGCTCGATCAACGTCAGGCTACGTACCAACTCAGGCCGTCGGAGCGCCATTTGTAGCGCCACCGTCGCCCCAAAAGAGTGCCCAATCAGATCCATCGGCTGCGTTAACAGCGACTGACCGGCCGCAACATTTCGATCCTGGAAATCACCCCGTTGGTCCCAATTCGGACTGCGGCCGTGGTGCAGCATGTCAAATGCCGTGACAGTCACCTCGTCCGACAATTCCGTGGCCAGGCCCCTCCACGTTCCTGAATGCGCCAGTGAACAATGTACGGCCAGCACTTGCCTCTGGCCCTTTCCGAAACTTCGACTGAAAACGGGTTGCGGCACTAGGCTGGCGGGCTTGTTCATTCCGCGGGTGCCGCTAGGTGCAGATCCAAGTCCTCAAGGCGGTCCTGCCCCCAAAACTTTGCCCCATCAGAGGTGATATAAAACGGTGCGCCAAACACCCCTTCACTGACTGCGTCCTCAAGGTTTTGCACATAGGTTTCGGCGCCGGTAAGCAATCCGCTGTCCGCCAGCGCAGGGTCGAAACCGGCACTTTTGAGACAGTCGCGGATCACGTCATCCTCGGCAATGTTCTTGTCTTCAGCCCAGACCGCGCGGGTGAACGCATGATGCAGTTTCCCCAGGTCCCCACCGCCTGCATTCTGGGCCGCTATAATAGCATAAGACGACGGCGCCGGGTTGGTGGGCCAAAAGGCTGGCTTTAGGTTCAAGGGCAAACCAAGTTTCTTAGCTTGACGCTCCAATTCAATCAGGCGGTACTCTTGGCGCGAGGGATGTCGATCCTTTGGAGGGGTGCCACCGGTTCGACCAAACATCGCCATGATATCAAGCGGCTTGTAGATGATCTCGACGCCATGTCGGGCTGCGATCTCCTCTACGCGGGTGGCGGCGAGATAAGTAAACGGCGACAGAGTGGAAAAATAGAAACTGATCCGGGTCATATTGGCTTTCTCCTGCCTAAGAACTTTGCGCGACGGTACGCCCATGCTAAGCGGTGTTCAACATCACGAATCTGTCACATTGCTCAGCTGCCTGGGGATATTCAGCTTATGCCGACACTAAACGAACCCAAACTCATATCTGGGAACGCAAACCCGCCTTTAGCCGAAGCCATCAGCCGCCGAATGAGCCTGCATCGCGGTGTCGATCAGGGTCTGGTTGATGCCCGCGTCGAGCGGTTCAACGACGGAGAAATCTTCGTCGAGGTCTACGAAAATGTCCGCGGCGAGGACATGTTTATCATTCAGCCGACCAGCAACCCGGCCAATGATAACCTGATGGAGCTTCTGATCATCTCGGATGCTCTGCGCCGGTCATCTGCCCAGCGTATCACTGCGGTGATCCCATATTTTGGCTATGCTCGTCAGGATCGACGCACCAAGGCGCGCACTCCGATCACCTCTAAGCTGGTCGCAAATATGCTGGTTGAATCCGGCATCGAGCGGGTTTTGACCATGGACCTGCACGCAGCGCAGATCCAGGGCTTCTTCGACATTCCCGTCGACAACCTGTATGCCAGCCCGATCTTTGCACTGGACGTCAAACACCAGTTCAAGGACCAGATGGACGAGCTGATGGTGGTGTCACCTGACGTTGGCGGTGTTGCCCGCGCACGCGAGTTGGCCAAACGTATCAACGCACCGCTGTCGATCGTGGACAAACGCCGGGGCAAACCGGGCGAAGTGGCCGAGATGACTGTCATTGGCGACGTCAAAGACAAGATCTGCCTGATCATCGATGACATGTGCGACACCGCCGGCACCCTGTGCAAGGCGGCGCAGATCCTGCTGGATAACGGCGCCAAGGAAGTTCATGCCTATATCACTCACGGTGTGATGAGCGGCCCAGCGGTTGAACGTGTGACCAACTCGGTTATGAAATCACTGGTGCTGACCGATTCAATCCAGCCGACTGAGGCGGTCCTGAACACACCTAACATTCGTGTTCTACCCACCGCGCCGCTGTTTACGCAGGCGATCCTGAACATCTGGCATGGTACAAGTGTGTCGTCGCTGTTTGACGACAAAACCCTGATCCCGATCTACGAGTCGCTGTATTCGAATAATATCTGATCTGGACTACAATCTGATCAACAGCCCCGTACAGGAAACTGTGCGGGGCTTCGTTTTGCCGTGGTGCTGCCAAAGAACTCAACGCATCATACAGCAAGCGATCCTGCGTCTGCTATTCCACGTCCCAGTCATCTTCAAACGGCAGCTCACCAAATGCTGTCCACGAGGCACGCAATCGCGCGAAACGGCTGTCAGCCCAGGTGCGGAATACAATTTCAAAACCGTTGGCGGTAACGTTCTCGGCCACCAACTCAGCGCGGATGGCTGCTGTAGTATCCATGTCCCAAAGCGAAATTGCCAACTGTACGGCTGGTGGCGATGCAAAGGATTCGTCGAACCTGACCATCTTACGCCGCTCACGCGCGCCGGAGCCCGTCCACATTGCGCCATCATTCTCAAAATCGGCAAAGACCATCACATCGCCCTGATCAATTCCAGTGCGCGGGTTTCTTAGTCGCTTCATGTCATGTCTGATCCGTTATCCCCGCTTCAACCATAGAGCATAAATTGGGCAAGAATAGGGTCGTAACCCGATAATTTGCCCGCCCTTGATCACTGAAAGGAACGATGTGTTTTGCAGACGCAAGAGAGTGGCCTTCTACGTTTATCACGTGAGACGTCTGTATCAGAGCGACATCACACGCGCCTTGAATATACATAAAAAAACCGGCCCATGATGGGGCCGGTTTTCACAAACAGCAAAGACATCGACCTTTACAGGTTGATGTGCTCACCCAGTGCTTCCATGTCCGCCAACAGCTTGGTGGCGTCATCGACCAGTGTGTGATGCTCTTCTTTGTTCTCGTGTGCCGATGCCTGAGCCGCGCGCGCGGCTTCGATCAGCTCGTCCAGATGATCTCGGGTCATCTCGGTTACCGGGATGGCCTTTTCAGCCAGAACCGACAAACCGTCAGAACCGATTTCAGCAAAACCGCCCGACACAACATAGTCCATGTTCCCTTCGGGGCTTTCGACCCGAAGAAGACCAGGACGCAGGGTGGTGATGGTTGGCGCATGCGCGGGCATTGCCGTCATGTCGCCATCCGCACCCGGAATTTGAACCGCGGTCACCTGAAGCGAAGCTAGGCTTCGCTCCGGGCTCACGAGGTCGAATTGCATGGTATCAGCCATTACGACCCTCCTTAGGCCGCGTCAGCAGCCATTTTCTCGGCTTTTGCGATCACTTCATCGATACCGCCAACCATGTAGAAGGCGCCTTCGGGCAGGTGATCGTATTCGCCAGCCACAACAGCTTTGAACGACTTGATGGTGTCTTCCAGCGGAACCTGCTTACCGTCAGCGCCGGTAAAGATTTTCGCAACGTCAAACGGCTGCGACAGGAAGCGCTCGATCTTACGTGCACGTGCAACGGCCAGTTTGTCTTCTTCTGACAGTTCGTCCATGCCCAAAATCGCGATGATATCCTGAAGCGATTTGTAACGCTGCAAAATCTGCTGCACGTCGGTTGCAACGGCATAGTGCTCTTCACCGATAACCAGCGGATCCAGCAGACGCGAGGTCGAGCCAAGCGGGTCCACAGCAGGGTAGATACCCTTTTCCGAGATTGCACGGTCCAGAACGGTTGTCGCGTCCAGGTGAGCAAACGAAGTTGCAGGTGCAGGGTCAGTCAAGTCATCCGCTGGTACGTACACGGCCTGCACAGACGTAATCGAACCGGATTTGGTTGACGAGATACGTTCCTGCATCGCACCCATGTCGGTTGCCAGTGTTGGCTGGTAACCCACAGCGGATGGAATACGACCCAGCAGCGCCGAAACTTCGGAACCAGCCTGAGTAAAGCGGAAGATGTTGTCCACGAAGAACAGAACGTCCGAACCGGATTCGTCGCGGAACTGCTCGGCCAGGGTCAGACCCGACAGCGCAACACGCATACGCGCACCTGGAGGCTCGTTCATCTGACCGTAAACCAGAGCAATCTTGGATTTCTCCAGATCGTCAGGAACGATAACGCCAGATTCGATCATCTCGTGGTACAGGTCGTTACCTTCACGAGTCCGCTCACCAACACCCGCAAACACGGACACACCGGAGTGTACCTTTGCGATGTTGTTGATCAGTTCCATGATCAAAACGGTTTTACCAACGCCGGCACCGCCGAACAGACCAATTTTACCACCCTTGGTGTAGGGGGCCAGCAGGTCGATGACCTTGATGCCGGTGGTCAGGATCTCGGTTTCGGTCGACTGCTCGGAGAACGCAGGAGCGTCGCCGTGAATCGCACGAGTTTCGGTCGCAGCTACATCGCCCTTTTCGTCAACCGGGTCACCGGTCACGTTCAGGATACGGCCCAGGGTCGCGGTTCCAACTGGAACCTGGATCGGGGCGCCTGTGTCTTCGACAGGGGCGCCACGGACCAGACCTTCGGTCGCGTCCATCGCGATGGTACGGACGGTGTTTTCGCCCAGGTGCTGAGCAACTTCCAGCACCAGTTTTTTGCCATTGTTAACAGTAGTCACAGAGTTCAAGATCTGCGGCAGATCGTCCTCGAACTGCACGTCAACAACGGCGCCAATGACCTGAGTCACTTTGCCTTTTGCATTAGCCATGTTTCGTCTCCGGTTGTCTCTTAGAGCGCCTCAGCGCCCGAAATAATTTCAATCAGCTCGTTGGTGATCACAGCCTGACGCGAGCGGTTATACTCGATTGTCAGCTTGTCGATCATGTCACCCGCGTTGCGGGTCGCATTGTCCATCGCGCTCATCCGGGCACCCTGTTCGGACGCTCCATTTTCCAGCAGGGCGGCAAAGATCTGGGTGGCCACACCACGGGGCAGCAGGTCAGCCAGAATGGCCTCTTCGCTGGGCTCGTAGTCGTAGACGGAACCATCACTGTCACCTTCCACCGTCTCAAACGACGCTGGGATGATTTGCTGTGCGGTCGGGACCTGGGTCACAACGTTGACAAAGTGCGAAAAGAAGATCGTCGCAACGTCGAATTCACCCGCGTCAAAGCGGCCTAAAACGTCCTTGGCGATATCCTGTGCGTTGGCATAGCCAACACGCTTGACGTCGCTCAGGTCGACGTGACCGACATATGTGTCGCCCAAGTCGCGTTTCAGGCTGTCACGGCCCTTTTTACCAACAGTCAAAATCTTGACGGTCTTGCCATCAGCCTTCAGGGCCTCGGCTTTTTGCCGCGCCAATTTTGCGATGCTGGAGTTAAAGCCACCACACAGGCCCCGCTCAGAGGTCATGACGACCAAGAGATGGGTCTGATCGCTACCTGTGCCACGCAGCAGCAGGGGCGCAGAATCGCTCCCACCTACAGAAGCGGCCAGCCCCGCCATAACGGCATTGAACCGTTTGGTGTAGGGGCGTGACTCTTCAGCAGATTCCTGGGCGCGGCGCAATTTTGCGGCCGCGACCATCTGCATGGCTTTGGTGATCTTGCGGGTCGACTTGACCGACTCGATCCTGTTTTTAAGGTCTTTAAGATTTGGCATTGCCGCGTCCCCTCCTTAAGCGAAATCAGCGGCGAATTCGTCCAGCGCAGCTTTGATCTTATCGGCGGCATCACCTTTGATCTTGGGATCTTCATTGGTGATGAAGTCCAGCAGATCCTGATGCTTGCCACGCAGGTGCGCCAGAAGACCAGCTTCGTAGCGGCCAACTGCGTTCACGTCGATCTTATCCAGGTAACCAGTAGTACCTGCAAAGATAACGCAGACGATTTCGGCATTGGTCAATGGCGAGTACTGAGGCTGTTTCATCAGCTCAGTCAAACGAGCACCCCGGTTCAGCAGCTGCTGAGTAGCGGCATCCAGATCGGAACCGAACTGCGCAAAGGCAGCCATTTCACGATACTGAGCAAGTTCAAGTTTAACCGGACCAGCAACCGACTTCATGGCGTTTGTTTGTGCGGACGAACCAACACGAGACACCGACAGACCGGTGTTCACAGCAGGACGGATGCCCTGGTAGAACAGTTCGGTTTCCAGGAAGATCTGACCATCGGTGATCGAAATCACGTTGGTTGGAATAAACGCCGAAACGTCACCACCCTGGGTTTCGATGATTGGCAGCGCAGTCAGCGAACCATTGCCGTTGTCGTCGCCCAGTTTGGCCGAACGTTCCAGCAATCTGGAGTGCAGATAGAACACGTCACCTGGGTAAGCTTCACGTCCGGGCGGACGACGCAGCAGCAGCGACATCTGACGGTAGGACACAGCCTGCTTGGACAGATCATCATAGATGATCAGCGCGTGGCGGCCGTTGTCGCGGAAGAATTCAGCCATGGCTGTCGCGGCGTAGGGTGCCAGGAATTGCATCGGTGCCGGGTCGGACGCGGTTGCGGCCACAACGATGGAGTATTCCATCGCACCGGTTTCTTCCAGTTTCTTAACCAGCTGAGCAACAGTCGAACGCTTCTGGCCGATCGCTACGTATACGCAGTACAGCTTTTTGCCTTCGTCGTCGCCAGCGGCTTCGTTGTAGGATTTCTGGTTCAGGATCGCGTCCAGAGCAACGGCAGTTTTACCGGTCTGACGGTCACCAATGATCAGCTCACGCTGGCCACGACCAATTGGGATCATCGCATCAACCGACTTCAGGCCAGTTGCCATCGGTTCGTGAACCGACTTACGTGGAATGATGCCTGGCGCCTTAACGTCGGCTACGCCGCGCTCGGTGCTTTCAATTGGGCCCTTACCGTCCAGCGGGTTACCCAGACCGTCAACAACACGACCCAGCAGACCGTTACCGATTGGAACGTCCACGATCGAGTTGGTGCGCTTGACTGTGTCGCCTTCTTTGATGTCACGGTCGGACCCAAAGATAACGATACCGACGTTGTCGCTTTCCAGGTTCAGCGCCATGCCCATGATGCCACCGGGGAATTCGACCATTTCGCCAGCCTGAACATTGTCCAGACCATAAACGCGGGCGATACCATCGCCTACGCTTAGCACACGACCGATTTCAGCCACTTCGGCTTCTTGACCAAAGTTCTTGATCTGGTCTTTCAGGATTGCAGAAATCTCTGCAGCTTGGATACCCATTTATCCGACCTCTTTCATTACATTCTGGAGGGAGTCGAGCTTGGAGCGGATCGAGCTATCGATCATCTTCGAGCCCACTTTGACGACAAGACCGCCGATGATGCTCTCATCGACGGTTGCATTGATGGTAACTTTTTTGCCTACGCGAGCGGACAGCGTCTTAGCCAGCTTTTCGCTTTGGGTCTTGGTCAGTGCCTTGGCCGAGGTCACATCAGCTGTGACTTCTCCGCGAGCCTCTGCCAATTGGCTACGCAGCGCGGCAATCAGCGCTGGAAGAACAAACAGACGGCGGTTTTCAGCCATCAGCGCCAGTGCATTGCTCATCATGGGGTCGAGCCCCATTTTGGCAGCAATCGCAATGATCGCAGCGCCCTGCTCTTCGCGCGATACGAGCGGCGAAGAGATCAGATTGCGCAGTTCAGCACTGTCGTCCAGCGCCGCTTGCAAATCATTGATACTGGTTTCAAGCCCATCAAGGGCCTTATTTTCGTCTGCAATCTCAAAGATCGCAGTGGCATAGCGCGCGGCAATGCCTGCGGAAATCGAAGCTGGTTCGGACACGTCCACCCTTCCGATACTGGCCCCGGTTAGCAGACCTTGCGGCGCGTCCGGGGGCGTGAGTCAGCCCTCCCATCACGGAAGGACGATAAAATCAGCGTGGATGTAACAGAGCCATAGCCACCAAGCAACATTAGATAACGGCAACGGCAAAAGTGCTTAATTGATATATTTCAAATACTTAACCAAAGTGCGACCCTTTGCACCCCCCTAATGGACGGAAAAAGGTAAGACTTTTGCAAGTTTTTCCGATTCCAAGAGGTACAAAAACCAAATTCCTGCTGTGGATAACTCGGATCTGAGTTCCATATTCCGGCCAAAATGACGTTTTGCGCGCAGATGACAGCGCAAAAAGGGAATCAACCGCACCTGAGCCAATTCACGCGGGTTTTGGCATTGGATTTGACAGGCCTTCCAACACTCGGATGCGGCTACGCGCCTTTACTTTGGTTGCCAGTCCGCGTGGCTGATGGATTTGCTTACTGACCTCGACCAAAAATACGCCTCCAGCCAAAACCGTTGGCAGCTTGCGCCCCATGTTTTCGATCATCGGCCCGGACTTCAGCCAAAAGCGCCGCATCGATGGCACCTGATACAGAGCTGCGGCATGGCGTTCGGTGGTGAATTGGTGGGTTCTCAGCTGACTTTCCAGCTGACCAAGAGTATAAGGTCGCCCATACCCAAACGGCGTCTTGTCTGACCGTGACCACAACCCAGCCCGGTTTGGCACCACAAAGATGGCGCGACCGCCCGGTCCCAAAACGCGCCAGCATTCCTCTAGAAGTTTGGCCGGATGGTCCGAGGTCTCTAACCCGTGCATGACCAGTAACCGGTCAACGCGGCCTGTATCCAACGGCCAGCGTGTTTCTTCGCATAACACAGAGACATTGGGCATGCCGGCCGGCCATTGCATCACTCCCTGCGGCCCTGGCATCAGGGCAATGACCCGACGGGCCTTGGACAGATAGGGACGCATCAGCGGCGCGGCGAACCCGAACCCTGCCATCGTCTGCCCGGTCGCATCCGGCCACATTTGTAGCAACCGCGCCCTGATTGATGCCTGTGCCGCACGCCCAAGGGTGCTGCGGTAATAAAAATTTCTCAAGTCTTGCACATCAAGATGCATTGCGGGCGCCCGTCGCTTCAGTCAGTCTGCTACACAGTTTAACCATGAAAAGGCGAATGACCATGCCTCTTGAGATCATCACTGTCCCCTGCTTGTCAGATAATTACGCCTTTTTGTTGCATGCGCCTGGCAGCGGCATGACTGCATTGGTCGACGCCCCAGAAGCCGCACCGATCAAGGCCGAACTCGACAAGCGCGGGTGGGGGTTGGATTTCGTGCTGCTGACCCATCACCATCCAGATCACATCGATGCCGTCGATGAGTTGCGCGAGATTTACAAACCAAGTGTCGTCGGCGCCGAGGCCGATGCGCACCGGTTACCGCAATTGGATGTATCCGTGAAGGAAGGCACAGCCTATTCCTTGTTGGGCGAAGATGTACAAGTCATCGAGGTGCCGGGCCACACGGTTGGACATATCGCTTTCTACCTGCCAAAATCGAATGCTGTTTTTACCGCTGACAGTTTGATGGCCTTGGGCTGCGGCCGCCTATTCGAAGGCAGCGCCGCCCAGATGTGGCAAAGCCTAGGCAAGCTAGCCGCACTGCCCGCTGAAACCATGGTTTATTCGGGCCATGAATACACGCAGGCCAACGGCGCCTTTGCGTTAACAATCGAACCTGGCAACTCCGCGTTGCAGGCTCGCGTCGCTGACATCGCCAAAGCACGCGCAAACGGTGTTGCAACAGTGCCATCGTCGCTATCTTTGGAAATTTCCACAAATCCCTTCCTTCGGGCTGATCGACACGAAGTGAAGCAGGCGATTGGCATGGAAGGCATTGATTCTGAAGAAGTATTCACTGAAATTCGCAAACGGAAAGATCGCTTTTGATGGGGCTTCATGCAGTGAAAAAAGGCACGGTCACACCGAATGTGACCACTATTTTCAAGAAAAGCCTTGAAGCTGCGGCTCTATCAACCAAAATCTAACACTATGAGGACATGGTTGGTACTAGGCGAAGATTGGTAAACGAATGGTCTCTCCACCGACCCAAGACAGAGGAGCACGCCCGTGCCTTCATTCTCGAGCACACTAGAAACCGCCATCCATGCCGCGCTTGCGCTGGCAAACGAAAGGCGCCACGAATTCGCAACCCTGGAGCATCTGCTACTGGCCCTGTTGGACGAGCCTGAGGCCGCCCGTGTGATGCAGGCCTGCAGCGTTGATCTGACGGAACTGCGCAAAACACTGTCGGAATTTGTCGATGAAGATCTGGCCAATCTGGTCACTGATATCGATGGATCCGAAGCGGTGCCAACAGCCGCGTTCCAACGGGTGATCCAGCGCGCTGCGATCCATGTTCAAAGCTCTGGTCGCACGGAAGTCACCGGCGCCAATGTGCTGGTCGCAATCTTCGCCGAGCGCGAAAGTGATGCGGCGTATTTCCTGCAGGATCAGGACATGACCCGGTATGACGCGGTAAACTATATCGCGCATGGCGTGGCCAAAGATCCCGCCTTTGGCGATCAGCGCCCAGTCACCGGGGCCCATGACCCCGAAGACGAGCCCCAGACCGTCACTGAAGAAGACAAAAAGGAAAGCGCACTCGACAAATATTGCGTGGACCTGAATGCCAAGTCACGTGAAGGCGACATTGATCCGCTGATTGGTCGCGACCCAGAGGTCGAGCGTTGCATCCAGGTGCTCTGCCGTCGCCGCAAGAACAACCCCTTGCTGGTAGGTGATCCTGGTGTCGGCAAAACCGCCATCGCCGAAGGTCTGGCCCGCAAGATCGTGGCTGGTGAGATCCCCGAAGTCCTGTCCAAAACCACCATTTTCTCGCTCGACATGGGCGCGTTGCTAGCCGGCACCCGCTATCGCGGTGATTTTGAGGAACGCCTAAAAGCCGTGGTCACCGAACTGGAGGACCATCCGGACGGGGTGTTGTTCATCGACGAGATCCACACTGTGATTGGTGCTGGTGCCACTTCGGGTGGGGCTATGGATGCCTCGAACCTGCTGAAGCCTGCGTTGCAGGGCGGCAAATTGCGCACCATGGGGTCGACCACCTACAAAGAATTCCGCCAGCACTTTGAAAAAGACCGCGCCCTGGCGCGTCGGTTCCAGAAAATCGACGTTGATGAACCCTCGGTTGATGATTCGGTCAAAATCCTGCGCGGTTTGAAACCGTACTTCGAAGAGCACCACGGCACCAAATACACTGTCGAAGCGATCAAAACTGCGGTGGAACTGGCCGCGCGCTATATCAATGACCGCAAACTTCCCGACAGTGCGATTGACGTGATCGACGAGGCGGGCGCCGCCCAGCATCTGATCATCGAAAGCAAGCGCCGCAAAACCATCGGTGTCAAAGAGATCGAAGCCGTTGTGGCCAAAATCGCCCGGATCCCGCCGAAAAGCGTTTCCAAGGACGATGCCGAAGTTCTGAAAGATCTGGAAAAGTCACTGAAGCGCGTGGTGTTTGGTCAGGACGATGCGATCACTGCGCTGTCCTCAGCGATCAAACTGGCCCGTGCCGGTCTGCGCGAACCGGAAAAGCCAATTGGCAACTATCTGTTCACCGGCCCTACCGGCGTCGGCAAAACCGAAGTGGCAAAACAGCTGTCCGATATGCTGGGACTAGAGCTGCTGCGTTTTGACATGTCTGAATACATGGAGAAACACGCGGTGTCCCGCCTGATCGGTGCGCCTCCGGGCTATGTGGGATTTGATCAGGGTGGCTTGCTGACCGACGGTGTTGACCAGCATCCACACTGTGTCTTGCTGCTGGATGAAATCGAAAAGGCGCATCCGGATGTGTTCAACATCTTGTTGCAGGTGATGGATCACGGTGAGTTGACCGATCACAACGGCCGTACGGTCAATTTCCGCAATGTGATCCTGATCATGACCTCAAACGCCGGTGCCTCTGAAATGGCAAAATCCGCCATTGGCTTTGGCCGTGACCGCCGCGAGGGCGAGGATACAGCTGCGGTCGAACGCACCTTCACGCCCGAGTTCCGCAACCGTCTGGACGCCGTGATCTCGTTTGGTGCACTTCCCAAAGATGTCATCATGCAGGTGGTCGAAAAATTCGTTCTCCAGCTGGAGGCGCAGCTGCTGGATCGCAATGTTTCGATCGAGCTGACACGTCCCGCCGCAGAGTGGATCGCCAACAAGGGTTATGATGATAAGATGGGGGCCCGACCTTTGGGGCGCGTCATCCAGGAGCACATCAAAAAACCACTGGCCGAGGAACTGTTGTTTGGCAAGCTTGCCAAAGGCGGCTTGGTCAAGGTTGGTATCAAAGATGGCGCTTTGGATCTTCGGATTGAAGGCCCCGCCAAAGCACGGATTACAGGTGACAAACCACCGTTGCTGACCGCTGACTGATGCAGCGAGCTGCCCTTCTGGCACTAACAGTCACGCTCGTCCCTTCCCTAGGGGCGAGCGATTTTTTATTAGACCTGCCCATTGACTGCACATTGGGGCAGACCTGTTTCATTCAAAATCACGTCGACCGAGATCCCGGCCCCAGCATGCTTGATTATCAATGCGGCGAACTTGGCTATGACGGCCACAAGGGAACTGATTTTCGACTTCCCACGTTAGCCGATATGGCACGCGGCGTGAACGTGCTGGCAGCAGCCGATGGTGTAGTGCGCGGGTTGCGCGACGGGATACCAGACGTTGGACCAACCGAAACCACCGCAGGCAAAGAATGCGGCAACGGGGTAGTCCTGCGTCACGCCGACGGTTGGGAAACTCAATATTGCCACATGAAATCCGGCTCCATCGCTGTGCAGTCGGGACAACAGATTGCGGCGGGTACGGTTTTGGGTCAGGTCGGACTAAGTGGTAAAACCGAGTTTCCGCATTTACACCTTAGCTTGCGGCGCCACGGCGAAGTGGTCGATCCCTTTGATCTGTCAGCCTTCCCGGCCTGTGACGCCTTGGGGGAAAGCCTCTGGCGGGATGCGCCTGACTATCAGGCCGGCGGCCTGTTGGGGGTCGGGTTCAATGTTGCGGTGCCGCAGTATTCTGACGTAAAGGCCGGATCTGCGGACCAAAGTCCCCTACCCGCCGATGCAGCAGCACTTGTGTTTTGGCTGCATGCTTTTGGCGGTCACAAAGGGGACGTTGTAACCCTAATTGTCGACGGCCCCGAAGGACGGCTGGTTGACCATCGCGCAACCTTGCCAAAAGATCAGGCAGAATTCTTCCGAGCGGCAGGAACGCGGTTGAAAACCTCCGCCTGGCCAAACGGAGAGTACACTGGAACCGCAATTCTAACCCGCTCTGGCGCCGAAATCAGCCGTTCTGAACACCAGATGCACGTTCGTTAGCCGGGGTTACTTCTCAGTAAATTTCAACTCAATCCGGCGGTTTTGCGCCCGCGCCTGAGGGGTATCAGCCGTGTTGATGGGCTGGTATTCCCCGAAACCGTTGGCCGACAGTCGCCCCGGAGGGATGCCCAGGATCTCGACCAGGAACCGCACCACTGACAACGCCCTGCCCTGACTAAGCTCCCAGTTATCCGCATATTTGAAATGTCCAATCAGCGGTGTGTCGTCGGTATGACCGTCCACCCGGATCACCCAATTGATACTGGGTGGAATGTCGCCCGCAACACTGCGCAGGATACTGGCCACTTTGGCAATCTCGATCTCACCTTCGGGCGACAATTCAGATCCACCCGGGGGAAACAAAACTTCCGAGGAAAACACAAACCGGTCGCCTTCGATGCGAACACCCTCTTGGTTGCCCAGCACGTCACGCAGGCGGCCAAAAAATTCTGACCTGTAGCGTTGCAGATCTTCGGCCTGGTTTTCCAGATCAGAGGCCCGGTTCGCCAGTTCAACCGCCTCAGCTTCCAACCGCTTGCGCTCGGCCTCTTCCAGCAGGCGGCGCTTGCGCTCTTCCGAGGCGGCCCGTGCCAAGGCCGAGTTCAAATCTTTACCCAGGTTTTGCAGCTGCACCTGCTGCGCCACATCACGGGCCTGACCATCGTCCAGCAGCGCCTGCAAACTGCCCAATTGGTTTCGCAACGCTGAAACCTGCTGATTTAACAACGCGGTCTGGCGCTGTGCCTCGGTGGATATTTCTTTTTCACTGGCCAAAGTTTCGCGCGCCTGATCTAGCAGGGCTGCCCGTTGCTGTGCCAGTGACAGCTGCTCAGCGGCCCGACCTTCGGCATCGGATTGTTGCTCTAATGCGGCCAGCAAACGGCTTTGCAACACCTCCTGATCTGACGCCGCGACCTGTGCCTTTTCCAAAGCTTCCAATGCGTCCAGCAAACGACTTTCCACCGCAGCGCGCTCTTGCTGAGTTGAGCTTGCAGCGGTGCGCATCGCCGCAAGATCGGCGCGGGCCTGCTCCAGTTGCGACGACAGTCCGGCCTCTGCGCTGGCAGCATCAGACTGTAGCTGCGCCAAACGCTGCTGCAATCCGCGTTGTTCGGCATCTGCAGTCGCCTGCAACGCGGCAATCTGCGTCTCCAGACGGGCACGGGCCGCTGCATGTTCACTCTGCAAGCGTTGCAATTCAGACTGATAGTCAGACTGGGACTGCACATTGGTGGCGCGTTGACTGGCCAGTTCCGCCGCCAGAGCGTCACGGGTTTGCGCTGCTTCGTCCCGCGCCTGCGTCAGTTCAGCGGTCAACCGGTCCCGCGTGGCAGTGCTGTCAGTGCGGATACGGCCCAGCTCGGCCTCCAGCGCATTGACGCGGGCCTCGGCAGTGGATTGGGTGACCTGCATCTGCGCCAACACCCGGGTCAGACGCTCAGCCAGTTCATCGCGCTCGCGTGTTTGGGCCCTCGCGGCCTCGATCGCGGTTAGCGCTTCGGCCAGTTTTTCATCCAAGGCCGCCTTGGCTACATTGGCAGCAGCCAGCAGGGTCAGCGTATCTTCGGCATCTTGCCGCTGTGCTTCAAGCGCCAGTGTCATTGCTGTCAGTTCGCCATCCGCGTTTGCCAATTTTTCGCGTAGCGCCTCGGCGGCGGCGGCTTCGACCAGACGGGCGGCCTCTTCATCGCTAAGCTGCTGGCGCGCCTCGGCCAGTGCCGCCGCCCGCTCTTCACTCAGCTGCCGAGAACCAGTCAGCTCGGCATCGCGAACGTCACTTTGTTGTTCGAGCCCAGCAATCATTGCCTCTAGCGCCTCGCGTTTGGCTGCCGCCAGCCGAGCAGCTTCGACTTGTAAATCAATTTCACCCCGGCTTTGTGCCAGGGCCAGATTCAGCGCCTCTTGTTCCGACAGAAGGTCAGCGCGCGCCAATTCCAACGCCTCGCGATCAGACTGCAAGGCCGCAATGCTGGCATTTGCCTGATCCCTGTTTGCCAGCAAAGTCGCCACCTGGGCCTCGAATGAGGTGATCTGCGCCGAAGCATCCGCCAGTTCAGCGGCCTGTTGATCGCGTTGGTTGGTCAGCGAGGCGATCAGCGTCGCCTGCTCGCCCAATTGAATTTGTGTACGATCCAGATCAGTCTGGGTGTCATTCAAGGTGGCGTTCAACGCACCCAACCGGGCGTCTAGTTGGCTATTGGCACGTTCTTCCAACCCCAGCGCGCTGGCCAAGGCACCCACCTCGCCTGCTAGCGAGTCCAGCTCACTTTCCTGATTGGAAATGGTGTCGCGCAGCACAAACTGGACAATCATGAAAATCGTAATCAGGAACATCAAGACCAGTAGCAGACCGGTCATCGCATCAACGAACCCCGGCCAGATCGAGGCCTGGAATCGTTGTCCGGTGCGCCGTGACAAAGCCATGGATCAGGCCTCGCCGTTGTCTGGGGCCACCTCGGCACGTGCCCGGCCCCGCGGGCGGGCAAACGTCTTGACCAAGACATCGATGTCTCGCCGCAGCTCTGCCAGGCTTTCCTGACGGCCGGCCGAGATTTCCTCGAGGATGCGCAGCATCTGTACATCAATCGAGCGCAATCGCATCCGGCTTTCAGCGTCAATGCCAGCATCACTGCCATAGGCGCGCATCACTTCGGTCAGCGCCTCTTGGCCAATGGCAACCCGCTCTAGCGAGGCGGCAACTGTGTCACTCTGGTCCTGACGATCGTTCATCGCTGAAATACTGTCGACCAGATGAGTCAGCTTGTGGTTGACCATATCGCGACCCTCGGCAGATTGCACAAACAGCGCCTGCAAAGCATCCATCTGTTCCGCCATGGTATCCAGCACCTCGGTCACCACTCCGGTTTCACTTGTGCCTTCTTCCCCGGATGAAAAACTAACCCGGGTAAATGTCGACAACCATTCCTCCAGTTCGCGATAAAATCGGTTCTGGCCGTGACCTGCGAACAGTTCCAGCAAACCCACGATTAACGAGCCAGCCAACCCCAGCAAGGACGAGGCAAAGGCAACGCCCATGCCACCCAGTTGGTCTTCAAGCCCGCTCATCAAACGTTTGAACACCGCCAGGCTTTCTTCTCCATCCCGTGGTGACAGGCTGCGAATGGTTTCCACGACAGCCGGAACAGTGGTTGCCAGACCGTAGAAGGTACCCAACAGACCAAGGAAAATCAGCAGATTGACGATATAGCGCGTGATCTCGCGTTCTTCGTCAATGCGATTGGCAACAGTGTCCAGGATCGAACGGGTCGAGGACGAGCCCAGCTGCATCCGCGCTGCCCGCGATTTCAGCATCGTGGCCAGCGGTGCCAATAACGACGGCGCGCGAACGTCGTCACGGATCTCGCCGGCGGCAAAACGTTCGATCCAGCGCACTGACCCGATGAGCTGAATTACCTGCCAGAAACAGGCCAGAACGCCAAAGACAAACACCAACAGGATAAAACCGTTCAGCCAGGGATTGGACTGAAACACAGGCAGAACCCGCGGCAGGGCCACAAAGGCGCCAAACCCTGACAGGCCCAGCGCGATCAACATCATCATGATTTGACGGACCGGTTGCGAAAATTGCACGCGGGTCTCGCTATGTGGCTGCGCCATTCGTGGGTGTTCCTGAAATCTATTCTGCTCTCACTTCAGAGACTACAGATTAATATTCCAAAGCGCCAAGGCTTTATGCTGTCAGGGCCTGGACGCGCTGTGTCAGCCAATCGAGATCGGTGTCTCTCAAGCCGATTTCGGCCAAATGTGCGGCCGTGTTGAACAAATATTCCGGGTTCGGCCCCCTCCCGCCAACGGCTACGGCAATAATCTGAGCCTGTTCTTCCAGACTTAAGCCGCCACAATACTGTACATGATGTGGGTCGATGACATAGGTGACTGCGGTGACCGTTTCGCCGTTGGCCAGGTCAACCTTCAACTCTCTCTCTACATAAGCAGAGGAAATCAACTCTCGTTCGCGCAATTCTGCTAGTGTTTGGTCCTCGTGCCCTGTCTCAACGGCCAATGCCAGCCCTGTGCAATGGGCGCCCTGGATCTCGTCCAATGCCAGAACCAGGCCGGGTGTCTCCTCGCTGCCACGATGATGGATCGAACTCATGCAGAACGAGCGGGCAAAGCCTTGCAGAGCCGCGACTTCTTGTCGAGCTACAGGAAAGCCGGGATTCCACAGCAAAGATCCATATCCAAAAACCCACATCGTCATTCCACTGGCCCTCTTTGGTTTCGCGTCTATAAACAGCAAAAACCAATTGGACAAAAGAGGCTGTTGATGCTGCGTGTGATGAAACTGCTTCTGACTGGGGCCTTGTTGTGGTCGCTCTATTGGTTTGCTGCGGGCTGGGGCCTGCGCAGTGGCATTGACAGCTGGTTTTCCGAACAGCAGCGCCAGGGCTGGCAGGCTGAATATTCTGAGCTAAGCGGCGGCGGTTATCCCAGCCACCATTCAACCCGGATCAACCAGCCAACCCTCGCGGATCCCGGCACCGGCACTGCCTGGAGAGCCGATTGGCTGGAAATCGAAAGTCCGGCGATCTGGCCTGGCCGTCAAACGCTGCAGTTTGCACCAACCCCGCAACGCCTGTCTTACTTTGATCAGACCGTAGTGATCGACGCTCAGGAGTTGCAAGCCCGGTTACATCTGGCTCCCGGACTGGCGCTGGGATTGGAAACAATGGCGCTTAGCAGTGGCAAGTGGCGCATCTCCGACGGCAGTGAGACAATGATCAAAGCCGACACGATGCAGATGTCTATGAGTCAGACAGATAGTCCTGAGCGTTATCAGCTATTGGTCGCTGCAACGGGATTTTCCCCTGGCACCCAATTGCGTGAAATACTGTCCGCCAGCGATGCACTGCCGGACGATTTTGACACTCTGACGTTAGATATGGAGGTGACCTTTGACACAGCCTGGGACAGGACGGCACTCGAACTGCGCCGCCCACAACCGCGCCAGATCACTTTGGCGCTGGCAGATGCCCATTGGGGCGAATTGCGCCTGAAAGCAACTGGCGCACTTGACGTCAACGAAGCCGGGATCCCCACCGGGGAATTATCCCTGAAAATTGAAAATTGGCGCAAGATGCTGGTGATGGCCGATGGCGCAGGGGCGCTACCTGCCAAAGCCCTGGATGGGATTGAGCGGGTGTTGGCCCTGCTTGCAGGGCTTAGCGGCAATCCGCGCGATCTCGACACACAGCTAAGTTTCCGCAATGGTTACATTGCCCTGGGCCCAATCCCCCTAGGCGCCGCTCCTAGATTGATTCTGCGGTAACAAGCCCTCCCGCCCGTCGTTCGGCATCTCCGATGCCAGCCTCCCGTTGGGCGTGGCGCCGCTACGCGGCGCACAGTGATCCTATCTCGGATCACTTGGAAGTTACTACAATACAATGTGCGAAATAGTCTTCCTAAACAGACATTTGCGTCTAATTTGGCAAACCCGACCCTCAATCGTTGTTCAAAATTGTTTTTCTGTTTGCGCCGTGCGCAGCACGGCGCCACGCCCGCGTCCATTTGGGGATCAGCGCAGCTGATCATCCAAATGGACGCGGGAGCCCTGCGATGTCGTACTTACCGACAGTAAGGACCGCCGCGATGCTCAGCCGTATCCAAGTGGAAATGATCGCGGTGATGCCTATCGGCTTCGGGGCCCAAGACTGTTCCAAAGGGGCCACACGCCGCTGACCAGGCCTTACGCAACCGTTTAGAAAACTCTTTGGCGCTCCACCCCTGAGCGACAGTGACCAACTCGCCATTGGCCAAAGTAAAGCCCGAAATGTCGATCGCCTTGCCTTTGCCGTGTTCGGATATCCTGGCGCCCGGTTGGTTGTTGCGAGTGCGACAGGCGTAATGTGCAGCGACGCGCAGGCTTACCACCTGGTTTCTGCGGCGAAAGGCCGGTTGCAATCCTTTTTCCACCCAAATGTTCAGCGCCTGCGCTGTCTCACATGTCATCACCGCTGGCTGGCTGAGCGTTACCCCGGCCACCGAGCGCACCCGCACAGCATTTTGCGCACCACAGCCACTCTGTTTCGCAGGCACCGTGCCGACCTTATCACCTTGAATACTAATGTCGCCGCAGACCGACCCCTTACGCAGTCGCCGACGCTTGAACAGCGCCTGTTCAACCACACTATCGGGTCGCAGGGTCGGTCGCAGCGATTGGATAGGCCCCAAAGCCGGCAGATCCGCTGGCCGTGCGGCAGCACTCAGGATCTGGTCAGACACCGGCCGCAGCTTCGGTCGCACCTGGGGGTTGGCTGTCACTGGAACAGTCAATACAGCAAGCTGAACCTTTGCAGCGGGTCGTGACGCTGGGCGCAAAGAAGTTTCCGGCGCGGCGATACCCATCGATGCACCACCCACAATTGACAGAGCAGCTATCCAACATCGTGTGATCATTTTTCCGTCCCGATTGTCTTTGCCGCAGATTGCCCGCGACCAAAATCCGGCGCGTCAGTGTCCTGTCCTGCCTCGATGATACCACGGCGGATGGCGCGCGTGTGAGTGAAATAGTCGTGCAGATGCTCGCCATCCCCTGTCCGGATCGCGCGCTGCAGCGCAAACAGCTCTTCGGTGAACCGCCCTAGGATTTCCAGCGTTGCCTCTTTGTTGCTGAGGAAAACATCGCGCCACATGGTCGGGTCCGAGGCTGCAATGCGGGTGAAATCGCGAAAACCAGCGGCCGAGTATTTGATCACTTCGCTATCAGTCACCCGGCGCAGGTCGTCGGCAACGCCCACCATTGTATAGGCAATCAAGTGCGGTGTGTGGCTGGTGACGGCCAATACCAAGTCATGGTGATCGGCCTCCATCTCGTCCACATTGGCCCCAATGCCTTCCCACAGTGCCCGCAATCTGGCGACGGCCTCCGGGTCCGAGCCTTCAACGGGAACCAACAGGCACCAGCGGTTGTCATAGAGCTCGGCAAAGCCGGATTCCGGGCCGGAATGCTCGGTCCCGGCCAGGGGGTGAGCGGGCACAAAATGGACACCCTTGGGGATATGCGGCAGGACCGCCTCGATCACATTGCGTTTGACAGACCCCACATCCGACACCGTTGCGCCGGGCTTCAAGGCCGAGGCAATGTCCTGCATCACAGGCCCCATGGCCCCGACCGGCACACAAAGCACAACCAGATCAGCACCCTCAACCGCCTCAACAGCACTGTCACAGATCCGGTCGCATAAGCCGATTTCGCGGGCCTTATTACGGGTCTCGGGCGAGCGGGCATAACCGGTCACTTCGCCCGCCAACCCAGAGCGCTTGATCGCCCAAAACATCGACGAGGCAATCAGCCCCAGCCCAATCAGGGCAATGCGGTCATATATTGGCTGGCTCATGTGGCACCATTCTTGAAATCTTTCACAGCCTGCGCCAAGCGGCGGCAGGATGTCTCATCTCCGATTGTAATCCGTAGCGCCTCGGGCAGATTATAGCCTGCCACCCGGCGCACGATCAGGCCTTGTTTTTGCAAATACAAATCACAGGCCTCGGCCTCGGTCTGACTGCCAAAGCGGGCCAGAATAAAGTTTGTGCAGGAGATATCCGAGCTCACCCCAACCTCAGCCAGCGCATCGGCCAGCCAGGCGCGCCACTTAGTGTTTTCGGCGCGGCAACTGGTGACATAGTCCAGATCGCGAATTGCCGCCTCAGCCCCAGCCAGCGCTACAGAGGATACGTTGAAGGGTCCGCGGACCCGGTTCAGCACATCGATTACAGATGCAGGACCATAGCCCCAGCCGATCCTTGCTCCGCCCAAACCGTACAGTTTGGAAAACGTGCGGGTCATAATTATGTTAGAGCGCGCATCGATCACGGCAGCCCCTGCGTCAAAGCCATCGACATATTCCGCGTAGGCACCGTCCAACACCAGCAACGTGCCTTTTGGCAGGCCGTCGGCCAGCCGGGCTACCTCACCCTCGGAGATCATGGTGCCAGTCGGGTTGTTTGGATTGGCAATGAACACAAGCTTGGTGCGATCGGTGCAGCCTTCCAGTAGAGCATCCACATCCGTCACCCTTTCGCGTTCGCGGACCTCAACCGGGGTCGCACCCGCCGCTAGTGCGCTGATGCGATACATCGAAAACCCGTGTTCAGTATACAGAACCTCGTCGCCTGGACCGGCATAGCACTGGCACAGAAACGCAATAATCTCGTCGCTACCGGCGCCACAGATGATCTGCTCGGGGTTTAACCCATGAACCTCGCCAATCGCGCCGCGCAAACCAGCGTGATCCGAGCTGGGATAGCGGTGCACCCCTGCTGCCGCTGCCTGCATCGCTTCAATCGCACGTGGACTGGCGCCAAGGGGGTTTTCATTGGAGGACATCTTCACCACATTGCTGACCCCGGCCACATGGGCTGCACCACTTTGATAGAGTGTGATGTCCATAATACCGGGCTGCGGTGTGATCTTGTTCATGTCTCGGGCTCCTTATCAGAGACCCTAATAGCCGCCTCCGCCAAATTGGGGAAGCGGCAAGATCACGGCAAACCTGAAAACGCGAATTTTTGCGTGTCGAGGGCAGCCCGGCAAAGGGTTAAGCGGCGCGGGCTTTGAACCGGGCAGTGCTTTCGTCGACAGCATATTGGGCCGCTAGGGTTTCGGCGGTCCGGGACAACTCATTCACACTGTCGATGATGTATTGCGCGGTCTTGTCGCTCATCAAATACGAGAAGTTCAACCGCACCCACCCCGGTTTACTCATCTCTTCGCCGGCCTCGAGGTCGGCAAACAGCTGCTGTGAGGTTTCCTGGTCAATCCCCAGCAGTCGATGCGCATAAGGTCCCGCACAGGCACACCCGCCACGGGCCTGAATACCGTAGATGTCACTGAGCATCCGGGTGAACAATTGCTGATGGATCGGTGCGCCGGAACGGCCGGTGACCAGAAAGGAAAAGATCGGCAACCGGTCTGCTGTGGCGTGACCCAGCAGTGCCAGATGGGGGTTTTTGGCCCAGCCCGCGCGGGCCATTTCAGTAAACCGCGCCTCTTTGGCGGCAATCTCAGCCTCGCCCACCGCCTCTTTCACCAGAAACACCAATGCGGCGCGAATATCACCTATCACATTCGGTGTACCGGCCTCTTCGCGCGCGGCCAGATCGTCGCTGTAATCATGCTGCCAAGGTGAGACAAAGCTGACAGTGCCGCCGCCCGGCCACGAGGGGCACTTGCGGCGCACAATCTGGCTGTTGACGATTAACACACCAGAGGACCCAGGCCCGCCGGGGAATTTATGGGGTGAGACCACAACCGCATCTTTGCGCGCTGCGCCATTGCCACCCATATCGATGGGAAGATAAGGCGCGCCGCCAGCGTAGTCCCAGATCGCAAATGCGTCATGCGCATGCAACAGGCGGCTGATCGGATCCGGGTCTGTCAAAATTCCGGTCACGTTCGAGGCCGCCGAGAAGCTGCCGATTTTCAGGTCGCTGTGGGCATGATCAGTCAGTGCCTGATGCAAAGCCGCCATATCAACACCGCCACCGTCGGCTTCGGGGATTTCGACCACCTTGGCCTTGCTTTCACGCCAGGGCAGGATGTTGGAGTGATGCTCATAGGGTCCGATGAAGACAACTGGCTGATCTGCGTCCTCAATCCCCAAAAGACTGACCAAGCGGTTCAGCCCGGCCGTGGCCCCAGAGCCCGCAAAAATCACCGCGTCGTCCTGCATTGCTCCCGTCACACGGGCGATCTCGGCGCGGGCCTGACGACGCATCCGGGTGACATAAGACCCACAATAAGAGGCTTCGGTGTGGGAATTGGCATAGAAGGGTAACACCTGTGAGGTCACAAACTCTTCGACCTGGCGCAGCGCCCGTCCTGAAGCCACATAGTCGGCATAGACCAGCGGCACATCCCCGTTCAGTCCGGGGATCATCACCCCGTCACCAATCACCCCTGCCTGCAGGCTGCCATCACGAGCTGCATTTTGGATATTTTTTTTGAAATCTGCGAGGGTCATTTGGGCGCTCCTATCTGTTGCGTTACAGAATGAACGAAAAGTCGCGAGAAAACTTCACCATTTTCACAGTGGATTCGGGAATACTTGTGTCATATGATCGGGCATGAGTAAAAACGCAGATCAAATTGACCGTGCCATTTTGCGCGCTCTTCAACGGGATGGCAGCATGTCTCAGCGTGATCTGGCCGAGGTTGTCGGGCTGTCGCAGAATGCCTGTTGGCGGCGGTTGAAAGGGCTGAATGAATGCGGCTTGCTGATGGGCACAACCGCCCGCGTCGATCGTCGGCAATTGGGGCTGGATCTGGTGGTCTTTGTCATGCTGCGCACCCGGCATCATTCAGCCGAATGGTTGCAGACGTTTCGCAGACATGTGTTGACGATCCCCGAGGTGGTGGATTTTCACCGGATTGGTGGCGATTATGACTATCAGCTGAAAGTGGTGACTGAAGATATGACCGGCTATGACCGCGTCT
Organism: Parasedimentitalea marina; assembly: GCF_004006175.1. Taxonomy (GTDB): domain Bacteria; phylum Pseudomonadota; class Alphaproteobacteria; order Rhodobacterales; family Rhodobacteraceae; genus Parasedimentitalea; species Parasedimentitalea marina. Next base: position 3,340,415 of record NZ_CP033219.1, read on the forward strand.
ATCAACGGCTGATTGACGGTATCGAACTCGACAGTGTTACCTCATATTTTGCAATGGAGACCATTGCCGAGGGGCGGCCCCTACCCTTGTAACAGTGGTCGTGGGGAACGCCGGGGGCCAGCCCCCGGACCCCCGGGATATTTTTGGCCAGATGAAGAGCGGAGCGGTGGGCCCCTGTCGGTAGACTTAGTGGCCGAAGGCCGCATTGGACATCCATGTCACGCGGCTGCCCTTTGCACCACTACGCATATGTAGGCAGGCGGTTTTATTGCGCTGGAAGTACAGGATATGCAAAGGATACCAGCCGGCCTTAGGGACCTCGACCTCGGTTGCAAAGGTTTCCTGGCAAGTTTGGCGCCCGTCAAACCTGCCCACCAGCTGGCCTCCGACTGTGGCCTCAACGCCGTCATTGGTTAGAAAATCAATCACATAGATACCTGGCGCGTCAAAGCGGACATAGCCGCGGATGTCAGCGGCGACCCGTTCAGCGCGTTCCGCTGTCAGGATTTTCTCGCCAATATCGGTCACGCGGTAGTCCAATCCCGACAGCAAAGGTCCAGGCTTGCCCATACTACGGATAGAATTGGCGGCCTGGTGCAGGGACTTGACATCACTTGGGTAAGCGTAGGTCACAGTCAAGCCAGGTTTGACCCGCGGCTGCGGATTGGCTGGTGTTAGTTTAAGTGGTGCCGCAGTCGCCACACTGGCGCCCAGAAAAACGGCCAGCGCGAACACCGCTGTGATAATCTTCCTCATAGTATTCTCCCAATATTGCCCCCGACACTCCCCCGCGCCGATAAGTCAAGACGAGCTTAACACGTCAACGGCCAAGGAAAACCAATTTCATGCCGCTGGTGATCTTGGGTACGCGCAACAAAAAAGGCCGCACCCGGTGGGCACGACCTTTTGATCTTGGATCTGCAGACCCCTTGCGGGGCAGCAAATTTAGTTCTTGGCGTAGAATTCCACAACCAGGTTTGGTTCCATGACAACCGGGTACGGCACATCGCCCAAAGCTGGGGTGCGCACGAAAGTGGCTGTGAACTTGGAGTGGTCGGTATCGAGATAGTCTGGAACGTCACGCTCGGGCAGCTGAGTGGCTTCCAGCAGAGCAGCCATTTGCTTGGACTTTTCGCGAACCTCGATCACGTCGCCTTCTTTGACACGGTACGAAGGAATGTTGACGCGCTTGCCGTTGACCAGGACGTGGCCGTGGTTGACGAACTGACGAGCAGCAAAAACTGTTGCAACGAACTTGGCGCGGTAAACTACTGCGTCCAGGCGGCGCTCCAGCAGACCAATCAGGTTTTCACCTGTATCGCCTTTAACACGCTCAGCTTCGCCGTAGATGCGGCGGAACTGCTTTTCGGTCAGGTCGCCGTAATAGCCTTTAAGCTTTTGCTTGGCGCGCAACTGGATACCGAAGTCAGAAATTTTGCCCTTGCGGCGCTGACCGTGCTGGCCGGGGCCATATTCACGACGATTGACTGGGGACTTAGGACGACCCCAGATGTTTTCGCCCATGCGGCGGTCAATTTTGTATTTGGCAGCTGTACGTTTAGTCACGGCTGATATCCTTCGTATAAATCGTGGCCCGGAATGGGCCACTATGAAGGGCGTTGTCCTCTTGCCTGAAATCCGAAGATCCCGGACATGACAGGAATCCCCTTGCGGGGCCCACCAACACCAATAGAGCGGCGCTTATATGAGGCTGGGGCGCAGAGTCAACAGGGCGCCCCAGCCAATTTTACGAGGTCTGAGGTAATTCTGAAAATTAAGCGGCCTGATGCGCCAAAATAGCAGCCTCGGGTGCGCTGAGATTGCGGCGGGCGTAGCCCCCATAAGATAGCGGGTCACGGTCCAGACCCGGCAACAACTGCAACAAACGCAGCCGGTCACTGTCGTCCAATGCAGACAATGCGGCATTGGCGGGATGGAAGCTTTCGGTTTCGACGCCGTTGGCCCACAGCACCTGATGATCACTGAGCAAGAGATGCACATAGGTGACCTCGCGCACTGCCAGATCCGTGACAATGGTCGAACCATTGACCAGGTCACGCGCCGCCACCAGAACTTCGGGTGTATTGAAAAGGGCCTGCGCCGCAGGTCCGCGCACCAACATACGATGCTCGGGCGAGACCAGCAGTTCTTCTTCGGGGCGGTCAATACCCAGAGCGCCGGCTTTGATGCGGACCGGCCGCAGTTTGGGCATCACGAACAATCGTGCACCACTCATCCGGCGCGCGCCAATCCACAGGACCTCTTGGGCGCCGTTGTCGCGGGTTTGCACCCAATCCCCCTCACGCAGGCGTTCGACGAGACGCGGACCTTCGGGGGTGGCAATACGGGTACCGGGAGTGAAACAAATGACACCGCCGTCTGACGGCTGATCCGGCGCCGCAATTGAACCAAGCGAGTGGTGCACCACCCACAGATCAGTATTGCGCGGTGGCAATTCGTCGACAAACATCAGCAGCGGTCGCTGAGACGGGCCAACTTCGATCAAGGTGACAGTGTAACTTTGCACGCCATTGGTGACCACGAAACTACTGTCCAGCAGTGGATCGTCCACTTCGACCGCATCAATATCAGTTCTGCATTGCACGGCAGCCCCAACAAGACGGCGCACAGATCGCGCTGCGCGACGCCGAAGGTCTGCTTCACCTTTTGCCATGTCCAGCCGCAACAGATTCGATGGTCCATCTACGCGCACAGCTTCGCCGTGCCACGACCATGCCGCCCCCACATCAAGGGTATCAATAGGGGCGGTCGAAAGACCATCCACATCTGTTTGTGACCAGGAGATGACAAACGTGCCTTTGAAGCCCGTTTTCATTTGCCTGTATGCCTGCTCTTATTTTTTTATTAAGGAATCGTTAACACAGGCTGCTTCATCCGCAAAGATTAAAGTTTAACAGCATATTACAGCGTGTTCTTAAAACCTCAATTTTAGTCGAAGAGACCCTGTCACCTGGCCTTCACTCTGCCCAGAGAATTCCTTCCCAAGGTATGTAAGTCCATAAAAAGCTGAGGCCTTTTCGCCCTGCCAGTGCACCCCGACCCGTGCGCGATCCCGATGACTGGTCAATTCATAACCACGATCGTCAGGCAAGTAGACCGAGTCGGCGACATAGGCAATATCACCGCCAATCGTGAAGCTATAGCCCGGCGCCGAATCGTAAACGGCCCGGTAGCGCTGACCAGTTACAGGATCGCGAACCAGCAGTTCCCCGCGGCCGACCAGTCCAACGTTAACATCCGCTCCTATCCGCACCAAAGTCTCGTCGCCTGCCCGCGCCTCGACAAACGGGCGAAGGGATGCGGCCCCGGAAAAATCAATCACCTGCCCTGTTTCAAACACCAGCGTCGGGCGGATTTTGTCCGGAATTTGCTGTGCAAGCATGGCATCCGACGGACGTGGAGCCCCCAAAGCCCCGTGCAGTGCATCCTGCAAACTGTCCAAACGTGTCTGTGGGCCGATGAACACAAGATCAGCCCCGAGGGCAAATTCAGTCTCATCGCGTTGCATGTGACTGTGCAACCCAAAGGACAAAGCCCCGGCCCAGGGACGATCGCTGGCATTTAGCGTCGTCAGATCCTCTGGTGCAATGATCTGCCCCTGCATACGGAATTCCCAAAGCTCTCCGAACCGTACAGGGGCAGAGCCGTTCCAGCCGTAGCCGAAAATGCGTGATGCGGAAATTGAGCCGGTGCGCCAGCGATCCTTGCCATCACCAATCAGGTCATTGGACGTCAGGCGACCATAGCCAATTTGAAAGCGCGTGCTGACCTTTGATGGCGACGAATACTCGGTCTCTTCCTGCACCACTTCGGGCGCGCCCGCGACCTGCGCCTGCGTAACACCAGAAACCAAAAGCACATTGGCCAAGGCCACCACAATCATCCGAAACATAGTATTTTCCTGCTCAATGCCCTCAAGAGGCTTGTTTACCTTGGTAAACGCCGTGTCCGCGCAGAGCTAGTGCAGCAAGGTCACACACCAAAGGAATACACTGAAACGCTGGCCAAGTTTCGCCCCAGTTTCGCCATAGTCTGAGCCTGATGACAGTGCGCTGTGGTTCAGGGAACGACGGTTCTTACCCTACAAATCGGGACCACCAAACAATCTCGTGAGGCAGCAACCAAGATGGTTGTATCTAAGACAAATCCCCCCCTACACTTGGGACACGTTTATCTGTCTCTGGGAATATTTGCTGCCCGATGATGTTCATTGCCGACAACCAGCTACTGCTGATCGCGATGTGTTTTACCTTGGGCTGTGTCGGTACCGGTTTTTTGTTCCGCCACCCAGCCGGTCACCAGGCTTGGAAAATCGCCGATCTTGTCTGGGTGGCGCTTGGGGGTTTTGGGGCATTGGTGGCGGTGATCTCGGGCATTTACACCACCGACAGCTCGCGACTAGAGCGCCAGATAGACATCGCCTTTGCTGCAACAGCTGCTTTCGACCGCGACGCCGCCCGTTTTCGTCTGCGGTTCTGCGACCCGGCATATGATGCCGACATTTCTGTGCTCTGTGACAAGATCGAATTCCTGTCGGCCTCGACTGCGGGCAATGCGGATCTGCCACTGTTTCTGGCCGTCACTGACGAAGTCGCCCCCCTGCGCAGTCTTTCGTTTTTACTGGGCGGGCATGATGATATGGACGAAATGCAAGAAATGGCCGCCAAGGCCGATGCTTTTGACCCCGCAGCCTTTATCGTTTTCACCACATTGGATGAAGTGACCCAGGCCTCTGTCGACAACATGCGCCGCAAGGTCCCCGCCATCGCCGGCGACTTCCTGATACTTGCGCGAACCTATGACGACTTGATCGCCCATGTCTCCCAATTGAAAAGCGAATGGGAAGTCCTGCAGGACAATATCCAGATCCTGATCTTGCAAATCCTTGCTCTCTGCCTGGTTAGCTTTGCTGCACCCTTTCGGTTGGGAAAATCCCTGGTAGAGCTACACCTCTTTAATCGCTAGGCCGACACAGATGAAGGACCAGCAAGCCCAAATTCACCTCTCACAACACCTGCAGCACATGCAACCAAGCTGACAATCCTGCCGACGTTATCCTCGATCTCTGTCCTCGAATTCAGCCAACGTGTACCGGGGAGTGATATGCTGCGGGCAATTCCAGTCGAAGGCTTCGATGGCAATCATGAGCCCCCGTTCAACCCGCGCCCTGTAGGTGTTTTCCGGTGCCAGCGTCTGAAGAAGACTATCTTCAGCAGGTGTAATTACACGGGCACGTCCCAGCAATTTGAGCCGCGTCTTATTCGCGTAGTCCATAAAGAACAGGGACACCCGGTCCTCATTTTTCAGATTTCCCACGCTGATGTATTGCCGATTGCCCCGATAGTCCGCAAAGCCAAGCCTGTTCTCGTCCAGGATTTTGACAAACCCAACCGGGCCGCCCCGATGCTGAACATAGGGCCATCCGGTTTCGCCAATCGTTGCCATGTAAAAACTATCACGCGCGGCGATGAACTGGGCCTCGTTAGGGCCAAGGGCGTTGTTATAGTCGACACCTGCCTCCATTCGTGCATAGGCAGTACGGGTGCCTTCGGTTGACTGGATTTCTTTGACGGTATCGGTAAAGGCCAACTCTGCGAATTTATGTCCCATTTTCGGACCTCCTAATGTTTGGATTTCAAAGGCCCAGATCAGTCAGGCTTGGATGATTGGCTGGCCGTGGACCCTGTGGCCATAGAAACAGGCGATCCTCTGCTGAGATAGCCAGATCGTTAATGCTGGCGTGACGGGTCAGCATTAATCCATCTGGGTCGAACTCCCAATTTTCATTACCAAATGACCGGAACCACGCTCCTCTATGGTCGCGCCATTCATAGGCAAATCTGACGGCAATTCGGTTCTCGTGGTAAGCCCAAAGCTCCTTAATCAGGCGGTACTCCACTTCCCTGATCCACTTTTGGGTCAGGAACTCACGAATTTCACGCCTGCCTGTGGGAAAATCAGACCGGTTTCTCCACTTGCTATCTTCTGTGTAGGCCAGTGACACTTTTTCAGGATTTCTTGAGTTCCAGCCATCTTCGGCCATTCGAACTTTTTGGATCGCGGTTTCTCTGGTGAAAGGTGGCACAGGTAAACGTAGGGACATGATGACCTCCAGTTATGACGGCGGTGCGGGGGGAATTTCCCCCGCACCGTGTTGGATCAATTGGTCGGATTGTCAGCGAGAAAATTGCGGATCAGTTCGGCAACTTCGGGTCCGTGAGATTCCAGAATGAAGTGCCCCGCGTCGATGAGATGCGTTTCGGCATTTGGCAAGTCTCGCAGATATGGCGCTGCCCCCTCAGCCGGGAAGATATGGTCGTTTTCGCCCCAGACGATCAGCGTAGGGGGCTGATGTGTGCGAAAGAACTCTTGAAAGGCCGGGTATAATTCGACGTTGGTCCGGTAGTCATAGAACAGGTCCAGCTGAATGTCCTGATTTCCTGGACGGTCCAGATAGGCTTGGTCAAGCATCCAGGCATCGGGGCTGACCCGGCTGACATGGGTGTCGGGGACACCATGTGTGTACTGCCATTCGGTGGCCTCAACGTTCAAAAATGCACGCAATGGTTCCCGGGTTTCAGTCGACGGTGCCGTCCAGTAACTGCGGAACCCATCCCAGAATTCAAGCAGACCTTCGTCATATGCATTGCCGTTTTGGATGATAAGGGCGTCAATGGCCTCGGGGTTCTTCAGGGCCAGACGATACCCCACTGGGGCTCCATAATCCATGACGTAGAGCGCGTAGGATTCTAGTTCCAGTGCGGTCGTAAACTGAGACATGAGCTCAGCATAATTGGCAAAAGAGTACTCAAAATCGCTGCGAGCGGGCATCGAGCTGCGGCCAAAGCCCGGGTAGTCAGGGGCGATGACATGATAGTCGTCAGACAGCTCGGGGATCAGATCGCGGTACTGCTGCGACGACGTCGGGAAACCGTGCAACAAAAGCAAGGTTGGTGCATCTGCATTGCCCGCTTCACGATAGAAAATGTCCTGCCCAGCAATTTCCACAGTGTTGTATTTGACAGCCGCTTCGCTGTGATCAGCAAAGGTGCCAGACACAGTCTCAGCGGCGGCAGGCGCAGTGGCAACTGCAAGATGGGCAGCAAGGCCCAGCGACATCAGGCCGGCATGCAAGAGCGGTTTAAGAGTGTTTGTGGTCATGGTCAGTGTCCTTCAATTATGAGCCGCTCGAGTGCGAGTTGGCCATTGCGGTGGATGAACACAGACATAAAGATCTTCCAGAAGTGAAAGAATTCCGATAATTGTGAATTCATTACTGCGAAAGGTGGAATAATGGATCGCATCCTTCAGATGGAAGTTTTCGCCGCGATCATTGATGGCGGTAGTTTCGTTCAGGCCGCGCAGCGTCTTAGAATGTCACCACCTGCCGTGACCCGCGCGATGAACGCACTGGAGGAGCGGCTTGGCGTGCAGCTTTTGACCCGCTCCACGCGGCAACTCTCTTTGACAGATGCAGGCAGCAGGTTTCTGGAGTCTTCGCGGCGGCTGCTGTCAGAAATCGAAGATGCAGAAAAGCAGGCAGTTGGTGAAATTGGCATAGCGCAGGGCCATTTGACAATCTCCGCATCGGTAACCTTCAGTCGCATGATCGCAGCACCTATCACGCGGGCCTTTATTGCGGCGCATCCAAAAATTACCGTGTCGCTGATTGGGATGGATAGGGTGGCCAACATAGTGGAGGAAGGGATTGATATTGCGATCAGGATTGGGAACCCGCCGGACTCAAACTTGATGGCGAAACGGATTGGGAACGTTCACCGCATGTTTGTTGCCAGTCCCGCCTACCTTCAGCGCCGCGGCTTACCAACCGAACCCGCCGATTTGAAACTGCATTCCATCATAGGGTTCACTGGGATCATGGCCAGTCACGACTGGCACTACAGGTCAGAAACCGCACGCGGCCATGTGGTGCTGCACCCTCGGTTTGAAGTAAACGATGCAGCCACTGCCCTTGCAGCCGCAGTCGCAGGTGAAGGCATCACCATGGCGCTATCCTACATGGTCTCGGATCACTTGCGCACCGGCGAACTGGTACCAGTGCTGCCCGAATATCTACCACCGCCAGAGCAGGTGAACCTGATTTACCCTCAGAGCAAACTTATCGCCCCCAAGGTCCGTGCATTCCTAGATTTTTCCGCCGATCGATTAAAAGCGGCCATAGGCACCGGTGTGATAGAGCATAAACGTGCACCTATGACGTAAAAGTAATGGACCTGTCGCGGTTTCGTGCCGCCCCGGGTGCTCGTTCAGGCGACTTTCCATTCGAAAGCCACTGGGGTTTTTCCAGCCCTACGCTGAGTGGCGGCATCAGAGCGGAATGAGCTCTGGAAGCTCCGGTTCGTTAGTGTGATTGATTATGCGGCTTGTTTTTGGTGTTTCAAGCGGCGGTTTTGGATTGTCAGTTTCTTGATCTTTACCCTTTCTCTGATGATGGCTTTGTCTCGCCCATAATAGACGTCAGCCGGAGTGACGTTGTTCAGGCTTTCATGGTAGCGTTCGTTGTTGCAGTAATCGACGAAGACCCCGATCTGGCGCTCGAGATTACCGTGCAATGGTAGCAGGGCTTCCAGGCGATAATATAGAGGCTGAAATCATTCAAACCCTCAGCGGCCAGAGGGACACCCCACAAAAATAGTGCGCAAGTGTCTGTGCATCTGTGCAGGTCTAGCTGCGGCCAGTGATTTTGTTCAACCAACCCCTTTTCTCCTCGCCTTCAGGAGAGGGCTCACTGTCGGAGGCCTCAGCCACAGGCGCCAAGGCCTCTTGAAGATTGGTAAAAAACTGATCCGCCATCTTTTTTGCAAAACCATCAATCAACCGACTACCCAGTTGGGCCAACTTCCCGCCGACCCTGGCCTCTACGTCATAGGCCAACAGAGTTCCGGTTTCACTGGCGCTCAGAGTAACCACAGCGCCACCCTTGGCAAAGCCAGCCGCGCCACCCTTACCCTCGCCCGCGATGGTCAGCTTCTCATTCTCGACCAAATCCGACAACGTCACCTGCCCCTTGAAGGTCGCTTTGACTGGCCCGACCTTTTGCGTAACCGTGGCCTCAAATCCCTCTTCAGGCGAGCCGACCACTTCTTTGGCGCCAGGCACGCAGACCATAAGAACATCAGGATTAAGCAACGCCGCATAGACGGTAGCCGGATCGGCAGCGATCTCTTTGTGATCACTCATTTGCATGGTTAGTCCTTCCTGACGTTGCTCTTTTCCCACCTCTACTCGCAGCTCCTCCCGCCTGCCAAGTCTCGTACGACCAATTGGCAATAGCGGCTATGAAGTCACAACACAGCGCGTACATCCGCGCGGTGTTTTGTTGTTGGAGCCGACTGCCGTTGTTTTGTTGTCTGAGCTTTCAGTGGTTGGGTCCAAATGCAAACAGCCCCGCTGGAGCGGGGCGTAAGATGTGGTATCGTTGTTTTAAGTTGGTTGCGGGAGTAGGATTTGAACCTACGACCTTCAGGTTATGAGCCTGATGAGGTGAGACCGTTAATCAAACAGTCCGGGGGACTGTTTGTAGGTCGAACGGGCTGTTGCGATCTTGAATTTGGTTGCGGGAGCAGGATTTGAACCTGCGACCTTCAGGTTATGAGCCTGATGAGGTGAGACCGTTAATCAAACAGTCCGGGGGACTGTTTGTAGGTCGAACGGGCTGTTGCGATCTTGAATTTGGTTGCGGGAGCAGGATTTGAACCTGCGACCTTCAGGTTATGAGCCTGACGAGCTACCGGGCTGCTCCATCCCGCGACAGGGTTTGTAACCGGTTATATTTAATATTTATCGTTGTTTGAGGATTTTTCTAGGTTTGGCGGTGCCCTACTCTCCCACACCTTAAGATGCAGTACCATCGGCGCAACAGTGCTTAACTTCCGGGTTCGGGATGGGACCGGGTGTTTCACTTGCGCTATGACCACCAAACCGAGGAAAATCCTCGATTTGAGAGATACACGCCGTGTTTGCATGGCAAATCACGGCGAGTGGGAGACAGTGTCTTTGCGAAGCAAAGGCGCGTTCCCACATCAACATGTTATTCAAGTCAGTTCGTCTGATACGTATTCGATTTCGTTTCGAATACGGTTGGAATGTATGCTTTGATTGTCGTTCACTTAAGTCTGACATAGTCAGTCTGTCTATTACTGGATCAAATCAAGCCTATCGGGCAATTAGTACCAGTCAACTGAACGTGTTACCACGCTTACATCTCTGGCCTATCGACGAGGTGGTCTACCTCGGCCCTCAGGGATACCTTGTTTTGAGGGGGGCTTCCCGCTTAGATGCCTTCAGCGGTTATCCTGTCCGAACATAGCTACCCAGCACTGCCGTTGGCACGACAACTGGTCCACCAGTGGTTCGTTCACCCCGGTCCTCTCGTACTAGGGGCAACTCCTCTCAAGTATCCTACACCCACGGCAGATAGGGACCGAACTGTCTCACGACGTTCTAAACCCAGCTCACGTACCTCTTTAAACGGCGAACAGCCGTACCCTTGGGACCTGCTCCAGCCCCAGGATGAGATGAGCCGACATCGAGGTGCCAAACACTGCCGTCGATATGGACTCTTGGGCAGTATCAGCCTGTTATCCCCGGCGTACCTTTTATCCGTTGAGCGATGGCCCTTCCACTCGGGACCACCGGATCACTATGACCGACTTTCGTCTCTGCTCGACTTGTCAGTCTCGCAGTCAGGCTGGCTTCTGCCATTGCACTCAACGACCGATTTCCGACCGGTCTGAGCCAACCTTCGCGCGCCTCCGTTACGCTTTAGGAGGCGACCGCCCCAGTCAAACTACCCGCCACACAGGGTCCCGGATCCAGATAATGGACCGCGGTTAGACATCAAGCAGAGCAAGGGTGGTATCTCAAGGGAGGCTCCACCAAAACTAGCGTTTTGGTTTCGAAGCCCACCACCTATCCTGCACATGCTCGGCCTAATGCCAATGTGAAGCTGTAGTAAAGGTGCACGGGGTCTTTCCGTCTAACCGCGGGAAGCCTGCATCTTGACAGGCAATTCAATTTCGCTGAGTCTATGTTGGAGACAGCGGGGAAGTCGTTACGCCATTCGTGCAGGTCGGAACTTACCCGACAAGGAATTTCGCTACCTTAGGACCGTTATAGTTACGGCCGCCGTTTACCTGGGCTTCAATTCAGAGCTCTCACCCCTCCTTTTAACCTTCAGGCACCGGGCAGGCGTCAGACCCTATACGTCGTCTTACGACTTCGCAGAGCCCTGTGTTTTAATAAACAGTCGCCACCCCTGGTTTGTGCCCCCAGCTCCCACTTGCGTAGAAACCGGGCCTCCTTCTCGCGAACTTACGGAGGTATTTTGCCGAGTTCCTTCAACATAGTTCTCTCAAGCGCCTTGGTATTCTCTACCTATCCACCTGTGTCGGTTTAGGGTACGATCTCATGGAAGGGCTATTTCCAGGGACCTCTCAGCAGCCCATTCAATCCAATAAGGATGAACTACCTTCGAGATCCGTCACCACTTCCTGGCCCAGGAATATTAACCTGGTTCCCATCGACTACGCCTTTCGGCCTCGCCTTAGGGGTCGGCTTACCCTGCTCAGATTAGCTTTAAGCAGGAACCCTTGGATTTTCGGCGAGAGTGTCTCTCACACTCTTTGTCGCTACTCATGTCATCATTCTCACTAGTGATCTCTCCACCAGATGGCTCACGCCCCGGCTTCATCGAAAGATCCGGTCCTCCAAGGTGCCACACGGAACTGGTCCGGGGACACTAAAGAGGATAGGATCTATGTCACACTACGCTCTGCTACCATGCACTATGTGCATCCTCGGCTTCGGCTCATGGCTTGAGCCCCGTTACATCTTCGCCGCAGGACAACTTAATTAGACCAGTGAGCTGTTACGCTATCTTTAAAGGATGGCTGCTTCTAAGCCAACCTCCTGGTTGTTTTGGTCGTCCCACCTGCTTTCCCACTTAGCCATGAATTAGGGGCCTTAGCCGGAGGTCAGGGTTGTTTCCCTCTTCACTACGGACGTTAGCATCCGCAGTGTGTCTGCCGTCTAGTACTCCCGGGTATTCGGAGTTTGGTTAGGGTCAGTAAGGCTGTATGCCCCCATTGCCCATCCAGTGCTCTACCCCCGGGGTATTCGGACGACGCTCTACCTAAATAGATTTCGCAGAGAACCAGCTATCTCCGAGTTTGATTGGCCTTTCACCCCTAGGCACAGCTCATCCCGATCTTTTTCAACAGATGTGGGTTCGGTCCTCCAGTGCATGTTACTGCACCTTCAACCTGGCCATGCCTAGATCACTCGGTTTCGGGTCTGATCCCACAAACTCATTCGCCCTATTAAGACTCGCTTTCGCTGCGCCTACACCTAACGGCTTAAGCTTGCTTGTGAGACCAAGTCGATGACCCATTATACAAAGGTACGCTGTCAGGCCGCAAGGACCCTCCAACTGATTGTAGGCGTTCGGTTTCAGGTACTGTTTCACTCCCCTCGTCGGGTGCTTTTCACCTTTCCCTCACGGTACTGGTTCACTATCGGTCAGTAAGGAGTACTTAGCCTTCGAAGGTGGTCCTCCGATCTTCAGACAGAATTTCACGTGTTCCGCCCTACTTAATACGTCCATCAAAGCTTAGAATACGGGACTATCACCCGCTATGGTCATGCTTCCCAACATGTTCTTCTCACTCATCTGGCTCGGCTGGTCCCCGTTCGCTCGCCGCTACTAGGGAGTATCATATTGATTTCCTTTCCTCCGGGTACTTAGATGTTTCAGTTCCCCGGGTTTGCCTTTTTAACCCTATGTATTCAGGTTAAAAATACCTGGTTTACCTTATTATTAAGAACACTCCGTGCTCGCCCTTGGCGAGTCTCACCAGCAAGCTGGTTCGTCCCACCGCAGAACGGTCAGAAGAGTATAATAATAACAAAGTATCAGGTGGGTTGCCCCATTCAGAAATTCATGGATCAAAGCTTATTCTCAGCTCCCCATGACTTATCGCAGAGTATCACGTCTTTCATCGCCTCTTACTGCCAAGGCATTCACCAAACGCCCTTTTCGCGCTTGATTTGATCCAGAAATAGAAAGACTGGTTATTTGTCCTACCGCCTTGCGACCGCAGAACCAACCAATCGATCGAAGAACAGAAGCTGGTAAGAAACTGTTCCCACATATCCCTGGGATCAAAAGCATACTTTCCCGCTCGCACCACGTATGATGCGAACAATTTGAACACGTCCCGTATGCAACCACTATCCGTGCGGGAAGCGGCTGAAGACGTGTTCGGGTTAGTTTACTTGACTTGGACAACACCGTCGTTTCAGGCTGGCATACTCATGGACGTCCGAGGAAACAGACGTATTCACAAGCTCGCTTCACTTCCGAAGAAGATCAGCACCAATCTGAGGTCAATCCCTTACTCGGGCGACCAACAGTATTGTTGATTGTATCTCTCTAAACGATGTCAATTCCCGGTACTTCCGAAGGAAGTGTCCGGAATGCGATGTAGCGTATTCTCGAAGAGAATGCGCGTTCGCACCGTCCGATTGGACGGAACAGAAGTTCTAAAACTGCTGTTCGATCTAATCGATACCTAATCCTGTGAGCCGCTCTCGGGACATCTTACTGCGTAAGATACCCTGCCGCTTGCCGCCAAGAGGAGGTGTTGTTCTTCTTCGTTTTGCCGAAGGCAAAAGAAGAAGTGGTGGGTCGAGGAGGACTTGAACCTCCGACCTCACGCTTATCAGGCGTGCGCTCTAACCACCTGAGCTACCGACCCAGCGGGTTTTGCATCGCAAAACCGCGTTGCCCGACAGGCGATTTGCAAAGCAAATCTGCCGACAGGGCCGACCCCGTGGTGGTTATCACAAGGGCCAATGCTTGGTGGAGCCTAGGAGGATCGAACTCCTGACCTCCTGAATGCAAATCAGGCGCTCTCCCAGCTGAGCTAAGGCCCCTTGCTGAACCCTGAGATCAGGGCTCGGTTGTCTGAAGAGATATGAGGACGGCCTGGCTCTGCCTAAGATCTTGCGATCCCAGACTGAGACTTGCGTCTCTATGATCATTCACCCATTTCGGGCGCCCCTTCGTGAGAAGAGGAGATCTGCTAAGTGTTTCATGAGATCAGCAAGCTGATCTGGCTAGAAACATCCTTAGAAAGGAGGTGATCCAGCCGCAGGTTCCCCTACGGCTACCTTGTTACGACTTCACCCCAGTCGCTGAACCCACCGTGGTCCGCTGCCTCCTATTGCTAGGTTGGCGCACGGCCTTCGGGTAGACCCAACTCCCATGGTGTGACGGGCGGTGTGTACAAGGCCCGGGAACGTATTCACCGCGTCATGCTGTTACGCGATTACTAGCGATTCCGACTTCATGGGGTCGAGTTGCAGACCCCAATCCGAACTGAGACAGTTTTTGGGATTAACCCATTGTCACTGCCATTGTAGCACGTGTGTAGCCCAACCCGTAAGGGCCATGAGGACTTGACGTCATCCACACCTTCCTCCCGCTTATCACGGGCAGTTTCCTTAGAGTGCCCAGCCGAACTGCTGGCAACTAAGGATGTGGGTTGCGCTCGTTGCCGGACTTAACCGAACATCTCACGACACGAGCTGACGACAGCCATGCAGCACCTGTCACTAGGTCCCGAAGGAAGGCCTGATCTCTCAGGTTGTCCTAGGATGTCAAGGGTTGGTAAGGTTCTGCGCGTTGCTTCGAATTAAACCACATGCTCCACCGCTTGTGCGGGCCCCGTCAATTCCTTTGAGTTTTAATCTTGCGACCGTACTCCCCAGGCGGAATGCTTAATCCGTTAGGTGTGTCACCGAATAGCATGCTACCCGACGACTGGCATTCATCGTTTACGGTGTGGACTACCAGGGTATCTAATCCTGTTTGCTCCCCACACTTTCGTACCTCAGCGTCAGTATCGAGCCAGTGAGCCGCCTTCGCCACTGGTGTTCCTCCGAATATCTACGAATTTCACCTCTACACTCGGAATTCCACTCACCTCTCTCGAACTCTAGACCAGGAGTTTATGAGGCAGTTCCAGGGTTGAGCCCTGGGATTTCACCCCATACTTTCTGATCCGCCTACGTACGCTTTACGCCCAGTAATTCCGAACAACGCTAGTCCCTCCGTATTACCGCGGCTGCTGGCACGGAGTTAGCCGGGACTTCTTTACTAGATACTGTCATTATCATCTCTAGCGAAAGTGCTTTACGACCCTAAGGCCTTCATCACACACGCGGCATGGCTGGATCAGGCTTGCGCCCATTGTCCAAGATTCCCACTGCTGCCTCCCGTAGGAGTCTGGGCCGTGTCTCAGTCCCAGTGTTGCTGATCATCCTCTAAAACCAGCTAAAGATCGTAGACTTGGTAGGCCATTACCCCACCAACTATCTAATCTTACGCGGGCTGATCCTTCACCGATAAATCTTTCCCCGAAGGGCGTATAAGGTATTACTCTCCGTTTCCAGAGGCTATTCCTTAGTGAAGGGTACATTCCCACGCGTTACTAACCCGTCCGCCGCTCGCTCCCCGCCCGAAGGTTGAGAGTGCGCTCGACTTGCATGTGTTAGGCCTGCCGCCAGCGTTCGTTCTGAGCCAGGATCAAACTCTCAAGTTGAAAGCATCTTGCAATGCTATCCTTGACGTCGAACCTCTGCACATATCGTCCCATTGTTCAAATGGGACAGTTTAACCGTTTGGTTGTGCTCAAGTTTCCAAAGAAACAAAAGCCGTCCAAACAGTGAAGCTGACACTGGTCATCGGTACCGCATTTACATACAATCCCTACCAGCGTTGATATATGCACAGGTTGATCCATCGAATGAACCAAACCGCCCACATATCTCTTCAGATATATAAATTTTCAAAGAGCAAACAGACCAAAGGTCCTAGATCATTAGATCCCAGAGACAAAAATCAAACAGATGCGCCAATCTCTCAGCGCGCCCGCTTTAACCCTCTCCTCCATTCCCCGTCTCTCCGAAGCGTCCCAGTGTCTCTCCACCGCGTCCCCAACAACACCTCAGCGCCGCCGGTAAGGGGGGTTCTAGGGATATCACAACAAACCCGCAACCCATAAATCAACGAAAACTCACCTTTTTCACAAATCCAGCAATTTACGCATGAAAACATGACATTACACTAAGCACAAGCCAGCGCTATGACGTAATTTCACAGCAACCACACACAACAAACACCCAAACCAACACCAAATGTCACCCATCCACAAACTTACACACAGACTCAACACCACCAAGCCCCAGAATCACAACACCTCAAACAACACGCAGCTTTCGTCGCAGGATCTTTCCAACATTGGATTTGGGCAGTTCCGCCAAAAAGGTGATCAGGTGCGGAACTTTATAGCCGGTTAAGTTCTCGCGGCAGTGTGCCATGACCGTCTCGTCGCTCAGATCAGCACCTGGGGCTTTGACGACAAAGACACTGACCGCCTCTCCGGTTTTGTCATGCGGAACACCCACACAGGCGCACTCTGCGACCCCAGGACATGCGGTGACGACAGCTTCAATTTCGTTGGGAAAGACATTGAACCCCGAGACGAGGATCATGTCCTTCTTGCGATCAACAATGCGCAGGAACCCGGCCGCGTCGAAGACCCCGATGTCACCGGTGCGAAAATATCCGTCGGCGGTAAAGGACTCGGCGTTGGCTTCAGGCTTGTTCCAGTATCCTGCCATCACTTGCGGCCCTTTGGCACAGATCTCACCACGCTCGCCCAGTGCAACCGGCGCACCGTCATCGCCGAGGAGAATGATATCGGTAGATGGGATGGGCAGGCCACAGGACCCAGTAAAATCAGACACTCCAATTGGCACCAAAGTCAGGACCGGGGCGGTTTCGGACAGGCCGTAGCCTTCGGTAATATGTGAGCCAGTCAGCGCCTTCCAATTCTGCGAGGTTGTTTCAATGACTGCGGACCCACCGCCAATCGACACTTTGAGCCTGGAGAAATCCACCTCCTTGGTGCCGGGGTGCATGGACAGAGCGGCAAACAGAGTATTGACCGCCGGAAAGACCGTGATCCCTGCCCCCTTGATCGCCGTTACCAATGCGTCGATGTCGCGCGGGTTGGGGATCAGAATGATCCGGCCTCCCAATGACAAATAGGCCAGAGACGTGGTCAGGCCAAAGATGTGATACAGCGGCAGCGCACAGACCATCACCTCTTCGTTTGGCTTCGTGGCCTCGGGCAAATGCGCCTTGTACTGTTCGAGGTTAGCCACGACATTGCGATGGCTGAGAACCGCACCTTTGGACGGGCCGGTTGTGCCGCCAGTGTATTGAAAGAAAATATTATCCTGACCAGTTAGACCGGCGGGCGTGTAATCCATTCCCTCGCCCGCAATCAAGAGGTCAGAGAACTTGAGAGTGGCGGTCAGGCGGTCATCAACAGGGGGCGTCGGGATCGGCAGGCCAATGCCATCGCCAAGGTCGATAGTGACAACGGTTTTCACAGGTGTATTACCAATAATCTCGGCTAAAACGGGAGTTGAGCCGCCAAAGATCAGGATCTTGTCTACATCTGCATCTACCAACTGATGCTCTAGCTCACGCGCAGTGTACATCGGGTTGACGTTGACCTGAACGGCCCCGGCACGAAGGATGCCCAGCATGGCAATGGGGAAGGCAAAGATATTTGGGCACATCAGGGCAATCCGATCGCCGCGCTGCACCCCCATAGTGGTTTGCAAGTAGGCCGCGACTGCACGTGATTTCGCCTCGACCTCGGCATAGGTCATGGTCTTGCCAAAACATTCGTAGGCGACGTTGTTGGCGTAGATCTGTGAGGCCTCTTCGAACAAGGCGGTGATCGAGGAGTAACGGTCCGGATTGATTTCGGCGGGGACGCCATCATCATATGTTTTCAACCAGCTTTTCATCTCAATGTCCCTTTAAACGCAAAGGCATAGCAGCAGATGGCCATCCGTTGCCAACCCCCTTGACCCAAATTTACAGTATTTGTGCCAGTTTGCGGAACATTTCGACATTGCTGTGACCAACGCCTTTGTCGCGAAACTTACGATCGGCGCCTGTGCTTACAATCACTACGTTGCGGGTCTGGTCGATGTAGATGTACTGGCCATAGACCCCATGCGCCATGAATTCTCCGTCATGGGCCCCCACAGGGATCCACCACTGATAGCCATAGCCCTTTTTACCGGCCGCAGTCGGAGCCGAAGGCCGGGTCGACTCCGCAATCCAATGTGGCGGCACGATCTGTTGCCCCCCGTAGCTGCCATTCTGCGCAACCATCTGGCCAAAGCGGGCAAAATCGCGGGTGGTAAAATTCAATCCACCCAGCACAAAGGCCACCCCAGCACCGTCAGTGATGTAATAGCCATCCCGTTCGAGCCCTAACGGCACCAGAATTTTCTCGCTTAACAATGAGGGCACATCCCGGCCTGTGGCGCCCCGGATCACCATGCCAATCACATGAGTATCAATCGAAACATACTGCCAGGTATCGCCGGGCGTGGCGAAACTGCCCGTTAGGTCCGCAGCGAACTGATCCAGTGTTCCGCCCAGCGCAAGGACACGGCCCATACGATTGATATCGGAGTCATAGTCGAAATAATCCTCGTCAAAGGTCACCCCACTGGCCATGTTCAACACGTTTCTGATGCTGGCCCCGTCATAGGCGCCGCCCTTCAGCAAAGGGGCATACTTGGTAACCGGGTCGTCAAGCGAAGCAATCGCCCCCTCGTCCAACAGCACTCCAAACAGCGCCGACAGATAGCTTTTGGCCACCGACCATGACACCCGCCGATCATTCGGAGCCGTGCCCAGATAATAGCTTTCGTGACGAATTTCGCCATTTTGCAGCACCAACAGCGAGGTCACCGCACGATCCTGGATCCATTGATCTGTACCCGCAGGCAAAGTCATGTCGCCACCCTGTGGCAGCGGGCTAATTCCTTTGTCGCCGCGTGCCAAGGGTGTGGTTACAAAGGCGCCCTCCATGTTGGAGAAGTTGCCAACGATTTTCTCTTCCGAAAACAGCGAATTCACCGCCAGCAAGCGAAATATTTCTTCCCGTTTCCACAAGCCCAGAGCCACGATGACGATGGCAAGCACCAGCCCCGTCCGAACAATGATCTTCAATACCCTACGCATTTGCACGTCTCCCGTTTTGTCCAGCCAAACCTGTGAACGCGGTTTGAGCAAGCCGGACCCCACGGAAGCTGAGTTATTTGAATTTACTCATCAGTTTTTCCAGTGGTGATCGCGGATCAGGCTGGGCTTCGATACCTTCCGGCTTGGCCGTTTGTGGCGCCTTGGGTTTAGAGGTTGAGCTGCGCGGTGGTGCAGTGCGCAAGGCCACGGCGTTCATGAACCGTCCCCCGTCCCCGGCCGCCAGCGACGCCGCTCCGTCTGAGATGCCCCGCATCAGATCGTTCAGCCAGACCTCGTCCGCCTTGGGAAAGTCCCGCAGCACATATCCCGCCACCGCATCTTTGTGTCCTGGGTGACCAATGCCCAGACGGACGCGGCCATAGTCAGCGCCGATATGTGAGTGGATCGAGCGCAGACCGTTGTGACCGGCATGACCCCCTCCCTGTTTGACCCGGCATTTGCCTGGCACCAGATCCAGCTCGTCATGCAGCACCATCACATCATCAACGCTCAGCTTGTAAAACCGCATTGCTTCACCAACCGATTGGCCGGACAGGTTCATGAATGTCTGGGGTTTCAGCAGCAGAACCTTGGCCCCACCCAGCATGCCCTCGCAGATCTGCGCCTGGAATTTGCTTTTCCACGGCGAAAACCCATGGTCCGAGGCGATCTGGTCCAAGGCCATAAAGCCAATGTTGTGACGGTTGCGGGCATATTTACCACCCGGATTGCCGAGACCGACGAAAAGTTTCATGAGGTGCCTAATCTGCCAACAATATCTGGGCCATGACTACAATGCATTTCAGCAGAAGGAAACGGGCAAGGTTCAGACTGCCAGGAAAGCGGGTTTGCCGCCCCTCCTCAGACAGGACGAAAGGCGGGATTTTTCGACTGGGACGTGATACCCTCATGATTACATTTCACTGAACAGAACCGGAGTATTCAAATGGATTATTATGATTTGGGCACCCACACTCGGGCAGTGACAACAACATCCAGCCAGGCGCAGCTGTGGTTCGATCGCGGATTAATCTGGACTTTCGCCTTTAATCACGAAGAGGCGATCCGCTGCTTTGAACTGGCTCTTGAAGCCGATGCAGACTGCGCAATGGCACACTGGGGCATAGCCTATGCGATTGGGCCAAATTACAACAAACCCTGGGACGCGTTTGAGGACGACGAGAAGCCCACCGCTCTTTCTGTTGCTCGAACCGCGGCAGCTCGGTGCCATGCGCTCAGGGATCAAGTCACCGAAACGGAACGCTCCCTTATTGACGCGGTGCAGGCCCGGTACCCGCAAGATGCTGAAGCAGGTGATTTTGGCCCCTGGAACGACGCCTATGCCGATGCGATGCGGCGGGCCTACATGGCCCATCCGGATGACCTGGATATATGCGCGTTTTTTGCTGAGGCACTGATGAACCGGACCCCCTGGCAATTGTGGGATCTGTCAACCGGCCAGCCCAAGGCGGGGGCAAGTACACTGGAGACAATCGATATTCTGGAAACCGCCTTTGGTAAATGGGACTACGCCTGGCAACATCCTGGCCTGTTGCACATGTATATTCACCTGATGGAAATGTCGCCTCACCCGGAACGCGCGCTGCGCCATGGTGATTGCCTGTACCGTCTGGTTCCTGACGCCGGGCACCTGGTGCATATGCCGACCCACATCGACGTCTTATGCGGCGACTATCAGAATGTTGTCGACAGAAATGAGGCCGCAATCCAGGCTGACAAAAAATACCTGGAGCGGGCCGGAGCAGACAATTTCTACACCGTTTACCGCTGCCACAACTACCACTTTAAAATCTACGGAGCGATGTTCCTGGGACAACCGGAACCCGCCATCCAGGCCGCAGAGGCGCTGATTGCAGATCTGCCGGCTGCTTTGCTTGCCCCCATGGCGGATTGGTTCGAAGCCTTCATCCCCATGAAGCAACACGTTCTGATCCGGTTTGGACGCTGGCATGACATTTTAGCACAGGACTTGCCGCAGGATGCCAATCTGTTTTGCGTAACAACTGCGATGATGCGATATGCACGAACCGTGGCGCTGGCAAACACCGGCGACATCCCCTCGGCTCAGGCCGAAGCGCAGCTATTTCAGAAAGCCTTGCAGCATGTACCGGACAGTCGCATGCTGTTTAACAACAGCTGCCGCGACATTCTGCAAGTCGCGGAACAAATGATGCTGGGCGAGTTGGAGTATCACAAAGGCAACACCGAAGACGCCTTTGAACACTTACGCCAATCGGTTCGTATCGACGATGCATTGCCCTATGACGAGCCTTGGGGATGGATGCAACCTGCCAGACATGCCCTGGGTGCGCTGCTGTTAGAGGGCGGCAAATATGTTGAGGCTGAAGCCGTATATCGGGCCGATCTCGGTCTGGATCCAACCCTAAGCCGGGCATGCCAACACCCGATCAATGTCTGGAGCCTGCACGGGCTATATGAATGCCTGTCACGCCGCGATTCAGTCGCCGAAACCCTGATTATCAAAGCGCAACTTGACAAGGCCGTGGCACGCACAAGTGTCGCCATTCGCGCCTCATGTTACTGCAGGAAATCCGCGGCGACATAAGCATCAACTGCCACAAAAAACGGGGCCCGCAGTGGGCCCCGTTTCACATTGCCAATGGCAAAACTTTTATGCTTCTGCTGGGGCCTCTTCGGCCTCTGCTTCGCCGTCGTCTTCATTGTCCGACGACCGCAACCCGGATGGGGCTGAGATGTTGGCGATAACGAATTCACGGTCGATGGTTGGGCGTGCGCCCGCTGGCAGATCGATCGACGAGATGGTGATGGTGTCACCAACGTCAAGACCGGTCATGTCCACAACCAGCTTCTCGGGGATGTCACCAGCGGTAACAGTCAGCTCAACCTCGGGACGTACAACGGTCAAAACACCGCCACGCTTCAGGCCTGGGGCTTCTTCTTCGTTGATGAACTCGACCGGAATGAACAGGGCGATTTCCGAAGTCCGACGCAGGCGCATTAGGTCCAGGTGTGTCGGCAGATCTTTGACCACATCACGCTGCACGTTGCGGCAGATCACGCGGACATCGTCGTGGCCTTCAACCTGAAGGTTGAACAGGGTCGACTTGAACCGGCCAGCTTTCAATTTCTTCAACAGAACGTTGAAGGGGATATTGATTGCCAGTGGATCGGTGTCGCCACCATAAACGATACCTGGGACCATGCCGTCGCGGCGTGCCTGACGAGCGGCGCCCTTGCCTGTCCCCGTCCGTTCCAGAGCTACGAGATCAGGAATCTCTCCAGCCATGATAATACTCCAAATGTTAGGGCGGGAATCCTCCAAGGCTGTATCCCCGCGTGAAGCCGCGCGTATAGAGGAAAGCCACAAGGATGGAAAGGGGCAATAGAACTGCCCCTGCCCCGGTGTCTTAGTTCTGCCAATTCCCTTCAAACCCCTGCGGGACAAGCAGGTTGTCGCGGCTCAGCCTATCGACGGACGTTACCCCACATAGTCCCATGGTGGTTTCCAGCTCTTTTTGAATGACCTCCAGAGATTTGGTCACACCATCTTCGCCCATCGCCCCCAGCCCATAAACATAAGCGCGCCCGATATAGGTGCCCTTGGCCCCCATCGACAGCGCCTTAAGCACGTCCTGACCCGAGCGGATGCCGCTGTCGAGATGCACCTCTATCTTGTCACCGACCGCATCCATAATCGCTGGCAGTGATTTAATGGCGCTGAGCGCTCCGTCCAACTGGCGGCCACCGTGATTGGAAACAATAATGGCATCGGCCCCAACGTTCAGGGCCTGTTTGGCATCTTCGGCGTCCAGAATACCCTTGATGATCAGTGGTCCATCCCACATTTTTCGAAATTCGCGGATACGGTCCCAGTCAAGCGACTGGTCAAAGGCCTCGGCGGTCCAGGTGCCCAGCGACGACGGGTCCTTCACACCCTTGGCGTGGCCGACGATATTGCCAAAGAACCGGCGTTTGGTGCCCAGCATGCCAAGACCCCATTGCACTTTGGTCATCATATCGGCAACCGATTTCACCGTCAGCTTGGGTGGCGCTGACAACCCGTTCTTCAGATCCTTGTGGCGTTGACCCAATAATTGCAGATCCACAGTGATCACCGCCGCAGAACAATTTGCATCTTTTGCGCGGTCAAACAGACGCTGCATGAAATCATCGTCTTTCAGAGTATAGACCTGCATCCAAAACGGTTTACTGGTGTGCTCTGCCACATCCTCGATCGAGCAGATCGACATGGTGGACAAAGTGTAGGGTACACCAAATTTTTCAGCTGCTTTGGCCGCCTTGATCTCGCCATCCGCATGCTGCATGCCGGTCAAGCCAACAGGCGCCAGAGCAACCGGCATCGCAACATCCTGACCAATCATCTGACCGGCGGTAGAGCGCCCAGTCATATCCAGCGCCACCCGCTGGCGCAGTCGGATCTGGTCAAAGTCGCTGGTGTTCTCGCGAAAAGTCTGCTCGGTCCAGCTGCCGCTTTCGCAATAGTCATAAAACATCCGAGGTACCCGGCGCTGATATATGCGTTTGAGGTCGTCGATATTGGTAATGACTGGCACTGAGAAGGCCTCCCTTTGAGCTTGGTAAAATTTATTTACCAATTTCTGAAAGTGAGTGCAATGCTGCAGGCCGACGAAAGGCCGTGTTCAAAAATCATGCGCCCGGCAGAAATAAATAAGGCCCAAACTCTCATTAGAGTTTGGGCCAAATGTTCGAATGCGAAGATCACAATCGATGTGTGATGTGCCGTTTCAGGCGCGGTGCGCGCCGTCGGATAGCGTTTTCACAAATGCCAGCACCTCATCCACCGGCTTGCCCGCACCAATCTGGCTGACGATGGCACTGCCAACAACCGCACCGTCCGAAATCGATGCAATCGTCTGTGCCCGCTCAGGTGTGTTGATGCCAAAGCCAACAATGACCGGCAGGTCGGTGGCGGACTTGATCCGGGCAACTTCGGGCGCAACATCGCCAGCGTCGGCCTCGGCCGCGCCAGTGATGCCGTTGATCGAGACATAATAGACAAAGCCCGAGGTATTCTGCAGCACCCGTGGCAGGCGTTCGTCATCCGTGGTTGGGGTGGCCAGACGGATAAAGTTCAGCCCCGCCTTTTGCGCCGGAATGCACAGCTCGTCGTCTTCTTCGGGGGGCAGATCAACCACGATCATCCCGTCAACGCCGGCCGCTTTGGCATCCACCAAAAATTTATCGACCCCGCGCGAATAGATCGGGTTGTAATAGCCCATCAACACAATCGGGGTGGTATCATCCGTCTTGCGAAATTCAGCCGCCAGATCCAGCGTCTTTTGCAGCGTCATGCCACTGTCCAGCGCCCGTTGACCAGCCAGCTGGATCGTCGGCCCGTCCGCCATGGGATCGGTAAACGGCAGCCCCAGTTCAATGACATCCACGCCGGCACCTGGCAGACCTTTGACAATCTCCAACGAGGCGTCGAAATCCGGATCACCCGCCATCAGATAAGCCACAAAAGCTTTTTTTCCAGCAGCCTTGAGTTCGGCAAATTTGGCATCAATGCGGGTCATGAGCGGGCCTTTTCCTATGTACCCGTTGGATGTGCCCAAATCTGACAGAGAAATCAATCCCGCCTGCACACACCAGGCTACAATCGCCAGGCTAGTCTGACTGAAACCCGAGCCACTCTGGCCATTTTGCCTGCGGACAGCTATGAGCGGCGCAACTGCAGTTTCAGGAGGCCGTCATGGGCTTTAAAATGGGGATCGTGGGTCTTCCGAACGTCGGCAAGTCCACATTGTTCAACGCATTGACCAAAACCGCTTCGGCACAGGCGGCCAACTTTCCGTTTTGCACCATCGAGCCCAACGTGGGCGAGGTCGGCGTACCCGATTCGCGATTGGACAAACTGGCGGCTATTGCTGGCTCCAAACAGATCATCCCCACCCGGATGACCTTTGTGGATATTGCTGGTTTGGTCAAAGGTGCGTCCAAAGGCGAAGGCCTGGGCAACCAGTTTCTTGCCAACATCCGCGAGACTGATTCTATCGCCCATGTGCTGCGCTGTTTTGAAGACGGCGATGTCACCCATGTCGAGGATCGCGTCGATCCGGTGGCTGATGCTGAAACCATCGAAACCGAGCTGATGCTGTCAGATTTGGAAAGCGTCGAAAAGCGCCGTACCAATCTGGTGCGCAAGCTAAAGGGCAACGACAAAGAGGCCCAACAGCAGGACCGTCTGCTGGCCGCCGCCCAAGCGATGCTGGAAGACGGTAAGCCTGCCCGCTTGGTCGAAGTTGACGACGAGGATCTGAAAGCCTGGAAACTGCTGCAATTGCTGACCAGCAAGCCGGTTCTCTATGTCTGCAACGTCGGCGAAGAAGAATCTGTCGATGGCAACGCCCACTCTGCCAAGGTCGCCGAAATGGCCGCTGCACAGGGCAACAGCCACGTCATTATCTCGGCCCAGATCGAAGAAGAGATCTCGCAACTGGACGCCGGAGAAGCCGAAATGTTCCTTGGCGAAATGGGTCTGGCCGAAGCCGGTTTGGACCGTTTGATTCGCGCTGGCTACGAATTGCTGCATCTGGAAACCTATTTCACCGTTGGCCCCAAAGAGGCCCGCGCCTGGACAATTCGCAATGGCACCAGCGCACCACAGGCTGCCGGCGTCATCCACGGTGATTTTGAAAAAGGCTTCATCCGCGCTGAAACCATCGCCTATGATGACTTTATCGCTGCCAACGGCGAACAAGGTGCCAAAGAGGCCGGCAAAATGCGCGCCGAGGGTAAGTCATACATAGTGCAGGACGGCGACGTCATGCATTTCTTGTTTAACAACTGATCAAGGGAGACCCGTCATGGCCGTCAAAATGATCATCGACACTGATCCGGGGATCGACGATGCCATGGCGATTTTCTACGCTGCAGCTGCATCGGACATTGATCTGCTGGGGCTGACCACTGTGTTTGGCAATGTCACCACCGACATTGCCACCCGCAACGCCCTTCGGTTGTTAGAAGCCGCCGACTTGGAACTTCCCGTGGCGCATGGTGCCGAGGCTCCGTTGGAATTGCCGCCCTTTACGCCGTCAGCCCATGTTCACGGGGATGAAGGGTTCGGTGACATTCCTGCGGTCACCCCCAAGGGGCAACCAGTCGACGAAGACGCCGCCGATTTCCTGTGCCGCATGGCCCGCGAGCATAAGGGCGAGCTGGTGCTTTGCCCGATTGGGCCGCTGACAAATATCGCGCTGGCCATCCAACGCGACCCCGAATTTGCCCAGAACGTCGCCCGCATCGTGATCATGGGTGGATCGCTGAACGAGGGCGGCAACATCACGCCACATGCCGAGGCCAACATCTATCACGACCCCCACTCCGCCGATGTGGTCTTTGCATCAGGTGCCAAGGTGGTGATGGTTGGTCTGGACGTCACACACCGCATCTTGTGCACCAAGGCAGATTTCACCGCCATCGCAGCCCAGGCCCCAGAACTGGGCGGCATGCTGCAAGAGATGTCGGTGTTTTACCTGAAGTTTTACGAGACCGTCGGCAAGTTTGACGGCTGTTCACTCCATGATCCGGCTGCCGTGATTGCCTGCACCCACCCCGAGCTTTTTGAGACCCAGCCAGTGCCCATGAGGGTCTCCTGCGAGGGCGAAACCTCGGGCGCGACGCTGGCCGATCCTGACAGCCAGCGCACACCGGTTGATGTTTGCATTGGGGTACAATCCGACGCAGTGAAGACTCTGTTTTTCAAACGATTGTCATTGCTACCGTGAATTTGTCACTGACCCTGGTTGCCCGGGTGGTTTGGATCACTTCCGAACACGGCTTTGTAGGTGTCGTGCCGTTGGCCCAGCCCCTCTAGCACCACAACCAGTACAAAGACGCCCACCAGCATCAACAGCATGACAATGGCCAATGTCGCCATCCAGTATTGCATCAGACCGGTGGTTACCGCGCCGGTCGCCAGAAACAGCGCAAAATAGCCACCCGGCTTATGATAGGCCTCGAACCAGCGGCGCCGCCGGGTCATGTCGAAATGATCGCCACGCCAGGTCGAGGGGTCCTTGGGGTCCGTGCTGAGGTGGTTGTGACCACCATGGGTGCCGCGCTGCCCGGCAACAAAAATCTGCAAGGTTCCGAACAGCACTGTCAAACCGCCAAACCAGGCGTGCAGCGAGCCGCTAAAACCTCCGCTTGCGACAACCGCAAGCAGTAGCCCCAGGATCGACAGAGTTATGGCGCTATAGAGTGTCCAGATATGCATGCCCCACCAGATAAACAGCGGATCAAACTTGCTTATCCCGCGTGGCAGACCCATCGGCTTGGGCTTGGTCTTGAAGTACCGGATAGAGATCACCCCAAATGGCACCAGTACAAACCAGCAGGTGAACATCAGCAGCGCGTGGTAGTTCCAGTGGATGGCAAAGGTTCGCTCAAGAAACCAGACGGTGAATTCGGTCGGGATTTCTGTGTTCATGAGATCATCCCGTCTTCAATCGCCTGGCGATTGAAAATCAAATCAGGGTCCAAGGTGCCCTCAAGCCCGGCAATGACATTTTCTGCAGACACCACGCCCATTTTTCGGGCGGATTCCTCGGTCATGGCAGCACTGTGGGGGCTAAGCAACACGTTCGGCAGTAAGAACAGTGGGTTATCCACGGCGGGAGGTTCGTTCTCGAATGCATCAATCCCTGCCCCTCCGGATGCCATTCGCCCGCTCAACTCATGGTACAGCGCCGCCTCGTCGATCAGCCCACCACGCGCCGCATTCAGAATAACCGCATGTGGCTGCATCGCAGCCAGTACCTTTGCATTGATGATGTTGCGGGTGGCGTCGTTTAGCGGCAGGTGAATGCTCAGAATGTCGACATTTGGCAGCACATCCTGCCAGTTCTCAACTTTGGTGGCGCCGACTTTGGCGATGGCCTCGGCCGACAAATAGGGATCATAGACCAGAATAGTCATGTCAAAGGCGGCTGCACGTTTTGCCACCTCGCCACCGATACGGCCCAACCCCAGCAAAAGCAGGGTTTTGTCAGCAAGTTCCGAGGTGCGCAGAGAGTTTCGCAACTCCCACGCGCCACTGCGCACCGCTTGATCGTATTCAGGGACCCGCTTGGCCAGGTGCAACATCATGGCCAATGTCTGCTCGGCAACGGAAATCGCGTTGACGGCACCAACAATGGTCACCGGAATGCCGCGCGCCGACAGAGCCGCAACCGGGACGTTGTCACAACCAACTCCATGGCGCGAGACAACCTGCAGGTTGTCGGCCCCTGCAATATCGTCTTCGGTCAGGTTCCCGGTGCGGACAAGCAACCCGTCAGCTCCGGTAATGGACGCTCTGGTGAAGGCGACATTCGGATCAGCGAACTGTTCTATCTCTAGCCCGCCATGGCCAAACAGAATGTCCAATCCGGCCTGATGCAGCTTGCCGATAACCGTTACTTTTTTCATCCTACGCCCCTAGTCCAACAAACCTTCGTCCATCTCCAGAATGTAAAGCCCAGCGTTAAAGTCGGTGATGTAGATCAACCCGTTCTCGTCGACGAACACATCCGTGGTATCAACGATTTTCGGCCTGTCGGGCCGATGGTCCATCAATGTCTCAGGCGCCGGTGGCACCAGGGCCGCAATTTCTTTGGGGCGGAACGGATCACGGATGTCGTACACCCGCAGGCCGGCATTCTGGTAGGTGACAAATATGATGTCCGAGCTTTGGAAACTTTCGGGGCGGTTTTCGTGAATGTTGTGGGGACCAAACTGACCCCCTTTGGTCGCGTAGTCAAAGTCATCCGGAATTGGCAGCGTTGAGATGCTGATCGGATTGGCCGGGTCGGTGATGTCAAAAACCCAGTTCCGCTTAACGCCGTCCTCCAGATCATCAAACACCGCCTCTTCCACCACCACCAGAAGGTTGCGATCCGGCAAAGCCAGGGCATTGTGCGTACCGCCCGCAAAGGGGGGCGAGAAATTGACGTGGCTTAGCATTTTGGGATTGTGGCGATCGCTGACATCCATCGTTGTCAGGCCCCCGTCGCGCCAGGCGCCGCAGGCCAGATCACCCTTGATAATCGCATGGTGCAGCGCATAGCGATGCTTGGGATCCCAGTCGGGCACTTCCCCCGCCTCTGCGTTCATCCCCGGTATCCACAGCTTACTGACCGGTTTTGGATTGGTCGGGTCGGACATATCCACGATGATAAAGATATCATCGGTGAACCCCGGTGGCAGCGCCGAGACATAGGCCCATTGTCCGCCCGTATACCAGATGCGATGCAGGCCCAAACCTTCAAGAGGCATAAAACCGATTTCAACCGGGTTGGCGCGGTCTTTGATATCGTAAACACGCATGCCCGCCGAATAGCTTTGATCACCACCCGACGTGTCGATTTTGTCGCCGATCGACCCCTTGTAATAATCACCGGTCTCGACCCCGTCGTCGCGCAACATGTCCTTCATGTTGACGACTAGCAGCAGGTCACCGTGGGTTTGCAGATGCTGGCTCCAGGTGGCGCCCGGCTGGGGGTAGTGTTTCACAAAGGTCGGTTTGCGCGGATCGCGCACGTCGATCACAGACCAGCCATTGGAAAACAAATGACCCACATAGGCGTAGCCGCCCGAGACCATAACCTGCACCCCATCGCCGCGACCACCCTGGTCGCAATGACCAAGGATCCGCATATTGCGCGCATAATCCGGTGTCAGAACATCACGGTTTGCCATTATCCATCTCCATATGCGTCACGAAACTGAGCGGTCATGGCATTGGCGGCCTTCACCAAAGCCGAGACATCCTGCATGACAATCAGCCACTGGTACCCCTTGTCGTAACACTCTTGTGTCCGTTCCCAAGTTGTCGTCAGAGTGCCCAGAAATTTGTCCGAACCCAGCACTTTGGCCTCGATCTCGGAAAAGGCCTTGAGCACCTCGGGGTGACTGGGATTGCCAATGTGGCCCAGGTTGGTTGCCAGATCCATGGGTCCGATAAAGACACCATCCAGGCCCTCAACGGCGAGAATATCGTCAAGATTGTCGATCGCCTCTTGGGTTTCGATAGCAATGATCACCACAATCTCGCGATTGGCGACCTCTAGATAGTTTTTGATGTTATTACCAAACCCAGCAGCGCGGTTGCTGCCCGAGACACCGCGAACCCCAACCGGTGGATAACGGCAGGCGGCCACCGCAGAGGCGGCCTCGGCTCCGGTATTTACATAAGGCACCAGAACACCCTGCGCGCCGCTGTCCAGGATCTTCTTGATTGCAACATCGTCATTCCATGGTGGGCGCACGAACGGAACAGTCCCGGTACCCTTGATGGCCTGCAACTGCGTCAACAGATCACCGTAATCACCGGGGGCATGCTCCATATCGACAATCAGCCAGTCAAACCCAGCCATGGCAAAGATTTCGGCCGGAATACTGTGCGGGACCTGCAGAAAGGCCCCGACAGTCTTTTTCCCGTCCTTCAGCTTTTGCCTAACGGGATTGTTAAATTCGTTCGTCATGAAACAGGTCATCCAGTTGTTGCGCGCCAGAATTATCCGCCAGAGTTATCCAGCAGTGTAGCCGCCGTCGGCATAGAGTGTATGTCCGGTGTAGAAATCAGACGCTTTTGACGACAGGAACAACAAGGGACCCGCCAGATCCTCGGGCTCGCCAAGGCGCCCCTTGGGCAAACGGGCATAGAAGCCTTCGCGCACTTTTTGCGCTTCGTCAGTATCAGCAAACATCCAGGCGGTCAGCGGTGAACGGAAGACCGTCGGGGCAATGGCGTTGACGGTGATGCCATCGACGCCCAATTCGCAACCCAGAGCCTTGGTCAGTCCATCGATGCCGGATTTCGAGGTGCAATAGGCCGTGTAACCTGCCGGATGCCCCAGCAAACCACGGGCCGAAGAGACCAGAACAATCTTACCAGATCCCTGCTCTCTCATATGCTTGGTTGCCGCCCGCGACAGTAGCCAGGATTGGGTCACATTGGCATCCATAACTTCGAGAAAAGTCTCAGGGGCCATGTCATTGATCTTGGCGACCCGGTTGATCCCCGATGCCACCACCAGAACGTCAAGCGAACCATATGTATCAACGGCCGTTTGCGCCATCGAGGTGCAGATGTCCTCGGATGTTGGTCGCGCGTTGATCAGCGTTACTTCTGCCCCCAAAGCCTCGCATTCTGTGCCAACCTTGCTCAGGGCTTCCATGTTGCCACCTGTCAGGACAACTTTGCAGCCTGCCCCAGCCAGGGTTTTTGCGGCAACATTGCCAAATGCCCCCGTGGCGCCGGCGATCAGCGCAACCTGCCCCTTGAGGGAAAACAGGGAATTAGGATCGTTGAAAAAACTCATGGTCTGTCCTTCGCTCAGGATTTTTCGGGATAGGGCATAGCGACAATCATCGTGACGACATCATTGGCTTCATTGACGATTTCGCGAACTTCGCCGGCCGGAATGGTCACACTGTCCATCGGTCCGGCTTTTTCTTCGGTGCCACCGACACGAATGGTCAGCTCGCCCGACAGGATCACATAGACCTTCTCCATCGGAGAGCTGTCAGGACCTGCGCCACCACCTGGCAGAAAATGCGAGCAGCCGACCCAGAATTTTTCCGGTCCGCCCTCTTCAAAACCCGCCAGACGCATCGCTTTGCAATCAAAGTGATTTGGCGCCTCGTACTGCAGTGCCTCGGAAAAACGTTTGATCAGCATATGCGCCCCCTTGATTGGAATTGGTTGCCTCTTGTACTGCGATTTAATACATATGTACCACATAGCGGTCAATGGTCATATTTTCACCTTTTGCCGCTCTAAGGGCTTTCCCTTAGAGGCCGGAATGTGGTTTCTAAGGCCAAATCTGACGGGTGGACCCAAAAAATGAATACCGAGACTGCCTCCAAGGGTGCCAATAGCCAGGGCGTACAGGTCATCGCCCGGGCCGCAGATATTCTGCGGGTGCTGAAAACTGACAATCAGGGCCTCAGCCTTGGCCAAATCGCCGAGCGGGTCTCGCTGCCACGTTCAACGGTGCAACGGATCGTCAATGCCTTGCTGGCCGAACGACTGGTGATGGCGGCCTCTGCCGAGGGTGGGCTTAGGCTGGGTCCGGAAATTCAGGCACTGGCTGCAGGCGGGCGCATCAACGTCGCCGAGCTGATACACCCTATCCTTGCCGATCTGGCCAAAGACTGTGGCGAAACGGTGGATCTGTCGATCTTTCGCGACGATCATGTCCTGTTTGTGGATCAGGTTATCGGTACCCAAAGACTCAGAACCGTGTCCGCAGTCGGCGAGGCCTTTCCGGTGACCACAACCGCGATCGGCAAGGCCTCGCTGGCACTGCTGGAAGAGGAAGAGGCGGCGACAATTGCAGCCAGAGAATTACGCCAGTCGGGTGACACCTCAAAATCGCTGTCCCAGGTGATTGCCGAACTGGAAGGCATCCGCGATACTGGCGTGGCCTTTGATCTTGATGAACACACTGATGGAATTTCAGCCGTGGCAATGGCGTTCAGAGATCCAACGGGGATGATCTATTCTATCTCGATGCCAGTTCCTTCGCACCGTTTCATGCCCAAACGGGACAGGTTGGTGGACGCATTGCAAAAAGCAATGCGCCAAGTGCAGGCGACCTTGTAAAGCCTAGTTCAAAATGGCCAGGGTCAACTGCGGATAACAGATCAGCAGGATCAGAACCGCCAGCATAACGCTGGCAAAGGGCAGCGCACCAAGGAACACATCCTTCAGCGAAATCCGGTCATCATTCAGTGTTGCCTTGATGACAAAGCAGGATATGCCCAACGGTGGTGTCAGCAGGCCAATCTCAGCCCCGACAACGGTGATGATGCCGAACCACACAAGGTTCAGTCCCATCGGCTCGACCAGAGGCAGGAACAACGGCACCACAATCAGGATGATCGAGGCCGTGTCCAGCAAGGTACCAAGAAATAACATCATGATCACATAGATCAGCATGATGGTGAAGAAACTGGCATTGCTACCGGCCAGCATGTCGCCCAGCTCATTTGGCAATCCCGCAAGTCCCAGCATGCGGCTGTAGATCGAAGCGGCCGTGATCAGGAACAGGATCGACGCGGTAATATGCCCGGTTTCCAGCAAGGCGTTCCAAAATGCCTCTAGGGTAATACGGCGGCGCACCAGCGAGATAATCAGCGCCACCAGCGCGCCTGTTGCGCCCGCTTCGACCGGGGTTAGCCAGCCGGTATAGATTCCCCCAAGAACAACCACGATCAGACCAAGTGTTGGCAATGTTTTTGAGGCGATCTCGGACCAGGGTAGCCGCTCGTATTCTGATGCCGGACGCCCGCCGACAAATGTCGGAAAGAACCGCCCCATCAGCCAGATTGCCCCCACATATGCAGCTGCCAGCATCAGTCCCGGAACCACACCCGCAAGGAACATATCACCCACGGATTGTTCGGCGACAAAGCTATAGATGATCAGCATGGCCGACGGCGGAATGATCATGCCCAACACCGAGGACCCCGCCACGACACCGACGGCAAAGCGTGGGTTATAGTCGTAATGCAGCATCTGCGGCACCGACACTTTGGCAAAGACCGAAGCCGAGGCGATGGACGACCCTGTAACGGCCGCAAACACGGCATTTGCGCCCACTGTCGCCATGCCGATGCCCCCCTTCACGCGGCGAAAGCCCGAGCTCATCACCTCGTAGACATCACCGCCAAGGCCTGCCTTGGACACGATTAATCCCATGAAGGTGAACAGCGGCACAGTGGCAAAGGTGTATTCCATCACACTGTCGCTCAACGCGATCTTGAGCAGGTTCATGGCCAGATCAAAGTTGTCTCGCATCAACCAGATCGAGACGAAGGACACCACCCCCAACGCAATCGGAATATAGACCCCCAAGTAAATGAGGATGACAATGGCTGCGACCGAGGCCGTACCAATCTCTAACGGAGTCATTGAGCGTCCTTATGTTCAGGCACAGACACATTGTCGGGCTTATCAGTCAGGGCCAAGACCTTGAGCAGGAAGATTACTGTGCATAGGCTGGCGCTTAGAAAAATGACCAGCTTGATTGGCCACCAGGGTGCGGTAAAGACGCCCGGAACGCCAAAATAGTCCTTGGTTTCCCACATTTCGGTGAATTCGGGCCAGATCGCTATCGCGATCAAAACCATGAACACGCTTGAAACTGCGTCGATCACCCGGCGCATGACACTGGCCACCCGTGGGTACCGGCCGCCGATCAGCACCAGAAATCCGTCAGATCGCATCAAACGATTGACCCGCACGACGTCGGGCAATTGCAAAAACACAATCAGCACCATCGAAAATTGCACCACCTCGACGGCGCCCAGAAACGGAGCGTTGAACATCCCCCGAGCCACCACGTCGAAGTTCACAATGGCCACAAGGCCCAGAACAACCAGGGTACCAATGACATTTGCGCCAATGGCAACCCCGTTGCCCAATCTGGAAAGGCCCGCAACCGGCCCCCTAAAGGATGATAGTATCAAGATCCGGCCCTTTCCGCTTCTATTACTGAATAACCTTACTCGGCTGCCCAGTCGCGCACACCAGTGTATCCAGCGGCTTCCAGCTTCCCGATATAAGCCTGCAACATGTCGGTGCCCGGCTCACCCTTGGCATTCAGTGTCTCGGCCCATTCGGCAGCGATGTTTGGCATGGCTGCGGCCCATGCCTCGCGGTCAGCCTGACTTGCCTCAACGATGGTCCCGCCTGCGGCCACATAGGCCTCTCGGCTGGCAGAGGCACGATCCATGGTCAGACCGGCCACATGGTCACGGTACATGACCGCAACATCCCGTAGCGCGATCTGCACTTCTTCTGGTAACTTAGCCCAGTAATCGGCATTCACTGTGACCGTCTTGGTGTTCACTGCGCCAAGGTCAACACTCAGCATATAAGGTGCAACTTCGGCGATCTTAAAAGTCTTGGCGGCTTCTGGCCACAATATCGCCTTCTCGACCAGGCCGGTCTGCAGCATATTGTAGAAATCAGTCAGACCACCGCGCACACCGGCGGCATTCTCGATCCCTTCAAGATAGCGCAGGTTCATGCCGGCTCCGGCCACCTTTGCCCCCATCATATCATTGGGAGAAGCGATCGGCGTGGTCGAAAACACCTGATAGGTATCAAGCACAACGCCCGTTGCAAGATAGACTTGGTTCTGCTTTTCAAATTCCTTCTGCATCGTCGGGAATTCTTTGGCGATTTCATCAACCGCCCTGGCCACAGCGGCCGAGTTCGGAGCGATAAAGGGCGTCACAGCCGAAATCGACTGGCTAGGCAGTTTGGATGAATGGAAAATTGTCGTGACGATGCCGATATCACCCAGACCCAGTTTGACACCTTCAAGGACGCCCTTTGGCTTGACGATGGCCCCGCCATAGCTTTCCTGCCAGTCCATCTGGTAGTTGCCGGTTGTCGCCAATATTTTATCAACTTCGGGAATGAAGAAGTTAGAGAACTCCTTTACCCATAGCGCACGCGCCGGATAGCCATCAATCACGACCGCCTTGATCGTTTCAGTGGCAAACCCCGGCACGGCTGTCAGCCCTGCCATCAACGCACCAAACGCCAGTCCTCTTGGTAGTACTCCCATAACATCCTCCCTAGATGGTTATTTTGATGAGGGGCAATGCTTTTGCAAGTGAACCCCGACCTTAGTACCCGCTGTTTTGAACAGCATTGAAAGCGGGCAGAATTTCTTGTTTCCTTAGCCTCTCACCTACCTGTCATCCATGGCACTCCACTGGTCGCAAAGTGCCATATCT
The DNA here is from genome assembly GCF_004006175.1 of Parasedimentitalea marina. Lineage (GTDB taxonomy): Bacteria > Pseudomonadota > Alphaproteobacteria > Rhodobacterales > Rhodobacteraceae > Parasedimentitalea > Parasedimentitalea marina. The sequence continues at coordinate 3,376,368 of NZ_CP033219.1, forward strand.
GCTTGCGAATCCAACCGCCGGTCTGTGCTGGCTGTTGGCCGATTTTGGATCTCATGTATTTGCCATTTACCCGTCACGCGAATGAACAGACTTGATCGAAGGCGAACCTTGGCAGTTTCTGAAACAGGGCGTTTTCATTGGCGTAACCCAGATTGCAGAGAAAGTTTGACCTCAGCGTCGTTCCAGCAAAGAACTCCTGATCTACCGCCTCGTTGGAAAAACCCGACAGCGCGCCGACGTCTAACCCAACAGCCCGCGCTGCAACCATGAAATAGGCCCCCTGCAGGGTGCCATTGCGAAACGCCGTCACCTCGGAATGTGCAGGTTTACCCTCAAAATGCGGTCGCCGGTCTTCGTGCGGGAACAGAAACGGCAAATCCCGCCAGAACTCCAGATCATAAGCAATGATGGCAGTGACCGGGGCCGCCATCATCTTTTCGATATTCTTTTCTTTCAGCGACTTGGCCAGTCGTTCCTTGCCAGCCTGCGACGTGACGAAAACAAACCGCGACGGGCAGCAATTCATGCTGGTCGGCCCGTTTGCCGTGATGTCATAGATCACGTCCAGAAGGTCCCGCGAAACGGCCCTGTCGCTCCACGCATAATGAGAGCGGGCATTTCGTAGTATCAAGTCGATCGATGCATCATCCAGCACCGGTTTTTGCGCGCGAAGCGCGCGCACGGTCTCCTGCGCCCTGGTACGTGCAACAGTAAGGGCTTCACCGGTCAAAGCACTCATTTGACAACCTCGATCATGCTCAAGTGCCTCCAAAGGCATATTCGACGGGTCTTATGTGCTGGGATCACCGGATAGTTGGGTTAGCATTGCCCGCATCGTGATACTACTGTATCGTTATGCGGAGAAAATGGTCAAGATAAATATAAATTCGTGCAACGGTAGACTGAGAGCAAAGCAATTCATTCTGCTTGCACCGCGCGGACGTCACGAACCAAATGAAGGAAATTCAAAATGGTTGCCTGGGAGAAATACAAAGAACTGTCGCGAGAGCGCGGTTCATTGGCGATGGAATTGTTCGTTGTTGTCAGTACTCCGGTAAAGTCATCTGAAGACATAAAGATGATACTTCCCGAACACTTGACTTACCTTGCGGAACAGGAAGCCGCAGGTGTTCTGGCGCTTGCAGGACCTGTAGCGGATTATTCCGGTGCCGACATGTGCGGTGAAGGCCTTCTTGTATATCGGGCTGATACATTGGCTGCTGCCAGAGAGATTGCTGAAAACGACCCAATGCACCTGACGAAAACACGGAAATTTACGGTGCGGCCCTGGTTGATAAACGAAGGCTTCCTTGTCGGTTCATAACAATGCCAGCAGCCCATCAATGAAAGCAACCGTGATCGGCTGGTGTCGGCTGAACCAATAGATCTACTGCCCGGCGCAGGTTTGCCGCCCAACCTGGGATCAAGATTAATGGAATTGCGGGTAACAATGCCAAAATGGTCTCCCAGATCAGGCCACAATTAGCTCAGCGTCACCGGCACCCTACGGTCACACTCTCAGATAGTTAACCCCTGCTAGCACTGTGATGAAACGGCCCTAAAGGCCCGCCGGGCGGCACGGTTCACAATTTCGGAGGAGTGGGTTCAGCCTGAGTGTCATGGCGCCAAGCGGCCAAATCGGTGTTGATCCAGGCCTTTACGCGATCCAATCCCGGAGTATTTGCAGCCTCCAGAAAATGCAGCATCTCACGCGTGCCGTGTTGATAGCCGGCACGGTAGCTTTCTTCCGGGTCGGTCTGCACGCCTTCAAATCCAAGGGGTCTTTTAAATTCGCTATGTGGCATGTCTATCCTCGCTCTTTACGCTAGGGCAAGCAATACGCCTACCTGTGACGGCTAAGGTCAACGCCCGCGCCCTTTGCCTTGAGGACAGTATCGGAGACTCTGAATAACGAACACTTAATGTGACCGGTAAAAACCCAGCCAGAAGCATCAAAAAAGGCCCCTAAATCTTCCTTGGTGACGCGGTTTGCCCCTATAGTTAGCAAAGCCACCGATCATAACCCGTGATGCGGTAGCCCAAGCCCGGGGCGTTTATCATTAAGTTTCGACGGCTTGCAGGCCAAAACGGCAGGGCGTGGGGCAGACAGGCCATTTCAGACAGATTAGTGCGGTCGAGCCCACAAAAATATCATGCGAGGTTTCTGGGAATAATGGCATCAACTCGGCTTCGAACTTCTCGATTGACCGGTTGGGCCGCGATCGGTGAATCTATGACGCGTCAGTGACGACCCATCGGAGGAACTTGGGTTTCACTAGACCTCCGCTTCAACCAATACCTACATAAATGGACGTGCGCTGACAGCAATGGCCTTATCCAACAGAATTCCAAATTGATGACCTGCCCGCAATCGTCACGCGCATAACAGAATTTGGATTATGGTAAAGGTGACCGGCTGTTACACCTGAAGGGAATTGGAAAGTTCTAGCAAATGCATAGCAGGGCGCATCACCAAATAATTTCCTCTCTCCTCAACGGGCCTAAGTTCTAAAATATGTAACAAAACCAATGGGCTGCGCTTACCCATGCCGATCTTAGAGGCGACCTGACCGAGGCCAAGTGGGCATTGGGACCCAAAACATTGACGACGGACAGCGTTTAAAGGCACGGCGTTGGTGGGACGATCACAGTAGCGCACCGCTGCCGTACACCCTATGATTGAATCAACTCACAATCATACATCCTAAATGTCACCTTTTTCACACAAATCGACCAATAATTTTACACAAATATCTTTAAGAATCGGTAATTTTTATTTATTAAAATTCTGAAACTACTTACACCTCATACGTGCGTTTTTATTCAAATTAAATGATACTGCTTCAGGTTTATTATAAGATGCCCTGGGGGGCTAGGTTGATGAAAGATTACTTTGAAAATTTTGAGCCGTTGTTTGTTGACAATACTACCCCATTGCGGGCGCCTGCGGGCCAAGGGCTCTATAGTAGAACCGGTAAACGCATCTTTGACCTGATGCTGGCTATTTTGCTGCTGCCTCTGCTTGCCACTGTCATTGCCGCACTTTGGATCCTGGTTCGGCGAGATGGTGGTCCTGGCTTTTTTAGTCACAGCCGCATCGGTCGGAACGGTCAAGTTTTCGAGTGTTGGAAAGTCCGCACTATGGTCGTGGGCGCTGAAGATAGGCTGCAGACCTACCTGTCCTCTAACCCCGTTGCTGCCGCCGAATGGGCCCGCGACCACAAGCTGACAAATGATCCCCGCATTACCCGGATTGGCACCTTCCTGCGCAAAACTAGCTTGGATGAATTACCGCAAATATGGAATGTGCTGAAAGGTGAGATGAGTTTTGTCGGCCCGCGTCCAATCGTGAGCGCTGAACTGGCCAAATATGGTGTTTCTGTCGGCGCATATCTAGATCAAAAACCGGGGATCACCGGGTTGTGGCAAGTCTCGGGTCGCAATGACGTAAGTTATGCCGAGCGGATAGCGATGGACGTAGACTATTCGATGCGCAGTTCTTTGAGATTCGATGTTGAATTGATTGTACGAACTGGAGTTTCGGTGCTTGGAGGAACCGGGCGGTAACCGTCCAGCGCTGTTAAACCGTGTGTCTTCAAAATGGCTGGGACGCGATTACCCAATGTTAAGATCAACTTCCACCTGCGACATTCTCATCCAGACCGCCCCAAGTTGCTACCTTATCTCGGTCTTGAATGGCGGAAACCAAAGGCGATGCCGCATGGAGTCGTTGAAGCAAAGCATGCAGGTTTTCATAGCTTTCTACATAGCGCTGATGGATAAGACCCTCAACACGCCCTCGCCCCCATCCGGATAATTTCTGCACCCTTGATCCGATGGACACCGTTAATTCTTTTGCGGCCCTTCTTCAGATACCAATCCTTTAGCGGCGCGGGGTAGTACTGCGCGATGACTTGGGAATAATATTCGTATCTGTCAGGGGCCATTTTCCTGCCGTTCTTCGACGGGCCGTGAAAACCAAACACCGTGTTCGGCGAAATACAGGTTTGCGGCAACCCGAGCAGCATGGTGCAGGTCGAATAACAAACCGCGCCCCGGATTTCGACCGGCTGGCCACTGGCACGCAGGTTGCGCATTTCGATCAAGCGGTCCCGGATAAATCCGCCCCGGTCATTGCCGACTACGTAGGGCTGTAAGCTGGCATAGGCCTGGCTGCTCATTCCTAACAATCCAATGGTGATAACAAAAGCTGACAGAATGCTCTTACCCGTTGATTTCAACCGCTCAAGATTATTGCAGGCAACAGTAAACCGGGGCCGTAAAACGGCCTTTTTCCACGTTGTCATGGATCCACCTCTATGATCACCGGCCCGAATAAGACGGGCCATCCCACGCCCCCACGGCGTTGGATCACAGAAGCATTTTAGGGGTTAACAGAACCTTGACGGTGGCTGCGTTAATACATTGGAAATTTAGAGAATTTTTACGATCCTTAAGGAAACCCTCTAGAAACGCGACCTTTTTTAAAGGATCTGGCAAGGACTGATTAGTGAGTCAAATTTGCTTTGAAGTTTGCATGGCCGAATTTCATCCGTTCCATGGCAACCCGACACAGCAGCAGGCCACGCCTCAGCTTCCTGAAACGCGGCCCAAAGTCTAAGCTAAGATCAAATTGAGACCCTTAGGGGCTGACTGTGCTCGGTGTGCTGGTTGTCGAAGTGGTGCTCCCTCCGCCAGCCGCAGCGGCAATGCCCGCAAGGCCAACCAGCGGCGCGATCAATGGTACAAAGTTGGTGGCACCATCTCCGGGCAGGGCCAAACAAGCCTCGGCCTCTGCATTGGCTGGGTCGTCACAGTCCAGCTGAGTGTTTTGTACAGGCTGCGCCTGCGGAGTGGCTGTCCCCGTTTGAGCCATAACAGGAGCCCCAAAAGTGGACAAAACCAGAAAAGTCACAATAAATGGGTTCGTCATAAACAACCTCCATAATACATTGATAGTACTGTATCATGGGCCGACACAAAGAAGAAGCTTTGTGTTTGGAAATTCGGTTTAGAAATAAGCCACCAATGCATGCAGCACATCAATCAAGAACGCGGGCCTCTAGTCCCCTATATTTAAAATTATGATGGTTTGACGCGCCCAGACGAGTTAGAAAGAATAATATTTAACGGTCCGAACCCGGCCCAATCATGATTCGAATTGCGCTTTATTACAATGACAAACATTTCTTCAAATGCGGCGCCCCTTAGACAGTCTGCGGGCCAAGGAGGCGCAGATGATATAATTGACCTTGGCCAATTGTTCGCCACCCTCTGGCGCGGCAAGTGGATCATTGCATTGATCACAACTTTGGCAGTTCTGGCAGGCGGGTATTATGCCTTTGTGACGGCGGTTCCTTTGTTTAGATCAACTGCCGTGGTGATGCTGGAAACCAAGCAGCAGAGTATTGTTGACCTAGAAAGCGTGGTAGGTGGATTAACCGGTGACTCCTCTGAGATAAATTCAGAAGTCGAAGTCCTGCGCTCACGCGGATTGATCGGTAAAGTCGTGGACCGGTTGGACCTGATTTCTGACCCTGAATTTAATAGTGTTCTGCGTCCGGTCTCGCTGATGGGCAGTGGTAAAAGTGAAATCAAGGCCGCATTGGGACTACCAGACGTCCAGATCATTTTACCGCCTGAAGAACAGGAGAAACGCACGCGGGATGCAGTGATCACTGAATTGCTAGAGCAGATCACTGTACGCAATGTTCCGTTAAGTCTTGTTTTTCAGATCACGGCAGAGACTGAAAGCCCTGAAAAATCCACGCGTATCGCCGATACCCTGGTGGAACTCTATGTCTTAAACCAACTTGAAGTGAAATTCGAAGCCACCGAACAGGCCACCTCCTGGTTAACCGGGCGGGTTGCAGAGCTACAGGTAGAGTTGGAGGCTGCCGGAGCCAAAGTATCGGAGTTCAGCACATCGACAGACCTGATTTCGATAGAAGCCCTGCAAGCGCAGGAGATTCAGTTAAAGGACCTTCGTGAGCGAATTGGCAATGCCGAAACTGCTGCCATGAATACTGCTGCCAAGGAAGTCGCACTATCTAATGTCACCAGCCGCCAGGACCAAGCTCTGCTTGCTGGAAATGTGCAATTAAACCGGTTGCTGCCCAGAGTTGCTGAAAACGAACAGATGGCGCAGGCCTTTGACACTCAATTTGCCAGGGTCTTAACCCGCGCTAAATTGGACACCACTCGGGCCCAGCAACAATTGCTGGCCCTGCGCAATTCGTCCCAGGAAATGGAACAGCAAATTGCCAGTCGCGGTCAGGATCTGATCACCTTGCAACAACTGACTCGCGAGGCAGAGGCGGTGCGGTTGTTGTACGAGTATTTCCTGAGCCGACTAAAAGAAACTTCGGCCCAGCAGGGTATTCAAAAGGCCGACAGCCGAATCCTGTCCAGGGCGGTGGTCCCGTCCAACGCTGCCTCGCCCAAAAAACCATTGATTTTGGCCATGTCAAGTATTCTGGGGTTGATGATCGGTATGGGGCTGGTTTTGCTGCGCGAGGCCCGCGCAAATGCCTTTCGCACCGCCCGAGACCTTGAACAACACACCGGATATACAGTGCTGGGTCAAATCCCACAAATTCCGGCGCGCAGTCGTAAGAAGATACTGAATTATCTCGCGAACAAACCCGCCTCGGCCGCAGCAGAGGCCGTACGAAACTTGCGAACATCGGTGCTGTTGTCCAACGTCGACAATCCAGCCAAAGTGATCATGTCGACATCGTCAGTGCCTGGAGAGGGTAAAACCACTAATTCACTGGCTTTGGCGCAAAATCTGATTGGCCTGGGTAAATCCGTGCTGCTAATTGAAGGAGACATACGGCGGCGTACATTCGCTCAGTATTTCGATGACATCCCCGAAAAAGGCCTCGTGTCAGTTCTATCAGGTGATCAAACGCTAGAAGAAACTGTATTCAAGACTCCGGTGTTAGGTGCAGATCTGCTGGTTGGTGATAAAACGGCATCCAATGCCGCTGATCTGTTTGCATCGGACAAATTCAAAGCCCTGATTGCTGATGTGCGGCAAAAATACGACGTCATCATCATTGACACCCCCCCGGTTTTGGTTGTGCCTGACGCGCGCATTATAGCAGAAATTGCCGATGTGGTTTTGTTCTCCGTCCTTTGGGACAGTACATCAAAACACCAGGTCGACGAAGCCCTACGCATGTTCCAGAACTCCAATCAGCGCATTACCGGACTTGTGCTTAGTCAGATCAACGCCAAACGAATGAAACAATATGGCTACGGCGGTCGCTACGGAGCTTATGCCGGGTACGGATCAAAATATTACACCAACTAGAACGCCTCTCCGTTAGTTCGCAGCCGCTACAATCGGAGTGGTAATCAACGACGGTGTGATTTGCTGGATGGTGCGGCCCCACTTGGTGACCGGGTTCTCCGCAATGAAGATGATGTCATTTGGGCGCAGCTCAAACCGGGTGGCTAAGGTCAAATTGGCGGCACTGCGGTAATCCAGGTGCCAGGCGGTGACCGCACCCAGTTCACGTGCATCGGATGACGCGCGCAAGACATAAACCTCGGACACATCACCCGTTTCCTTGGCCACACCATTTGCGGAATCAAACAGCGCATCAGCCAGCGAGGCCCGTTGCTCAAACGGCAGCGGATAGCGCGATTGCGACACCACTTCGCCGGTTAGATAGACATAATCCTGATCCACTGCACCGTGGCTCAAACGGCTTTCAAAGTTATCGCGACCCTCAACAAAATCGGCCCGACGCAACTGGACCTGGGCTGTGAGCTCATCCAAGGCCTGGCTTCGTCCGGACAATCGGGTCTGGGTTAGGCGAATTTGCTGTTCAAAATAGCTCTCGGCCCGATCAAGCTGGTAATCCGTATCGACAAACACAGAGTCACCGGCAATCAAACGGGTGCGCTGAAGGTCCGCACGGGCATAAAGGTCCGTCAGTGGAATCTCGTACAGGCGTCCTTCACGGTAGATCCGCACAGAGCCAAGGTCGATGTCAGAAACCGAGACCGAACCAGCTGCTGCAAGGGCCTCGTCCAGGTACAGTGGCGTCAAAGTAATGGGCACTATCCTTGGATTTCCGACAGCGCCACCTATAGAGACACGACGCGATTTGAACTCAGCGATCTCAAGGCTGAATGTTGGATCAAACTGATTTTCAACCAGTCGCTGGAACAAAAGGTCCTCGGCGGCATCCACTGTCATGCCAGCAATACGCACCCGGCCCACATCGGGAATATTGACCGATCCATCGTCCTGCACGGTGTAGCCGTTGCGGCTGTTTTGCGCGGCGAGCAGGCCAGATAATTCCTGCACCGTGTTCTGGGTCGCGGGTGTAGACAAAACCACCACATCGCCAATACCGATGGTATAGGGACCGGGATCAACAGCGGGCGGCGCCTTCAAGGTCAGCTGTTGATGGCGTCCTGCGTCCTGAGAGGAGGGAGCGTCGGGTAATGCGCCAGGACCGCGCGAAGCGACGCCCTGTCCGTTCCCTGCAGTGATTGAAAATACAGCAGGCAATGTTTTGGGGGCATATGTCGACCGGTTGGCCTGTATTAATGTTTCGGCAGTCATTGGAACCACCCGCACCTTGGTTGCATCACCTACGCCGGAAACAACGTCAGGGCTGCGATAAATTGTGGAACAGCCAGCCAAAGCCAGCGCGCAGCAGATCGAAATCAATAAACGCAATTGGTCGTCCTCCAATTAATCCCGCCAAATTGGGCCGGGGATTTACAACTGTGGTATCACCCGGGTGTTAACGGCACCAATAAAATCTCCCAGCCATTGGCTCGATTGGACAATTAGATTGTCCGAGTTTCTGACCCAATAGAGATTTTGAAACTGCTGGTCCAGGCTCTGACACTCTTCAGCCATCAGGCGCGCGTCAATTACAATACCCCCAATGGTTGTCACACGCGGTCCGCGGTTCTCGATACGGCAAATATAGGTGCGGGTCGCAGTCTCGTCATTACCGTTCAGATACGTATGGAACCGATGTGCGGTTCCTTCCTGCCCGGAAAACACAAACTCTAATGCTTCAGAAATATCACTCGACAACAGACCCTGGCCAAACCCACGGCTGCCTCGCAGCATTCCGCGTTGCATGATCAACGTGCCGCCATCTGCTGACAGCCAAGTATCAACTCCGTCACGTGTCCCTTCGAGCAGCATTACCCCGGCGCGTTCTGTTGTGGGGAATGACACCTGCAACCTGGGCACATTGGCGCGGATCAGTGGTTCGGACCGGGCCACAGGTTGCTGTTGTCCGGGCCTGAGAAAGCCTGACAGTTGGTCAAAATCATCGCTTGTATTGGTGCAACTCACCAGCGTTACAGCGGCCAGGGTCAGCGTTAGAAGTCTCATCGGAAATAACGCCCCCATTGCCCGGTCAACCTGTCAGCCCGTTCATTCTGCGTGTACTCAAACAACCGGTTGCGCACATTCAACCGTGCGCCGCCATCCCGTAGAACGGGGCGGATGACCTGCTTTAGAGTGCCGCGGGACGGCTTGCCGGTCATCCAGGAAATAGGGATTTCGATCCTGATACCCTTGTCAAACGAACCTTCACCAAATTCTTCGCTGGATACATCAGTGAGGGTGAAAAACGCGCCAACTTTGAAACCGTTATTGAACACCCGATCCAGAGCAAAGGTCGCACCCACATCGCCAGCCAGATACCGGCCAACATCAACCTGCGCCTTATAGTCGCCAGGAAAATCATAGTACACCGAGGCATGGCCGGTCAGAACGTCATAATCCTGAAAGCCAAACAACATGTCGAAATCACGTTGCTTGGCATAGTTGATTTCGCCCCCCAGGGCCAGGCGACCATCCACTGGGAACCAGAGCAATTCAGCCGACAGCCCGCCATACATTTCTTCAAGATAGCCTGCAGTGACACGGGCAAAAATATCAGCACGTGGGCGCCACAGATATTCAGCAGTCATCGTGGTGATGCGGTAGTCGGATTTCGCGTAAAGGGCCCAGTCAGACCGCACATGATGCAACTCTGAATTTGACACCCGGGTGGTATCCGCCAGATTGCCCAGGACTGGCGTTTGCAGGGCCGTTGACAGTGTCAGGCCAGGCTGCACAACATAATCCGCCTGCAACTCAACACCAAGCTCATAGCGAAATGGCTGATCTGGGTCGAAGAACGAAAACCGTGTATAGGGGCCTAGACGATAGCCAAAATGGGGAAAGGCATCCGCGACTGTGCCACCCTGAAGCGACAGCGGAGCATCGTCGATCCGCGCCCGCGCCAGACTTTTCCAGGCACCGTCATAGTCCGTTTCCAATTCAGTCATATCGCTGCGGGCCGTCTGCACCGAAGTAATCGGCACGCCCTGGCGCACCAGGATTATGTTGAACGTATCGATCTGCGGGTTAAGCGTGTTTGCCATCACACGTGCCGCGCGACCCAAGGCCTGTGCATTGGCGCCAAAATGGTTGTTTTCAATAGAAACATTGGCCGTGGTGTCATCCAGAGTATAACCAACCAATCGCAGGCCTTGGTTTTGCAACCTAACTTTCAGCACTTGGTCCGTGCTGGATCCGGACGACTGGTCCTCATCAGGCGGCAGGTTCCAACTGGCCAAAGCAACGCGATCCAGGCCTTGCAACATCGGCGCCGCCTCACCCTGACCACCAGGTGTCACCGCCCGGCGTGGATCAAACACGTAGCTTAATTGCGCCCCAAGGGTTGACCCGTACATGTAATAGCCACTCAGCGCGGCACCATTTTCGAACCGATAAGTGATGCCAAAATTGAAGGGAGAGTTTTGCTCGACGAGACCGCGATCAACTTCTTTGTCATAGGTATCTGAAGAATACTCGGCCAAAAGCGACAACCGGTCATTCACATTCCAACGCATACCACCAAACAGCGCCACGTCACCACGGAACCAGTTGCCAAAGTCCAGTTGACCTGTTTCAGAAATACCACCTGCGCCAGAGCCGGGTCGTGTTTCAAATCTACCACCAAATATACTTAGCGGGTTTGAAAAGCTGTTGCGGCCGGCCAAGCGCCCCCAGCCCATGCCGCCTGTGACCACAATGTTATCCGCAATGGTCTTGCTTGCTACAACATACTCGCCAGCATAATTCCCTGTGCCGCCAAAATCACGCAAGCCTAATGCTAAAGCGGGCCCTTTCTTAGTTTCTTCACGCAGCTGGAAGTGAATGTCAAAACTGCGGTCATAGCGACTGCGCGTGCCACCGCCATCATAATCTCTGATGTATGAATAGCGAAAACTGCCATAGACCCAAGGCAACATCTGAAACGTAAGTGTATTACGATTATTGTTTTTAAAACCGGAAGTGGTCATTGCCAGACTGCCATCCGGCAGGACTTCGGCGGTGGGCATATCTATCAGACCAGGCGTCCCATAAGTCGACAGGTTCTGTGCGGCAACCGCAGTGCCCCACCCTAGCCCGCCAAAAATAACTGCTGCCAAACTGACATAGGTCCGCATCAAATCGCCCAATTAAATCTACCCACTTACTTAACAAACCGCCACGCAGCCTTCACAGAAACAACCAGAGCGCGTAACACTTCAAGACCAACTGCGCTTGAAATGTCACAAACATCGGCAAAACCTGGAGCTCTCGATGATCAAATCATGGATCGCCCGCCTGTATGGTCAAACACTGGACGTTGTGCCGTTAAGTCCCGCTATGAGGTTCTATGCCATCGGCGATATCCATGGGCGGTTTGATCTGCTGACCCGACTGTTAGAACAGCTGGATCCAGCCTATCCAGTGATCTGTGTTGGCGACTACATCGATCGGGGTGAAGCTAGTGCCAAGGTACTAAGCTACCTGTCGGCCCGGCCCGAAATTAGGTGCTTGATGGGCAACCACGAAGATATGCTGTTGGACTTCCTTGACACTCCTGAGCGAAGTGGTTCGCGTTGGTTACGCAATGGAGGGCTGCAAACCCTGGCCAGCTTTGGTGTTTCGGGTGTCACAGAAACATCAGAAGGCGACGATCTGACACAAGCCCGGGATTCGCTGAACGCAGCGATGGGAGTGGATCTGATCGCATGGATACGCAGGCTGCCGCGGTCCCATCAATCAGGCAATGTGTTTATCTGCCACGCAGGTGCCGATCCTAAGGCATCGCTAGAAGATCAACAGGACCAACATTTGCTGTGGGGACATCCGGAATTTTCTAAAACCACACGTAGAGATGGAAATTGGGTGTTGCACGGTCATACCATCGTTGACAAAGCGGTCGCTCAAAACACTCGCATTTCAATCGATACCGGCGCCTTTGCCACCGGGCACCTTACCGCCGCGTTGATACAACCAGGTGAAGTGCTTTTTATCTCAACATAAGAAACTAGAAAACGGCATAGACCACCATGCCACGTTCACTCCCGCAGACGCGCCTAATGTGAAGCGACCCCAAGCCATTGCTACCCCACCGTGCGGGGCATTCGCCCCTTCAATCAATGCGGTCATATAGCCCCTATGCGGATCCGCAAAATGCTCAAAAGCGTGATGAGTATTGTCAGCCAACAGCCGAGCGCGCACCAACCAGCCTATCTGCTGAGGCAGGCCGGGGCCGTTTTCGGCCCAAACTCAAGAGCGATCAGAATATATTATATCTAAGGTTGCAATCTTATAAAATTAGACGACAATAGGGAATAGACGTGCACTATTGCCAACGCGATCGCCTAAACTTGATATGGAGCTGACCCTACGAACCGGAGCGTCGAGCAAGCCTGGACGGGCCGAGATAGGGGGCAACGTCTAAGCGTTGCGAACACAAAAGGGTATTGTTCCATGAATAACATGCCAGACCAGCCTTTTGTTTCAATAGTCGCCCCAATGTACAATTTGGACAGTTTTATTGCCGAAACAATCCAGTCAGTTTTGTCCCAAACCTACACGAACTTTGAACTGATCCTTGTTGATGATTGTTCCTCGGACGAAACTCTAGCGCGCGTGCAGAGCTTCAGAGACTCACGCATCAAGCTCATTCTTAATGAAGAAAACAAGGGCGCCGGAGAAACTCGCAATGTTGGCATCAGAGCTGCCCGAGGCAACTTAATTGCCTTTTTGGATGCAGATGACCTTTGGTATCCAAACAAATTGATGAGCCAATTGGCCTTTATGGACCGCACCGGCTCAGCCGTATGCTACACGCTATATGATGTCATCAACGCGCAAGGCGTTGTATATGCTGACTGTGGTTATGTTCCCAAAAAGGCCACCTACCACCAGATATTACGTCGCAACTTCATTCGCACGTCGAGCCTGATTTTTAATGTCGACAAAGTTGGGGGGAAAGTTTATTTCCCCAAAATTCGCAAGCGTCAGGACATGTTGCTGTTTCTTGATCTAATTAAGCGGGTCGGTCAGGCGAATCTTCTGGACGAGGTAACATGTTCCTACCGGCTCCATTCCGGAGGGATTTCTGCCAACAAAAAAAGCGTTATACCCTATCAATGGGCGGCCTACCGTCATGAAGAGAAACTATCGCTGCCTTATTCAGCCGTCCTGATGAGCGCCTGGTTTGTGCTCGCTGGCTACGCCACCCTTCGCCGTCGAATGAAAATGGACCGTCAGTATAATAATAGCTAGAAAGCGCCCGTCGGCGGCCTGCCTCTAAGGAATTGCGTCATCCATCATAGCATAATACAATTCAAAATTTATTGTCCAACCTAACATCCGCAACAACTGAAAGTTCAATACAGACGACCTTACCAACAACGTTTGGAGCTCCATTTTTAATGTATTTTTTATCCATTGCTCGCGCAACACGCAACAGATGCGTCTCCAGTTGAAAGTTCACAAAATTGCGCTTGTCGCTTTTGCAATTGCATTCGCAGGCATTGCAAAAGCCATCGGGCTTGGTTCTGTTTCGAACGCAATGCTCATTCTGGGGGCATTTTCATTCCTTGTCCAATTTGGATTGCAGTTTCGTCTTTCGTCTCGTCTGGCGATCCCGGTCGTTTTTTTGACCGCATATTTGATGATATACTTGGTACTGACTGCCAGCGCGCCAACGGCAGCAGGGATGAAGAACACAGTTAGTATATTTGTGGGCGCTATGTTTTTTCTATTTGGCGCCATAAATGCCGAAAAACTTGCGTTTGGGGCCAGTTGCCAGAACATCTTTTTCGTCACTGCTGTTTTCTGCGCGGTCCTAGCGCCTAGTTTGGGGGATACTAACAAGAATGCAATAAGCGGCATATCGATGTACATGCTACTGGTATCAGGTGCGATATTGGTCCATCGAAAAAGGCTCGACCGGTTTCCTGCGCTACTTGCATTTGCAACGGTCTACATAGTTGGCCAGATGCTTGGCCATAGGATGGCTGTAGCTTCTGGGATAATTGGAGCCTTAGTCTATTTTTCACTAATTTTTCTTCCATTTCAAACTATTCGCAGAATCCTACTAAGCGTGGTGACTGCCTCAATTCTTTTACTGGTGGCGATGTACACAGGCCTTTGGGACTTGAACATACGAGATTCCAACGACCTCTTTGTTGCCGTCTCTGGTCGAAATGCAGTCAGTGGTCGCCAAATAATATGGCCCATCATTGTAAATGCTGTCTCAGCATCAAAGTTCACGGGTCTTGGAACAGGCATGAGTTTCTCCAATCTGTATAATTCCGACTGGAGTGCCCATAGCCTATACATGCAGGTCTACCTGCAGACTGGCTTTCTTGGACTCGGATTTCTGGTTTTGGCCCTGTGGTCAATCTGGTGGTGCATCGGGAAACCAAGGCGAAGGGACACAATGTCTGCCTACGCATCAGCCACAATGACAGTCGTTATCCTGCATTCCGCAACAGAAGTTTATTTGACCCAAGTAAACCTGATGATTGGGGCCCTAGCCTGGTTGACACTAGGATTGTGCATTGGGCTGATTAACTTGCAACGGAAACCCAATAATACACGTGAAACCAATACGATTTGCAATGAAACAGATTTACCGCCCTCGATTCATCAACAATGTAGAGCTAATTAGTCATGCAACATTGTAGTGAAGCTAAAATGACCCCAGTGTTTGTTCTGGGCGTGCCACGCAGCGGCACCACTCTTGTTCGCAGCGTAATGTGTGTGTTGCCGGGCGTATATCTGCCCCCTGATGAATTCCAGCTGCTTTCGGTCATTCTACGCCCTGATTTTGACCTGAGCAACTTGCGCAATATTCTAGAGCAGTCGAACTTTTCGGGCCACATGCGGCGGCGCGGAATTTGGCTCAGTCAGGATGAACTGACCACTGTTTCAAAGCACTCTACAGCTGCAATGGCTTTTCAAGCGCTTGTTTTGCAGCTTGCGAAGAAAGAAGGGCAGCACAACTTAAGGTATTGGGGCGACAAGACACCAGAGAACTTATTCCACCTGACAGAAATTTTCGAAACTTGGCCAGACGCTCGTATCGTCCACGTTGTTCGGGATCCGCGTGATACAGTTCTTTCGATGAAAAAATCCTGGGGCCGCAGCGTGCTGCGCGGCAGCGTATTATGGCGAGATGGTCTTCGCGCATTTCGGAGACAACACCACTCTGGGCGGACATCGCAAATATACGAAATAAAATATGAAAATCTCACCAACCACACCAATACCGTTCTGGTCGAGCTTGCGGCATGGCTCGGCGTGGAGTTTAATCCACGCATGGTTGAAAATTTCACAAGCGAAGAACGCTGGAGCAGTTCTAAGGCAACAGGTATTCAAAATCGTTCCGTTCAATGGAAATCTGCGCTGACCCCCCAGGAAGTATTAACAATAGAACAGATCTGCTATGTGGAAATGCAAGACGCCGGGTATGAGCCGAGTACTGCGGGCGAAGCCAAAGAACCACCGCACATACAGTTGAGGCTAGCAAAATTTTTTGACGCTTTTCGTGTCGTAAACGCCTATGCAAAGGAACGGGGGTGGGCCGCCGCTATCGCTTACAAGACACGCCAGTGGTCCATATCGAGAAAAATTTGAAATGATAATTCCATCCCGATTAATGCGAGTTCTTGAAAGCACTTTCGTACGGAAGTTTGCAACGCAAAGCTTAGTTGCATTTAGCATCAAGGTCGGCAGTTCGGGTCTCGCTTTTCTTATGTTTGTTGCACTGGCAAGCGCCATGGACCAGGTGAGTTTCGGTATATTCGGCACATTTTTTTCCCTCGCCACCTTTTGTGCGGCCGTCGGCAGTTTTGGTCAAAGAGCTAATGTAATACGGTTTGCTGCTGGCTACGATCAGCTTGGCCAGGATCATTTGCGGCGCGGAGTCACTGTCTTTGGCTACCGCCTCGTTCTTTTTGGAACCGTTGTTGCAGGGATCGGCGGCACGCTGTTCGCATTCCTGTTCCTTGATATATCAGGGGCAAATCTGCTTTGGCTGGGTGTTCCGGTGATGGTCCTAGGGATTGGATTGACGGAGTTTCAATCCCGGGCACTGCGCACAAACGCAGGAGTAGCGCTTGTCTTATTGCCCAGGGGCGTCTTTTGGCGCGTTTTCATTATCGTGGTCACAGCGGTTGCCATTTCGCTTTTCGGGCGCGCGCAGGACACTTACTCCACTTGGGTATGGATCATAGGAATATCGCTCCTTGTTACAGCCCTTTTGCAGTGGCTCGCGTACGAAGGAAAACATCCCGACAAATCGTTTCGGGGGCCAATGGAGATGGAAACCGCCATTTGGAAACGAGAGCTGGCGGGCCCCTGGACATCGCTGGTCGTTGTCTCAGCGACCACTAATTTGGCAGTTTTTATGGTCGGGGCATTGCTGAGTTTCGAGCAAGCAGGCCCATTCTTTGCAGCCCTCCGTCTTACCCAGCTTTTGAACTTGTTGATGCTGGCAACCGAAGTCATCCTGAATCCAATGATCTCTAGAGCCATAGCCTCTAAGCGATGGGGCCAGGTACAAAGGGCCTGCACCCTTACGGCAGTTCTCGGCGGCGGCTTTGCATTAATTGGAATAATCGGATATTTTCTGGCAGGGAAGTTCTTGCTCAACCTCTTCAGCCCAGAGTTTACTTCGGCCTATACAACCCTATTAATTTTGGCGGTAGGGTTTGTTGTCAATACATTGGCGGGCCCAACCTCTCCCTTGTTGCAGATGTCAGGACATGCCGCAGCCCTTGCGCGGTTCCAGTTAATCGCAAATGTTGGAAGCTTATGTTGCATGCCCCTGTTCATTCCACTGTTTGGAATTGAGGGCGCGGCAGTCTGCATTACCGGCAGTATGATCACGTGGAATGTGCAAGCATGGCTGTATGCCCGCAAGAAATTGAAGATAGATCCAACAATAATTTCACTTCTTAATGCTCCCAAGGGGAAAAGTAGCCAAGGATAAATTAATGCGCACTTTTCGGAAAAAAATTTACATTCTGCAGGATTCCAATTCTCGATTTGCAAGATTTGGACTTTTGGTAGTCCTTTCGGCCTACCGTGTGTTGGACATACTGTTTCTTAAGAAACCCCACCGTCTAGATCGAAGCACAGAAATTGTGGCCTCTCCTGATCGTCGGTTTGTTTGTGTACTGGTCCCGAAATGCGGATCGCGAACGATACTCGCCGGTCTTCAACAAGCTTCAAGAATGCAGAAATTCGGTTTATCGATCAAAAAACAAAGTGTCAGCAATTTCAAAAATGAGCACGAAGGGAATTTTCAGTTTGCTATTGTCCGCGATCCTTGGGCGCGCACCTATTCCTGCTACAAACAGAAAATCAAAGACAGCAAACCAATCAGCCAAGCCTTGCATTTGGCGGGCCGCAAAGGTCTCAATCCGGATATGACTTTTGACGAGTTCGTTCACTGGCTCTGCAATACAGAAGGCGGTGATCACCTTGCAGACCGGCACTGGGCTTCCCAGCACCTCATATTGGGCCTGGACTTAGGTATTTCGTATGATTTTATCGGCAAGCTTGAAAACATGGAGCAATCATTGATTGCAGTGGCTGACAAGCTCGGTATTCCAAAAAACTCCTTCAATGAGCACAAAAATTCAACCACTTCATCCAAAAACGAGCATCTTAATCACTACACTCCGGAACTTATCGACATGATTTCCAAAAGATATGCCGAGGACATTAGGACGTTTGGATATGAACAGCCTATTTTGTGACACCATGGCATGATGCCGTGAATTAAGTAGGCGTTCCACTGAGAACTGTGTTTTCATTCCCGGAAATGTATCTACATGCTGCCGGTTGTTCAATTTTGTTAGCCCTGAAATTTAGGAAATATGCGATCCATGAACCCTCCAAAATCAGTTGCTAACCTTCGTGACATTCTTAAAAAGTCTATCGGCAGGCCATCGCTTGGCCTTCGGAAGAAAATTGAAACCGTTAATGCAATAAAAGTAGATCGCTCGATTGACGAAGAACTCGTTTCGGAAATGCGTAGATATTTCACTCAGGACGTTGAGCGCCTTTCCGGTGTATTAAAGCGGGATCTGCGCGCTGAGTGGAAGTGGTCGTGAACATACTTCTGATAGCCAAGGCCTATCCACCGGAAACTGGCGGAATTGAAACCTACTCAGAGGAAGTCGCAAAGGCTTATGCGGATCTTGGGCACCAAGTTACAGTCCTGACAGCCCACCCTGGTGAGAGCGGTTGCGAACAACGAGGATCGGTTTTCGTTCACAATGTCGGCCAGGGCAATCAATTGAAAACATTCCTGCGCATGATGGAATGGCTGCGCCACCAGCGCGACAGTGACTACAATTTTGTCCATGCCACGTCCTGGAGAGTGGGCCTCCCGACACTTTTGTTACGCCCCAAGACCCCTCTTGCAGTTACCATCCATGGCCGGGAAGTCTTCATGGTACCCAAGGCACTGAAACCCGTGATGGCACTTGTCTTGAGACGCGCCAAACTGTTGCCGACAGTCAGCCAACCCATTCTGAACATGGTGCGTGACAAAACAGGTCTTCCTTTGGAACAGGCTTTTTCAAATTGGAATGGCATCAGTTTTGAAGAGGAGGCTCGGCGGCTCGACAGCAAGCCAAATGGCTTCAACATCTTTTGTATGTGCCGCATGGTCGAACGAAAAAATGTAGCAACAGCGATAGTGGCTGTCTCAGATCTGATACACCAAGGTGTCGACCTCCAATTCGACATTGCCGGAAGCGGGCCTGAGTTAAACTCCCTTCGCAAATTGCTTTCTAAACAAGCCACAGGCGATAGAATTAAGCTACACGGTCGAATTCCGGATGAACTAGTACCTGAATTCTACAGAAATGCGCATGTTTTCCTACACCCCCAAATTGCCACCGAAGGTGGGGCAGATTTAGAAGGGTTTGGGCTGACGATTGCCGACGGCATGGCCTTTGGTTGCATCCCCATTGCAGGGGCTTCTGGTGGCCCCCTTGATTTCATCAGGGACAATGAAACCGGTCTTCTGGTTGATGGCCATGATATTGAGGCTTTAAAAAGTTGCTTAACTAAACTGTTGCAATCTGGCGCCCGCCGAACGGAATTGAGCAAAGAAGCCCACTCATTCGCACATTCTCAACTAACCTGGCACAGACATGTACTTAATATTATTCGAAAAATCTGAATTTCGAGGTTTTTTGATCGATGTTGAAAAGCACTTTGGCAATCTGGTTCATGCGCAGTCTACGCAGCTGCCCAAACGGTACTTGCACTCAAAACCCTAACCAGTCGTCCACTTTAGGAGTTGGCCCCTAAGGTCAAACGCATGAACAAACTATTGGGGTCTTGCTGATATCCGTAAATCGGCGGGCAGCTGGCATAGCCCAAATTGTCGTACAATTTGCGGGCAGCATCATATTCCGGGCACAGCTCGGATCCGGTTTCCAGTACCAAGGCCGAGTGACCGTCGCTGCTAGCTTCTACTGCCAAGTGATCCATGATTTTGCGCGCACAGCCCTTGCCACGGGCCGCCTGGTTTACAAAAACTGATTTCACTTCGGCGGTGCCATCCGGCAGCGGCTTAAACCCGCCGCATCCCAGCACCGCATCGCCGTCAAAGGCAGCCCAAAACCGCACGCCGTCCCGGCGCAGATCGTCAACGCCAAATGTGTGATCACTCTCGGATGAGGTTGCCCCAGCGCTATGGGCCCGGTTGGCCTCGATTAGGGGCTGTAACTTGGGGTCAGCGGGATCAACCTGACGAATCGTGATCATTTAGTGGGTCCAGACACCGCGCCTGTTGGTGGCAAAATTGTCGCCATAGCCACCGGGGCGGACATTCACCTTGCGCGGCTTTGGGTCGACAACTTGGGCATCAATGCCATGAGCCGCTGCATAATCCACTGCGGCCTCTTTACTGTCAAAGCGCAGGCGTACCTGGGCTTGAGTGTCATCAGAGGAGGTCCAGCCCATCAGTGGGTCGACGTCACGCGCGTTCGCCTGAGCATATTCCAACACCCATTCACGGGTGCGCGCCATGCCCGAAGTCATCGCGTTCCTGGCTGGCTTGAAAATCCGCGCTTGCATTGCCGTCTCCTAGTCTGTCTCTGCCTCCTATATGCTCAAAACAGGGCGATACGGCAAGGTGCCTTTTGTCTCACATTGCCCATGATTTTTGATGGTTTTGCCACATCTGCACGAATCCGCTTGAACAAGAACAAAAACAGATCAAAATCATCCGTCAGACAGGAGATCCGCTTATGCCCTATGCCCATTCCGACAGTTCCACGCCCAGCATGGGGTCAACGGATGTGCGCGAGCGGCCCAAGCTAGAGGGCGGACAGGCCTTTGTGCTGAACACAAGCTTTGATCCGGCCGGTGATCAGCCCACCGCCATTGCGGAATTGTCCCAGGGTGTATTTGACGGCGAGCGTGATCAGGTGTTGCTGGGGGCCACCGGTACCGGCAAGACATTCACCATGGCCAAGGTGATCGAGGCCACCCAGCGCCCTGCTATCATTCTGGCCCCGAACAAAACTCTGGCTGCGCAATTATACGGCGAATTCAAAGACTTCTTTCCCGACAACGCGGTCGAATACTTCGTCTCGTTCTACGATTACTATCAGCCCGAGGCCTATGTCGCGCGATCAGACACCTTCATCGAGAAGGAAAGCCAGATCAACGAACAGATCGACCGGATGCGCCACTCGGCCACCCGTGCATTGCTGGAACGCGACGATGTGATCATCATCGCCTCGGTGTCCTGTATCTATGGTATTGGATCGATCGAAACCTACGGCGCCATGACCCAGGATCTGAAGGCGGGTGAGAGTTACGATCAGCGCCAAATCATGGCCGATCTGGTGGCCCAGCAATACAAGCGCAACGATCAGGCCTTTCAGCGCGGCTCGTTCCGGGTGCGTGGTGATTCCCTCGAGATTTTCCCGGCCCACCTGGATGATCGCGCCTGGCGCCTGTCATTTTTTGGCGAAGAATTGGAAGGCATCACCGAATTCGATCCACTGACCGGCGAGCGCACCGGCACGTTCGAGCAGATTCGCGTCTACGCCAACTCGCACTATGTGACCCCCAAGCCGACCCTCAATCAGGCCGTCATCAAGATCAAAGAAGAGCTGCGACTGCGGCTGGATCAACTGGTCAATGAGGGCAAACTGCTCGAGGCGCAGCGGCTGGAACAACGCTGCAAATTCGACATCGAAATGCTCGAGGCCACCGGCCATTGCAACGGCATTGAAAACTACTCGCGCTATCTGACCGGCCGCGCCCCCGGCGAGCCGCCCCCCACTCTGTTCGAATTCATCCCGGACAATGCCATCGTATTCGCAGATGAAAGCCACGTCTCGGTGCCGCAGATCGGTGGCATGTACAAAGGCGACTATCGGCGCAAATTCACCCTGGCTGAACACGGCTTTCGCCTGCCGTCCTGCATGGACAACCGCCCGCTGAAGTTTGAGGAATGGGATGCCATGCGGCCGCAATCGGTCTTTGTCTCGGCGACACCGTCAAAGTGGGAGTTGGAACGCACCGGTGGTGTCTTCACCGAACAGGTGATCCGTCCCACGGGCCTGCTGGACCCGCCTGTCGAAATTCGGCCCGTACAGATGCAGGTTGATGATCTGCTGGATGAGGTCCGCAAGGTCACCGCCGACAATATGCGCACTCTGGTCACCACCCTGACCAAACGCATGGCCGAGGATCTGACCGAATATATGCATGAACAGGGCATCAAGGTCCGCTACATGCACTCTGACATCGACACACTGGAACGGATTGAGATCCTGCGCGATCTGCGCCTTGGCGCCTTTGACGTGCTGATCGGCATCAACCTGCTGCGCGAAGGTCTGGATATCCCCGAATGTGGATTGGTTGCCATTCTGGACGCCGATAAAGAAGGTTTCCTGCGCTCAGAGACCTCCTTGGTGCAGACGATTGGCCGCGCAGCGCGTAATGCCGAGGGTCGGGTGATTATGTATGCCGACAAGATCACCGGCTCGATGGAGCGGGCACTAGACGAAACCAACCGCCGCCGCGCCAAGCAAGAGGCCTATAATGTTGAGCACGGCATTACCCCGGAGACCGTGAAAAAGAACGTCTCGGATGTGTTGGCCGGCTTGTACCCTGGCGACACCGATCAGTCGCGCATCACAGCTACGATCGACAACCCGATGCATGGAGCCAACCTGGAAACAGTCCTGAACGGGTTGCGTACCGACATGCGCAAGGCCGCCGAGAACCTTGAGTTCGAAGAAGCCGCCCGCCTGCGCGACGAAGTCAAACGGCTGGAGGCGGTGGATCTGACCATCTCCGACGACCCCCTAGCGCGGCAATACGCGGTGGAGAAGGCGTCAGAGGCAGCCGTAAAGTCACGCGGACGGTCAACGGCTGGGAAAGGCGGCACCCGGAACTACCGGGGCAAGTCGCAGAAGAAGTTTTGAGGTGACAAAGGGCAGCGCCTGACCTTGGGCAAGCGCAAAGCGCCTTCCGAAGGGAGTTAACACCATCTCGGAAATGATCTGGAGGATCATTTCAGGTCTGAACAGGCGGAGCCAAGGCAGGCGCTGCCCGAGCGGGGCACGGGCATTGTGCGTTCTAAGGAGATCTTGAAATGATCAAACAATATGACAGCGTACAACTAAAATCCCCAACTAAACCGGCACTGATGGATTGTGCTGGTGTGGTGGTGGATGTCCTGACCGAAAACCCACCTTTCTACATCGTCGAATTCGTAAATAGTGACGGAAGCACCCAGGCTCTGCTGGACCTTGGTGCAGAAGACCTAATTTTGATCTCTTCATATTCACCTGAGCCTGCCGCCCACCATTTGGGCCCCGCCGAAATTTGGAGGAAGCTCAAACAGATCCTTGCTAAGCGTTAGGCATCTATCTTCCTCAACTGATCCCTCAAACCACTTTCGCTTTTAGCCAGGTAGGCAGCGCCCGACCCTCCCCGTCGAAACTGGAGGTCGCTGACCTATTCATGTGACGCAAACCCCTTACTTCAACTCCACCTCAACAAAACTCATTGCTGTCTCGCCGATGTTGATCACATTGTGCTCCACGCCCTCCTCCCGCCGGTACGCTGTGCCTGCGGGCACCAGGGTGTCGCGGGTCTCGCCGCCCGGCAGTTCCAGCCGCATGTGGCAGTCGGTGACGGCGGTGATCACGTAATCCATCGCGTGTCTGTGCCAGCCGGTCTGATCGCCCGGCGCAAAGTCAAACCGGGTCACCCGCACCCGCGCGTCGTCAATCATCTGTGTTGCCAGAACCTGTGCCATTGTCGCCTCTGGTTGTTGATCTTACGTTACATTATCGCTGTCCGGACCCGGCAAATACCGCCAGTCTCGGGAATTTTCCGGGCCAGAAAGGAAATTCGTGCTAGGATCATGACCGAAGGAGTCCAGTTGATGGTTACGAATTTTCTGCGTGTCGTTTTGATTATTCCCTTTCTTGCCCAACCTCTGGCCGCTTCCGAGGGCGGCAACAATGGGGATCGGGGGGGCGAAGGAACCGGTCTGCAAAACAGAACCACGCGGGACATTGTCAAAACCCTGACCTTCGAATTTGAGCGCTGCCACAGAGAGAAAAAGATCTATCGCTGGGATTGTTATCGCAAGACCTACCGCTTGGTGGTTAACAAGCTGAATGGCCGGTTGAGCTATTCCCACGCCCAGGACGCACTGGAACATGTCGAGGAAGAACTGGATCAGATCGTAGCCGAGTATCAGGACCCGGCCGTGCCAAAGAAACGCAGGCTGACTCGAAGTTATGTGGCGATCAAACCCGAAGCCATTCCCGCCGCGCGGGCCCGCACTGAACGGGCGATGGAAGAGGCCCAGACCATGTTGCTGCGTGCGCCCTCGCACACCCAGTCGCATTATGTTCGCATTGCCGATGCCATCAATTCCAACAAGGTCTTGTTGCGCTCGGCGCTGCTGATGCTGCCGAACCGGTTGATCCGCCTTGCGCAGATCTTTGCCAAATCCACCAATCTGCAGCTCTAATTCGGCCGCAGGGCTTGCCCTAAGTGAGCAACAGGCGCAGACTAAAATCCCACTCGAAACCTCAGGGCGCCCAGGCCGCGCCGCTGGTATAGGAGCCGTGCGGCCATGGGGCACCCGTCATCCCGACGGAGAAGCCAATGACCATTGCCGCACGCCTGAAACACCATCTCGAGGCCCAGGGTCTGCCGTTTGACATGATCGCCCACCCTTACGCCGCCACTGCCAGTGGCTGCGCCGAGGCCGCGCATGTGCCCGGCGACCATCTGGCCAAATCGGTCCTGATCCATATGGAGGAAGGCCCGATACTGGCCGTTGTGCCGTCAAATCACCATGTGGATCTGACCCAATTACAGGCCATGCTAAAGCGCCGTCTGGGGTTGGCTGCCGAATCCGAGATCCAGATCCTGTTTGACGACTGCAATCTGGGCGCGGCGCCGCCAGTCGGCGCGGCCTATGATGTGCCGACCATCATCGACAACAGTCTGTCGGGGTTGGATAAAGTCTGGTTTGAGGCCGGGGATCATAAAACGCTGGTTGAAATGCAGGGACGAGATTTTGATCAACTGATGCAGGGCGCAAAGCACGGTTCGTTCTGCACCCTGCACTGACCTTCGCTTGGCCTGTTGATCATTTAAGCCGGGCTTTTTTGTCCGGAAATTTTTGCATGGCCCATCTCCGAGGAGGGTCATGCAAGGGATCACGCAGACGTTATGTCAGCCTATCGCAGCACATGGACTGCGCAGGCAGCGTGGCGGACCACTTGCGAGGCAGTGGAGCCCAACAACAGATCTTGCATGCCCGGGCGATGCGACGCGATGATAATCAGGTCCGGGCTGTTGGTTTCCGCCCAATCCAGGATGGAACGTCCCGAGTGGCCCTCGATCACCACACCGATGGCATGTGGTAACGTGGCGGCCAGAGTATCAAGTTCAACCTGCAAAGCCTCGCGGGCCTGGGCCAGGTAATCAAGCGGCATATATGATATGGCATAGGCCGGTATGTGCTCGACCACATGCAGCAAAGTGACGGCGCCGCCTGCCGTGCACAGTATCTTGGCAAGCTTCAAGGCGCCGGTGATATCACGATCAGGATCAAAAGAAATGGGCACTAGAATTTTATGATACATCAATCGTCTCCTTATGTTGCCCCATCCCATGTTTCACTCAAAAAACATGTGATTTCATTGATGCAGATCAACCCGGTTATTATATATAAACCAAGCTATTAGCTGCTGGCATATCACCAGACACTACCACCCTGATATGTAGCCCGACCAAACAAGGCGCCCAGTCATTGTCAGGTTTATTTGTGGTTTGAGATTGGGTTTCACGAGAGTTTGTCACCTCACGGCCAGAGGCTAAGGGGGCCAGCCCCCTTTTGGCCTACGGCCAATTCACCCCCGGGATATTTTGGCCAGATGAAGACCCCGGAAGTGAATATTGATCGTATCGCTCCTAGTTGAATGTCTCGGCGACGTCGTACATGACCGGTTCAAAACTGCGGCACAGCCCGTTGAACTTGCGGTTTCGCTCGCGCATTTCCGGAGTGCGGAGCATGGCCAGAAAGTCCTCGCGACGGCGCCATTGGGAGTAATTCGCAATCCTGGTCTGCGCATCATTTACGTGCAGCCCTGCTGAGATGAACCCCGGCTGAAGTGAGATAAACTCAGAATAGGCTAGGGTCAGGGCGTCCAGCAGATCCTGACAGGTGCCTGGCGTCATTTCAAACGTCGTGATGACAGTTTGGATTTCAGCGGTCTTGGCTATTGTTGGCATTGGCTCCTCCGTTGAAGACTTTTAGCCTACGCGGGATTTCACTGGGAACAGAAGCATTTTCAACAATCTGAGCGTTAAATCCTGCGCCGCCAGCTAAGTGGTACCGAAAAAGTAACCCATTCTTAACACTGATCGATAGCCAATTGGACTGGGGGGTTAGTGATGTTCCTGGGCTTGATTGTTGTCTGGTTTTTCGTTTTAGGCACGGTCCCTGCTTTGGCCGGGGCCTGGATGAGAGATCCGGGGAGCGGTTTTTCCTCGGTCAGTGCCACCTTTCAACACAGCACTGGCGGCAGGTCGACAGACCTTAGCTATTACGGTGAATTTGGTGTGTCTCCGTTTCTGACACTTGGGATCGACCTGAATGACAACGACAATCTGACCGGGCATGCGCTGGTGTTTGCCCGTGTCCCATTGGAGTTTCTGCCGTCTGAGCACCACCTGGCGACTGAATTGGCCCTGGGTGGAGCACATTACCAAAATGTATGGAAATCAATGCATAAGTTGACACTTTCGTATGGCCATGCCTTTGACAGCATCTGGGGCCCGGGCTGGTTGGCGATCGATAGCGCCTATGAAAAGCGTGCCATCAACACAGGGGCCATTTTGAAACTGGACGCCACTATAGGCCTGTCGGACAACACACACCTGCGACCGATGCTACAAATTGAGACGGCTAAGATTTCAGGTCATCAACTATTTTATACGATCACGCCCTCGCTGCAGTTTCCCCTGCCCCGCGATTTGAAATTGCTGATCGGCGTAGAGCATCGTGTAACCACTCGCCGCAGTATTGGCCTTAAAGTCGGAATGTGGCACAGGTTCTAGGGTAATGACGAGGACACAAACCCCATGACCACTCCAATTCGACCCACCGATGACGGTGCGCGCGCCTTGGCGCAAGGCCTGATGGCCAAGGCCCGGTTTGCAGCACTTGGGGTGGTTCTGGACACAAATGTGCCTTTGGTGACGCGGGTGGCTTTTGGTCTTGATCCCGAAGGTGGCCCGATCAGTCTTGTCTCGTCTCTTTCGGTACACACGGGGGCATTGCAGGGCAATCCGATCTGTTCGCTGCTGTTGGGTGAGCCCGGAGACAAAGGGGATCCCCTGACATATCCGCGTCTTAGCCTGATCTGCCGCGCGTCTTTCCTGCATCACGGAGACGTCGGTCACGCCGAACTGGCCGCGCATTACCTGCGCGACCACCCTAAGGCGAAACTCTATATCGGATTTAGCGATTTTTCCTTTGTCCGCTTTGAGGTCAGCGAAGCCCATCTGAACGGTGGCTTTGGCAAGGCCTTTCATCTTGTCCCGCAGGACCTGGTTCCAAGCTGATCACTTGTCTATGCGCATAGTCAATTGCACTTCGCCTCTCACTGCTTCCTCCCAGACCAGATCAACCTGATCTTTCGCACTGCCCTGTTCCAGTTCGGCATAAGGCATGGCATGACGGGATGATCCGCCGCTGGTGGTGATCGCTCCCAGCGCGATGACGCTGTCCACCCCGCGCGACCTGCCGCCAAAGGGCAGGGCATTCCCCGGATCAACCGTCCATGTTGTGGCTGCCGAGGATTGCTCGTGCCGGATCCGTAGCGGATTGGCCACCAGGGCATCCACATTGTGATAGGTATTCCCCGCGAAAAACACGTTTTTGGACCGACTGAAATCAAGATCTGAAAAGCTGGTGTCCACCCGTTCAGCCCGGTCAATATTGCCGTTGATAGACCTAAATTTATTGCCACTTACCGTGACTCCGTTCAGGAAATGTCCCGTGCCATGCGGCTTGATCACAATGTAACTGAACCATGGGGCAACATCGCCTGACAGGCACACATTGTCCGTGATCGAAAGGGAGCTGAATGAAAACCCGGTGTCGAAATCCGGCGTTGGGTCCTGTTCATTGGTCCATTCAATAAAGCAATTGTCGATGTAATTGTCCGAAATCGTGGTGGAACAATAGGTACTGGCCAGGATCAGCCCCGCCGTGCGCACACCGCCAGCAACCGAATCCCCCTGGAAGAAATGATTGCCAGCAACCGTGTTGTTCCCCCCTGCGAGCAAGGCAAAATGGCGGAATTTGGTGATCCGATTGTTACGCAGCTTGGCATCATTGGCATTCACATTCAGCCCCAGCGAGCTGCGGTCCGAGACGTCCTCGGCTTCTTCCGCCGACAGGAACTGGCAATTGTCCACCAATATACCCTGACACCCGGTGCCAATCGATGAAATTCCCCGGTCTTTGGGGCGCGAGATAAAGCAGTGTTCCAAGCTGAACACCGAGCCGGCCGGTGACAGACGAATGGCGCTGCAATAGCTGTTGCACTGCAGTTCGACCTCGGCGATGCCAAATTTGCTAAGCGCGCTGAAGCCACTGAAATCAAGCATGTATTTGAAGTCTTTGAAGGTGAACACTTGGGTGCCTGCCGCATCATAGAGCGGCGCATTCAGGGTCAGCTCCCCCGCGCCTGTGTTCTTCGACTTCACGTAGACTTCCCGCCCGACCCCGCTGCCCTCGACCAGAGCCCCAACGGGTATATTGGCAATGTTTGCGACCGATGACAGTGTGCGCGAGTCACTGGGGTCATAGGTCGCCTGTGACGTCACTGTCTCGGTGTCCCAGGCGGCCCCGGACTGCGCCTCTATCTGGCCGTTGCGGATCACCCGGCGGGTTGCATAACTGGTTTTGTTGGGCACGGCCGCCTGCATGTCCACTGGCCCGCTTAGACTAACCTTACGCCCAGCCAGATCCAGAGAGTCATGATCGGCATTGTTGATCAGCGCTTGGAACGCTTTTTTGAACCCGAGTTCCTCGTTGCCAAAGGCGGCCGCATAAGTGGGGAAGTCGAAACTTTTGGTCAGAAGCAACATTTCGTCGGTGGGCATGGTCACTGTGCCCTCGAACACCACCTGGTGATTAAGCGACACAGTGTCACCAAGATAGAATTCTCCGGCAGGTACCAGAATGCGACGGCCATCCGCCGCATCGTCTGCCGCTTCAAATGCTGGGGCATCATTGGTCACCCCGTCGCCAACAGCCCCGAAATCCGTCACATCCACCAGGCTGAGCATATCCCGCAGATAAGCGCTGGTGATGTCGACAATCTCAATATCGTCCACCCGTACAACACCACCGTTGGCGCCGATCAGGTCCAACCCCATATGACCGTAACTCGCGCTGCGCCCCCAGGTCATATCAACGCCGCCCCGTGCCCCGGTGCCAACAATTGCGCTAATCTCGACCACCTCGCCATAGCTGGTCAGGCTCGTGGTGGGACCAGTTTCCACTACGCCACCGACATGACCATTGCCGGAACCTCCGGCCCAGGCAGCGATCCGCACGCTGGGCAATGCACCACTGACGGCTTTGATGCGAACTTTGATTTGCAGATAGCACCCCGGCAGCAACGGTGTTTGCCCCATATGGCGCAATTGTTGCGTGGAATCCGTCTTTTGCAGCTCAAGACATCCAGAAAAGTCAGCATCCGCAGGAACAAAGGCCGCGTTAATCGCACCGTCATATGTATCAGACCCTGGCGTGCCATCGCCACTGGACCAGACATCCAGACCATCCGAAAATGCGGGTGGCATCAATACTATGCCCTCGGTAATGACTTTATTCATGGATAACCCTTTCCTGCAGCGCCTGTGCGTTTGGGAGAAAGGATTTAAGACGGCAATGTTAATTCAGCGCCAGTAAGGCGTTCGCCCGGTCTGCAACGCCGCGCGGTCTGAGCGCCTACAACAAATGACGACGTATAAATGGCTGGCTCTATCAAAGTGCCATCGTTCGCAGTGGCATGGCGGTCGAAAATTTTGACCCCCGGCGGCAGGATCGTCCCGCGGCGTGCCTCAGAGACAAAGATGTATTTGCTGTTTTCTTTAGTCGCTGAAATGGATGCCGGATCATCCAACGTTCCCACATAGACCCCAATCCGATCAGGCCAACGTTCAAAAGTCAGGGCCAATTTGGTTCCGCATTCTTTGCAAAAATGAACGTGAATGCGTTTCCCGCTGCCGTCCGAAATCAAAGTATAAACGCTGGGGCTGTCTTTCGTGAAAGTGAACCCGGCTCGTTCAAAAATGGGTTCAATCATCCGATCTGATCCAGTCGCACGCTGGCAGAACTGACAGAAACAAATAGTTATCCAAAGTGGATCAGTTCCGGTGTCAAAACTAACTTTACCGCACAGGCAGCGCCCTGAGTGCCCAGGTGACATGCTTCTCTCCGTTCTGTTTGAGCTAATATGGTGCTTTGGCAGACCAGACGCCGTAGCGTCCGATCTGGGCAGGGTTTTTATCCTGCTTTGAGATATGGGATCGTGCCCACGATGTCAGTGTCATCAACAACGCAAAAGTTCGAAACACTCCCGCCCTGTCGCGCCCTGCCATGAGGAGCGTATTCAGGATCGCTTGCGAAACCATCCAGTGCCGCCCGATCAGGAAACTCCAATATTGCAATCAGGGTACTGTCAGAGGTGTTCCCTTCCAGAACCTCTATATTTCCACTGCGCGAAAGATATCGACCACCGTGCTTCTCCACCAGCTTGTGCACATGCGCTGCGTATTCTGATACCCAGCTGTCATTGGTCACCTTGATGTCTGCAATTAGATAAACGCTCATTTTCATCTCCTTGTCTCTGTTCGGCGGGTTTGCCGTATCGGATGGACCAAGGATGGCGGAACCCAGCAAGGCTCCTCTAGTCACGAAACTGGACCCACAGGTACAGTTTCTGGACTAGTGCAAGGCAGCCTGTAGATTACAGTTGATGAAACAGCCCAAGGAAATGAAATGTCACATTCAGGATATAAGCAGTTTTGTCCCCTCGCGATGGCCGCCGAAATTCTTTGCACACGCTGGACGATGGTTCTGCTGCGCGAATTTGTTGCTGGGTCGACGCGGTTCAATGACCTGCGTCGCGGCGTGCCCAAGATGTCGCCGACATTGTTGTCAAAACGCCTAAAAGAACTGGAGGAGGCTGGGATCGTCGAAAGAAGGCCAGTCCCGTCAGAACGTGGCCTGCAAGAGTATCACCTGACAGAGGCAGGCAGTGATCTAAAAGAGGTCATTATGACGATGGGCATGTGGGGGCAGAAATGGGTGGAATCATCCTTGTCGCTTAAAAACCTCGACCCATCACTTCTTATGTGGGACATGCGCAGAAATCTGAATCCAAGACCACTGCCAACCAGGCGTACAGTCGTTCAGTTTATGTTTCCCGAACTCCCCTCTACGAAACGAGATTGGTGGCTTGTCATTGAGGCCTCAGGAGAGGTCGATCTATGCTGGGCTGATCCGGGTTTTGACGTCGATTTGTACTTGTCCACTGAGTTGCGGACAATGACAGCTATCTGGATGGGCGTCACGGATGTGAATGCTGAACGCTCAAAGATTGAACTTACCGGTTCACGTGAAATTGCCTCTACAATCCAAACCTGGCTGGGGCTGAGCCCCTTCGCAGTACAGAAAAAATATGTTGCGTAAGCTATAAAATGCCCGGGTTCGACGCTGGAGCATGTTGAGTTTCGGCTAACACCTCGATGCTGCAGTGCAGTCCCAAACGGCGATAAATCCAAACAATTTGGCAATACCAATCTTGCTCCCTTCTTCGGCGGAGTTTTTTATCTGCTTTCACAAACTCACCAGACGCACTAGGCATCCCTATCTTCTGTTTCGGGACCTATCATGGCGCAAAAATCCACCATTTATAAAGTTGAACTGTCCGTTTCCGATATGGATCGTCACTACTATGAGACCCATAAACTGACTGTTGCCAAACATCCGTCGGAAACAGATGAACGGCTGATGGTGCGTCTTCTTGCTTTTGCATTGAATGCCAATGAGCAGTTGGAACTCACCAAAGGGCTTTCAACGGATGACGAGCCAGACATTTGGCAGAAAAGCCTGAGTGGCGAACTTGAGTTGTGGGTGGCATTGGGACTTCCAAGCGAGAAGATTGTTCGTCAGTCCTGTGGCAAGGCCAACCAGGTGGCGATCTATAGCTACGGCGGCAGGACAGCTGAGATGTGGTGGGAGAAGATCAAAAACAGCACCACT